>NZ_JBEBKB010000018.1:0-45750 GCF_040079535.1 Novosphingobium sp. | reverse complement strand
GCCCCTGCCAATCCCGAATCCGCCCCCGGTGCGCGAAATGCGCAGCCATGCCTGAATCTAGGTTTAGTAGGTCCCCCCCGAAGCAGAACCACTACCTATAGTGCCAAATGATGAGTCGCATGCAAGAGGGTAAATTCGCGGTTTACCCATTCGGAGCGGTTCAGCCTGTGGATGGAGTCATGCCGCGATGCAGCGACGCGTGGGAAATCCGCCACTGCTGAATCGCGCAAGAGTCAAAATGAATCCGCAAAAAAATTTTTCACCGGGAATCGCCGGGCAGGGGCGTTGACACGGAAAGAATCGAGGCCCGCAATCTTGTTGCGCAAACGGCCCTTTTGACGCTTGCCGCGAACATGTTTGCTTCGTGTTAAGCATCGCTTGAAACGGGTGATTCATCGGGCTGTGGCACCTCTCCCTACGGCCAGCTCTCAACCGAGTCGGTCTTGTGGGAGCAATTGAATGCGTCTTGTCGACAAACGAATCTTCAGCCTGGCTGCGATCTCTCTGGCGGTAATCGCCGGATCGGCCCGGGCCAGTGACAGCGCCGAAGGCAAAGGCACGGCCGCCACAGCCGCGCCGGTTGCTGCGGCCGCGATCCAGACAGCAGTCCCGATCGGTCAGGCCCTGCCGCTGATCGATCCGCGTTCAGCCGCAGCGCTCAACCGCTCGCTGGCCGCAGACCGGATCACCTTGCCCGCTGGCGGGGTTGAAGAAGCCTGCGCTGGCTTTCCCACATTGTTCCGCTGCGTTGCGGCCCTGCATCTCGCCCAGAACGTGAAAGTAGGCGGCGGGTTTGCCCCGGTCCGCGAAATGCTGCTCTATGATAACCAGGCCAGCATTGCCGATGCGGCCCGCGCCTTTGCCCCGGACGTTGATCCGCTCGCGGCTGAAAAGACCGCGCAAGGCCAGGCCATGCGCGATCTGCGCAAGATTGGCGTTGTCCGCTAAATCGTCTTTGGCCCGCTGGCCCGATCCGGGCTTGGCGGGCCCACGCAGCGCACTATAGTCGCCCCGGAATGTAACCCATTTGCGGAGTGCGCCTGCATGCTCAATCTGATCGGCACTATCATAACTGGCTTCTTTGTCGGCCTCATCGCCCGGGCGTTCTACTGGGGCGATAACGACATGGGCTTTTGGATGACCAGCCTGTTGGGGGTGGGCGGCGCGCTGGTTGTGGGCCTGCTGGCCGGCCTATCAAACGGGCAGGGGATCCGCGAAGGGTTTAACCGCTCAGGCTGTATCGGATCGGTGCTGGGGGCGATGGTGCTGATCTTTATCGGCAATCGGCTCGGTTGGCACCTGTGAACAGTGCCCCCCGCACCCTGCCAACCATTGCCGAAGCGCACCCGGCCGCCAGCCCGGCGATGATCGCCAGTCTGGCCCGCGCCTTTGCCGATGATCCGGCAATGACCTGGATCATGCCTGACCCTGCCGATCGCCATGCCCGCTTGCCGCGCCTGTTTGCGGCCCTGGTGAAAGAGGAATTTTCCGCCGGTTGGGCGCTGTCCTCACCAGGCAGCGAAGCGGTCACGCTGTGGCGCAGCAGCGCTGCGGTTCATGGTTCGCTGTGGCAACTGGTGCAAAGCCTGCCGCGTTACATGGGCGCGCTGGGCGGAAACTTGCTGCGCGGCCTGGCGGTTAGCGAATCGATCGAGAAGCACCACCCCCAGGGCCTGGCTTACGATTATCTGCACTATGCCGGGGTTGATCCGGCCTTTCAGGGGCGCGGCTGGGGCGGGGCAGCGATCCGCGCCGGGCAAGCCCGTGCCGCCGCGAACGGCCGCCCGATTTACCTGGAGACTGCTACGCCTGAAAACGTCGGGCTGTATCAGCGGATGGGCTTCAGCCTGCGCGAAGAATGGGACGCGCCGCGCGGCGGCCCGCATTTCTGGTCGATGTGGTGGGAAGGGCCTTAGGCGCTGGTTGAGATGAACTGAACCAGACTCGTGTTGGCTCCGCGTAAACGATCAGGTTCTACCGCGCATGCTCCGCGATCTTGCCGGCAATCTCATCCACCAGTTCCAGCGGCAGGTCATGGCCCATGCCCGGAATTTCATGCAGCTTCGCTCCGGAAATTGCCCTGGCCGTATCGCGCCCGCCTTCAACCGAAACCAGTGGATCGGCCTGCCCGTGGATCACCAGCGTTGGTGCGGTCACTTTTTTCAGCCGCGCGCGCCGATCGCCGTCATCAATGATCGCGCACAGTTGCCGCGCCGCGCCTTCCGGGAAAAAGCTGCGGTGGTAATCGCGGGTGATGTTGGCGCGCAGCCGCTCTTCAGGCGCGGGATAGGCCGGGCTGCCGATTGCGCGTGAAACCTTGATCCCGATCGGGATCACCGCATCAAGCGAGGCATTGGCCGGCGGCTTGCCCAGCAGCGCATCCATTGCGGCCTTTTGCGGCGGCGGCAGGCGGCGATTGCCGGTGGTTGAGAAGATCGAGGTCAGGCTGCGGACCTTGTGCGCGTGACCCACCGCCATCAACTGGGCAATCATCCCGCCCATCGATCCGCCAACCACATGGGCGCTTTCGATCCCCAATTCGTCCAGCAGCGCAGCAGCATCATCGGCCATGTCACCCAGCCGGTACGGCAGCTTGGGGCGCAAGCCCAGCATCCGCATCACGGCAACGCGTTTGAAATTGGGAATACCGGCGTGGCTGAATTTTTCGCTCAACCCGATATCGCGGTTATCATGGCGGATCACGTAATAGCCTTTGGCCACCAGCGCCTCGACCAGTTCGATCGGCCATAGGGTCAACTGCGCGCCAAGGCCCATGATCAGCAGCAGCGGCGGGTGGGCTGGATCGCCATAGGCTTCGTATTCGATTGTAATGCCGTTGGCCTGGACTTGCGGCATTTGTATTCCTCCCCGGTTCGCTTTGCCAGGGACGATTAGCGCCACAGATCAGAAGCGCAAGAGGACCGCCTCAATCGTCCTTGCCGCCGCTCCAGCCATGCTCGCCGCGTTCGTGGATCACGTTGGCCCGGCCAACGATCAGATCATCGACCATGCCGATCCGGCCCGCGTCCTTGTCCTTGTAGGGCAGCGAGTGCAGCAGATACCGCATGGCGTTGAGCCGGGCGCGCTTTTTGTCATCGCTTTTTACCACAGTCCACGGGCTGTCGGCGGTGTCGGTGGCGAAGAACATCGCTTCCTTGGCGCGGGTGTAATCCTCCCACATATCAAGACTGGCAAGATCGATCGGCGATAGCTTCCACTGCTTGAGCGGATGAACCTTGCGTTCCTTGAACCGGCGGCGCTGCTCTTCGCGGCTGACCGAAAACCAGAATTTTATCAGATGGATGCCGCTGCGTACCAGGTTGCGTTCAAATTCGGGTGCCTGGCGCAGAAACTCCTTGTATTCGTCCTCGTTGCAGAACCCCATCACCCGTTCCACGCCTGCGCGGTTGTACCAGCTGCGATCAAACAGCACGATTTCGCCCTTGGTCGGCAGGTGTTCTACATAGCGCTGGAAATACCACTGGCCGCGTTCAACCTCGCTGGGCTTTTCCAGCGCAACCACGCGCGCGCCGCGCGGGTTAAGGTGTTCCATCATCCGTTTGATCGTGCCGCCCTTGCCGGCTGCATCGCGTCCTTCGAACAGGATCACCACCCGCTGGCCGTTCTCGCGGGTCCATTGCTGAAGTTTCAACAGTTCGGTCTGGAGGATGAATTTGTCGCGCTCATAATCCTTGCGCAGCATCTTGAATTTGTAGGGATAGCCGCCCTTGCGCCAATCGTCGGCCAGATCGTCGCTGGTTTTGCGGGGGCGCCCCGCCGGCTTGGGCAGGCCCAGATAATCGCGCATCCGGGCGGCATCATCGGGCGATGCTCCAGATAGGATCGCCTCGACCCCATCGGCCCCGCTGGTCCCGGCGATTTCGGCCAGTGCTGCCGTTTCTGCTTCAACCGCAGCTTCGGCGCGTTCGGCGGCAAGGCCTTCCTCGACCACTTTGGGCAGCGCGGGTTTGCGGCGGCGGGCCGGGCGGGTGGCGGTCATTGTGTTCAGGCTCCTCAACACGCGGATTTCGCCCGGCATAGCAGGCGAATATTCCCATTTGGTTGACCTGATTGTCCTGCCGGGCCGTGGTGGAGTCAAACGGATAGGCCGCAAGCTGTGTTGCGTTTCATGCAAGGCAGGCCGGGCCGGATCCGATCCCTGGCGCGTTTGGCTTATTCGCGGATCACGCTAGCCCGCCCGACCAGCAGCGGGTCAGCCGGCCCGATCACGCCGGAATCGCGCCCACCATAGTCAAAAGCGTTCAGGACAAAGCGCATCGCGTTCAATCGGGCGCGCTTCTTGTCGTCGCTCTTGATCACCGTCCAGGGGCAGGCCTCCGTATCGGTGGCGGTAAACATCCCCTCTTTGGCGCGGGTGTAATCGTGCCACTTGTCGAGACTGGCGAGATCAATCGGGGAAAGCTTCCACTGCTTGAGCGGATGAACCTTGCGCTCGGTAAAGCGGCGCAGCTGTTCTTCGCGGCTGACAGAGAACCAGAATTTGATCAGGTGAATTCCGCCGCGCACCAGATTGGCTTCAAATTCAGGGGCTTCGCGCAGGAAGGAACCATATTCTTCGGGACTGCAAAAGCCCATGACCTGTTCCACCCCGGCGCGGTTATACCAGCTGCGATCGAACATCACGATCTCGCCCTTGGTGGGAAGGTGCGCGGCATAGCGCTGAAAATACCATTGCCCGCGCTCAACTTCGCTGGGCTTTTCCAGCGCCACCACGCGCGCGCCGCGCGGATTGAGGTGTTCGGTAAAGCGCTTGATCGAGCCGCCCTTGCCCGCCGCATCGCGCCCTTCGAACAGGATCACCACCCGCGCGCCGGTTTCCTTGATCCAGCTCTGGAATTTGAGCAGCTCGGCCTGGAGCAGGAACTTGTCATGCTCATAGTCCTTGCGCAGCATCTTGTATTTGTAGGGATATCCGCCGCGTTTCCAGTCCGCGGCCAGTTCATTGCTGGTCTGCCGCAACGGCACGCTGGTTTCGGGCAGGCCCAGCAGCGCGCGCAGGCGCTCTGCATCGTCTGGTGCAGCGCCTGCCAGCAAGGCCTCGACATCACCGATCGTGCCGCGCCTGGCGAGAATTTCGGCAGCCGCAACCCCGGCCTGCTGTGCCGCCAGGACGCGTTCCTGCGCTACGCTTTGGCCCAGTGCCCTGATCGGCCCGGTGCCGGTATCGTCCTGTTGATTGTCACTCATGATATGCCCGGCAGGCTTGCCCGCAATTTGTTGCAATTATGTTGCAGTGGAGCCTACGGGACCAACACAGTGTCCTTTGCCGCGTCCAGCATCCCGGGATAGTCCAGGATATAGTGCAGCCCGCGGCTTTCGTGCCGGGCCAGCGCGGACCGGACGATCAGTTCGGCGCATTGGAGCAAGTTGCGAAGCTCGATCAGATCGGTTGAGACGCGGAAGTGAGCGTAGTATTCCTCAACCTCGCCGGTCAGCATCTGGATCCGGTGCTTGGCCCGTTCAAGCCGCTTGGTGGTCCGCACGATCCCGACATAATTCCACATGAAACGCCGGATTTCCCCCCAGTTTTGCTGGATCACCACCTCTTCGTCGCTATCGGTCACCCGGCTTTCATCCCAGCCGCGAACCGGCGGGGGGGCATCGAAGCTGTCCCACCGGGCCAGAATGTCGCTGGCCGCCGCTTCTCCAAAAACGAAGCATTCAAGCAGGGAATTGCTGGCGAGCCGATTGGCCCCGTGCAGCCCGCTTTCGGTGCATTCACCGGCTGCATAAAGCCCCGGAAGGTCGGTTCGGCCAGCCAGATCGATCACGATCCCGCCGCAGGTATAATGCTGTGCTGGCACCACTGGAATTGGCTGGGTGGTCATGTCGATCCCCAGCCCCAACAGTTTTTCGTGGATATTGGGAAAGTGTTCCCGCACGAATTCTGCTGGTTGATGGCTGATATCCAGGTGGACGAAATCAAGCCCATCGCGCTTGATTTCGCTGTCATTGGCGCGGGCAACGATATCGCGCGGGGCCAATTCGGCGCGCTCGTCATAATCGGGCATATAGCGGTGCCCGGTCTTGGGGTTCAGCAGATGCCCGCCTTCGCCGCGCACCGCCTCGGTTATCAGGAAATTCTTGATATCGAGGCTGTAGAGGCAGGTCGGGTGAAACTGCATCATTTCCATATTGCCAACCCGCGCACCCGCGCGCCAGGCCATCGCGATCCCATCGCCGGTCGCGCCGCGCGGGGCCGTGCTGAACTGATAGACCCGGCCTGCGCCCCCGGTGGCCAAAACGGTCGCTCGCGCAGTGTGCGCCTCAACCTTTCCGGTCTTCTGATTAAGCGCATAGACTCCCCAGACCCGGCCTGATCCGGAATAACGGGCTTCGTGCTTGCCGGTGATCAGATCGATGCAGGCCTGGCCGGCCAACAGGGTGATATTGGGGTGTGCTTCTGCCGCCTTGACCAGCGCTTCCTGCACCGCCCAGCCAGTCGCATCGGCAACGTGAACGATCCGGCGATGCGAATGTCCGCCTTCACGGGTCAGGTGGAAATGCTCACCCTCACTGTTGAACGGCACACCCAGTTCAGCCAGCCGCGCGATTGCGTGCGGCGCGCGTTCGATCACGAATTCAACCGTTTCAAGCCGATTAAGCCCCGCGCCTGCGACCATCGTATCGCGAATGTGATTCTCAAACGTGTCACCGGCATCCAGCACCGCGGCGATCCCGCCTTGCGCCCAGGCGGTCGATCCGCCGGTCAATTCACCCTTGGCCAGCACCAGCACCTTGAGCCTTTCGGCCAAGGCCAACGCCGCCGTAAGCCCGGCCGCGCCCGAGCCAACAATGATGACGTCGTGGGTCACGCCGCCGCGCTGCTGGTCAAATGCATGAACACATCCTCCAGATCGGCTTCGCGGGTGGTTACGTCGATAATACCCAACCCCTGCGCCTGGACAGCCGCCAGCACTTCGCCGGCATTGGTGCGGTCCTTGTCGTAAGTAATCTCAAGCATACGATCGCTGGCCATTTCGCACTTCAGGAATGCGGCATGCTGGGGCGGGGCGGGAACATCCTTGTCCACCGTCACCACTACGATCTTTTCCCTTGCCATTTCAACCAGTTCGCGGGTCGGCTTGTTGGCGATCAGCTGGCCGTGGTTGATGATCGCGATCCGGTCACACAACTGCTCGGCCTCTTCAAGGTAGTGGGTGGTCAAGACCACGGTGACCCCGCCCGCGTTAAGTTCGCTGACCAGTTCCCACAATTGCCGGCGCAATTCCACATCAACGCCCGCGGTCGGTTCATCCAGCACGATCACCGGCGGGGTGTGGACCAGCGCCTTGGCGATCAGCAGCCGGCGCTTCATCCCGCCTGACAGCGTACGGGCATAGGCATTGGCTTTGTCGGAAAGGTGGACCTGGCCCAGCAGCTCCAGACTTTTGCGCACCGCCTTGGGCACACCGTAAAGCCCGGCCTGGTTTTCCAGCACTTCGAACGGCGTAAAGAACGGATCGAAAACCACTTCCTGCGGGACGATCCCGATTGAACGTTTGGCGTTGCGCAGGTCCTTGTCGATATCGAAACCCCAGATTTCCGCCGATCCGCCGGTTTTCATCACCAGCCCGGCCAGAATGTTGATCAGGGTTGATTTGCCCGCACCGTTGGGCCCCAACAGGCCGAAGATCTGGCCCTGCGGGACATCAAAGCTGACATCATCCAGCGCCAGTTTGGCAGGGGCGTTTCCGGCCGGCGCATAGCGCTTGGTCAGGTTCTTGATGCTGATAGCAGAGGTCGATTCCATCTGCCCCGCTTAGCGCCAAGCCGTTCACATGGCAAAGTCCTGGGCAAAGCCCCGGATTGCGGCGGTTCACGGCCAATTCCTACGCGCCCGTTAACCATATCTGTGGAGGGTGCCTTCAGGTCGCCGCGCTAGTCAGAATTCGATGTACCGGGGGGTTTCCATCTTTGGCAGTCGATTCAAGACCGCCGTTCGCGCATTCTGCGCAGCGCTGGTCTGTGCATTGTCAATTTGTGGATCAATGCCTGCCCAGGCCCAAGAGGTCGCCACCGTTTCTGCAAGTGCGGAAGCGGTTATCGTCGCCAATCTAACCTTTATTAAGGTAGATGACCTGGCCTTTGGCAAGGTTGTGCCAGGCACCACTGCGGGAACGGTTGTATTGGCACCGGCTGGAACCCGTGCCGCGACAGGCGGCGTTCGACTGGCAACCGGAGGCTTGGTTCAGCCTGCAGCTTTTGCCGGCAAGGGTTCGTTCGGCCAACAAGTTACTATCAGAATGACCAGCAATTCCATTACTCTCAATAGAGTAGGTGGTGGGGGCACGATGACAGTCGATACATTCATTATTGGCAGTACCCCAACAGCACCTATCACGACTGCTCCGCGCACATTCCGAATTGGTAGCAGCACTGGTATCTTTCGCTTTCCATTGGGTGCAACTTTGCGGGTGAAGGCAAATCAAGCGCCTGGTACATATGTCGGGTCATTCACGATTACATTAAACTACCAGTAGGTGTGGAAATCGCCGGGCGTCACTGCTAAGGCCCGCGCTATGAGCACGCAGACTGAAACCATGATCGTTACCGCCAGCCGCGTATCCTGCGATGGATCAACCGGCTTGCCGGGCGGCGCAGCGCTGGGCCATCCCAAGGTCTGGCTTGAAATTGATGAGCGCGGCTTTGCCGATTGCGGATATTGCGACAAGCGCTTCATCCTGAAGGGCGGGGCGGCCGATCAGGCTGCGGCCTAGCCATCTGCGTCCCAGTCCCTATATCAGGGGCATGACAACAGCAGACCCAGCCGCCGTCCATCTGTTTGGCAAGATCGATCCTGCCCGCGCCCAGGCCGTTACCGCTGAGGCGTTGCGGGCCTGCGATGATGGTGAGCTTTACCTGCAATTCATCGCCAGTGAGAGCTTTCTGTTCGATGACGGGCGGCTGAAAACTGCCGATTATTCGCGCGATGCGGGCTTTGGCCTGCGCGGTGTATCGGGTGAGATGACCGGGTTTGCCCACGCCAACGAGATCAGCGAAGCCGCAATCCGCCGCGCGGGCG
Organism: Novosphingobium sp.; assembly: GCF_040079535.1. Taxonomy (GTDB): domain Bacteria; phylum Pseudomonadota; class Alphaproteobacteria; order Sphingomonadales; family Sphingomonadaceae; genus Novosphingobium. The sequence goes on along the minus strand of NZ_JBEBKB010000018.1, from coordinate 36,704 downwards.
AAACGCTGCAATTGCTTGATCCGGCCAAGGCCGCACCGGCCGCGCCGCCGCGCGCCAACAACCGGCACCTTTATACCGAAGCCTCGCCGCTTGATGCGCTGGGCTTTGCCGAAAAGGTCAAGCTGCTCGAAACAATCGATGCCGCCGCGCGCGCCCGCGATCCCAGGGTGGCGCAGGTTTCGGTCAGCCTTGCAGGTAGCTGGAGCGTGATTGAAATCCTGCGCGGCGATGGCTTTCGTGGGGGCGATGTCCGGCCGATGGTTCGGCTCAATGTGGGGATTGTTGTCGAATCGAACGGGCGCCGTGAAACCGGTAGCTTCGGGATCGGCGGGCGGCGGCTCTATGATGATCTGCTTGCGCCCGAAACCTGGAACCGCGCGATTGATGAGGCCCTTGCCCAGGCCCTTACCAATCTGGAAAGCGTGGCCGCACCCGCCGGTGAGATGACCGTGCTGGTTGGCCCTGGCTGGCCCGGCGTTCTGCTCCACGAAGCCGTTGGCCACGGGCTTGAAGGCGATTTCAACCGCAAGGGTGCCAGCGCCTTTTCCGGCAGGATCGGTGAACGCGTGGGTGCGCCAGGGGTTACCGTGGTGGATGATGGCACGATGCTGGGTGTCAACGGGCAGGGCCGGCGCGGCTCGCTTTCGATCGATGATGAAGGCACGCCTACCCAGGAAACCGTGCTGATCGAGGACGGCATCCTCAAGGGCTATATGCAAGACCGGCTAAATGCCCGGCTGATGGGGGTGCCTGCCACCGGCAACGGGCGGCGCGAAAACTATGCTCATGCGCCGATGCCGCGGATGACCAACACCTTCATGAAGGGCGGAAACGATGATCCGGCTGAATTGCTGAGCCGGGTTAAAAGCGGGATCTTTGCCAAAAGTTTTGGCGGCGGGCAGGTCGATATCGTTTCGGGCAAATTCGTGTTTACCTGCACCGAGGCCTACAAGGTAGAAAATGGCAAATTGGGTGCGCCGATCAAGGGCGCCACGCTGATCGGCGATGGACCGACCGTGCTGACCAAGGTGCTGGGCATCGGCAACGATTTTGCGCTGGATGAAGGGATCGGGATCTGCGGCAAGGGCGGACAAAGCGTTCCGGCCGGGGTGGGGCAGCCCACTTTGCTGGTTGCCGGGCTGACTGTGGGCGGAACCGGGTGATCCTTCAGTTCCGGTTCAGGATCGCGGCGTAGGCTGCTACACGAAAACCAAGGAGTCGAAACATGCGCAAGATCGCCATTGCACTGGTAACAGCATCGGCTTTGCTGGCCGGCCCGGCGCTTGATGCCAAGACCCGGCTGACCCCCGAACAAGAGCTTGCCAAACTGCTTGATGGGCGCGTCGCAGGCACCCCACGCAGTTGTATTCCGCAGCATGAATCGCGCGATGTGCGGGTGATCGATGGTACGGCACTGGTGTTCGGCTGGGGCAATACGATCTGGGTCAACGTGCCGCGCAATGCCAAAGATGTCGATTCCGATGATGTGCTGGTGACCCGCAATTATGGCGGGCAGTTCTGCAATCTCGATATCGTCCAGACGCTCGATCGCTCTAGCCATATGTTCAACGGATTGATCAGTCTTGGCGAATTCGTGCCTTATCGCCGCATAAAGGCCGCGAAATAGGCCTTTCACAGTTCACCGATTACAGTCTCAGCGAGCCGCCGTCCGGAGCAATCCGGGCGGCGATTTTCTTACGGGCCGGGCGATGTTGACTCTTGCCGAGGATGAATTAGGGTAAAAACCCTAAAATCTGTCGGAGAGCACCATGGCCAGCAATGCAACCCTAGAACGGACCCAATCGCCGATCGAGCCGATCGACGTATCGCTGGCCGAACTCTATGCCGAAGACCGCTGGCAGGGGCTGTTCGCCAAGTTGCGCGCCGAAGCCCCGATCCAGTATGTGCCTGAAAGCGATTTCGGTCCTTATTGGTCGGTCAGCACCTACAAGCCGATCATCCATATCGAAGCCCTGCCCAAGATTTTCTCGTCCGATTGGGAAAAGGGCGGGATCGCCATTTCCGGCGATCCTGAATTGCTTAAGCAATACAACATGCGCGAGCCGATGTTCATCGCGATGGATCCGCCCAAGCACACTGGCCAGCGCCGCACTGTTGCGCCCAGCTTTGGCCCATCCGAAGTTGCGGCGATGAAGGCAGAATGCGTTGCCCGGACCGGCGAAGTGCTTGATGGACTCCCGATTGGCGAGCCGTTTGATTGGGTTCAGCGGGTCTCGATCGAACTGACCACCGGCATGCTGGCCAAGATATTTGATTTCCCCTGGGAACAGCGCGACAAGTTGACCGAATGGTCGGACTTTGGCGGCGATGTCGAGCTGACCAAGTGTCAGGAATCGGTCGAACTGCGGCTGGCCAAGATGCAGGAAATGGGCATGGCTTTTGCGGCGCTGTGGCAGGACCGCATGGCCAATCCCGGCAAGGATCTGATCAGCGTGATGCTGAAATCGGACGCAATGCGCGAGATGGAGCCTGAAGAGTTCATCGGCAACCTGATCCTGCTGATTGTCGGCGGCAATGATACCACCCGCAATTCGATGTCATCCTATGCCTATGGGCTGAACAAGTACCCGGCAGAGCGGGCCAAGCTTGAAGCCGATCCATCGCTGATCCCCAATGCGGTGCAGGAACTTATCCGTTGGCAAACCCCACTTTCGCACATGCGCCGCACCGTGACCGAGGACACCGAGATCGAAGGCGTGCAAATGAAGGCCGGTGACAAGGTGGTTATGTGGTACATTTCCGCCAACCGCGATGAAAGCGTGTTCGAAGATGGCGAAGCGATCCGGGTTGACCGTGAAAATGCCCGTCGCCATCTGTCCTTCGGTTATGGCATCCACCGCTGCGTTGGTGCCCGCGTGGCCGAGCTGCAGCTGGTGACATTGCTTGAGGAAATGGCCAAGCGACGCCTGCGCGCCAATGTGATCGGTGAACCCAAGCGCGTGGCGGCCTGCTTCGTCCATGGCTATAAGGCGATGCAGGTCGAACTTTCGCGCTACTGATGAAAACCCGTGATCGGATCGTGGCCCAGGCCCTCTTGCTATTCAACGCAGAGGGCTATGGGGCCGTATCGACCGCAGCGCTGGCACAGGCCTGCGGGATTGCTGAAGGCAACCTGTGGTATCACTTCAAGACCCGTGCCGCGCTGCTTGATGCGATTGCCGAAGATTTCGCCGCCGCTATCGAAAAGCGGCTGGCGCTGCGCCCAGGGGATGATCCGCTGGCTGGTTATGGCGCGCTGCTGGAAACGATGATGGCAGAATTTCGCGCCTTCCGGTTCCTCTACCGCGATCAGCAAGGCTATGGCGAAGATGCCGCAATAATCCACACCAATGCGCCGCGCTGGCTGGTCCTGACATTTGACCAGATCGAGGCCTTTCTGGCGGCATTGGTTACCGCAGGGCTGCTGGATTGGCCGCGCGAACGGCTGCGCGATCTGGCGATCAATGCCACGATTATCTTGCGTTATGGGCTGGAACACCACCGCGAACTGGGCGAGCCAATCGGCGAAGGCGCGGGCGCGGTGCGGCGCACCTTGCTGCGGCACCTGACCTTGTTCGAACACCGGCTTGATGGCGCCGCAGCCCAGCGCCTGCACCGCGCGATCGAAGCGATTGAGGGTGAGGCACTGGCGGCCTAGTCTGTTCGGCGGCCCCGCAAAACCAACCTCGATCCGATAAGCACCGCGCAAGGTAGCCAGATCCAAAGCAATTCTGACGCTATCGTTTCTGCACCGCGCGCGGTGAAGAATCCTGCGCCAATCGGCGAAACCCGGATCGGGGTAAAGGGCAGAAAATGCCTGGTCTGCTCAAACGGCCAAAACAGGGCTATGCCCAGCCCGCCGTCGGTCGCCATGTCAAGCAGACCATGCGATGCTGCCGCCGCGAACAGGAAAAGCGCGCTCTTGGCTGTGCGCAGTCCAGGCAGCAAGGCCAGCGCAGCAGCCAAAGCGCCAGCGAAGGCCAGCGAATGGCTGGCGCCGCGGTGGCCCCATTCGTCGGAATAGGCCGCACCCAGCTTAAAGCTGATGACATCGATGTCGGGTGCCATGGCCAGGATCGCCCCCATCAACGCCAGCCGAACCGGAATGCGCCGGGTCCCCAATATGGCGGCGGCGGCCAAGGGGACAAGCGCATGGCTGATGATGGTTGGCATCGCTCTCAATTCCGGCGATGCGGCATCAAACTTCGATCTGCTTGATCGGCGGGATCATTTTCCACCACCACAGGGCACCCGCAGCGCAAACCCCGGCAGCCAGGGCAAAACCCCAACCATATCCGCCCAACTGGTCGATCAGGATCCCGGTTACGATTGGGCTGATGATCCCGGAAACATTGCCGATTGCGTTCTGGATTCCGATCCAGCCGCCCGCAGCCTGCGGCCCGGAAAAGATCTGACCGATCGCGAAGATATTGGTCGATACCTGGCTGATGCCCACGCCCGCCAGCACCAGCAGCGCGGCCAGTTGCCAGGCATTTTGCGCCAGAAAGATTCCCCCAATTGCCACGGCCACAGCCACTTGCCCGGCTACGATCAGCTTGCGGCGCAAGGGGCCTTCATCGGCCCCCGCTGCAACCTGCGCATCAGACCAATGGCCAATGCCAAGCGCCGCCACCCCCTGAACCACAAAGCCCAGTGTGGTCAGCGCGGTCATTTCGGGGATCGAATAGCCCTTGGTCTGGACTAGCCACAAGGGCAGCCATGTCAGCAGGAAATAGAACCCGTAGTTAGACAGGAAATGCGCGATCCCCATCAGCCAGAGCGAGCGGATCCGCAGCAATTTGCCAAGATCAAGCCGGCCGGCGGTGGGGTGACTGAAAGTGGGGCTTCGCACCGGGCCGGTAACCAGCCGCCACGGCACCAGCCAGACCAACGTCACCAGGCCGAACACCCAGAACACGGCGCGCCAATCGCCAAGTGCCAGAATTGTACCCCCAGCCAGTGCGCCAACCGCTGGACCAAAGGCCAATGCAGCCGCAACCGATGCATTCGCGATACCGCGTTTGTGCGGCGGAACCTGTGCCGCAAAAATCTTTGAACTGCCGGGAAACGCCACCGCCTCGCCAATCCCTAGCCCGATCCGCAGCATCACCAGCCCGGCCAGGCCGCCGACAAAACCGGTCAGAAAGGTACAGACGGCCCAGATCGCCACCCCCAGCGCAAAGACCCGGTAAACGCAGAACCGGTCGCACAGCCAGCCGATCACAAGGCACAGCGGGGCATAGGTCCAGAAGAAGGCCGATGCCGCAAAGCCGAACTCACTTGCCGAAAGGTTCAGCGCATCCTTCATCTTGGGCGCAACGATACCCAATGCGCCGCGATCAACGTAATTCAGCAGGATAGACAGGGCCAGCAGCAACACCAGCCAGGTAAGCCGTGTTCCGGTTGCGTGATGCGAATTGTGCGGTGTGTCTGCCATGGCCCGTTCCCCCCCACAGGCCCACTGCCTAGCATGAGCCGCGCGGCAATATCAAATCGCCGCTTTGGCAATGCTGACAGGCTCCGCTATGGCCGCTGCCATGACCCATCAAGCTATCCTTGTTCTCACCACCGGCGGCACGATCGACAAAAGCTATTTCGATGCGCTTAGCGAATATCAGATCGTGGAAAGCGGGATTCCCGCCTTGCTGGCCGAAGCGCGCGTAGCGCTGGCGCACCGCGTGGTTGAGGTCATGCGAAAGGATAGCCTTGAGCTGACCGATCAAGACCGGGCGGAGATCGCCAGGGCTGTGCGCGAAGCCCCCGAAAACCGGATCGTTATAACCCACGGAACCGATACCATGACCGAAACTGCCCAAGTGCTGGCGCAAGCAGCGCCCGGCAAAACCATCTGCCTGACCGGCGCGCTCAGCCCGGCGCGCTTTGCTGAAACCGATGCGCACTTCAACCTGGGCATGGCCTTTGCCGCCGCACAGGTTGCCCGGCCCGGGGTCTACATCGCGATGAGCGGGGAAGTGTTCGATGGCCTGAAGGTGCGCAAGGACCGCGCAGCCGGGAAATTTGTGGCGATCACCCAATAGCGCAGGCGTGCCAGCTGATCCTGAAAAGCAAAAGGCCCGCCACCCGAAAGTAGCAGGCCCTTGATTGCCGATCCAAGCTGTTTGGCTTAGCCGTTCGAATGGCTGCCGGCAGCGGCTACCAGAGCGCCAAGGCCGAGCAGACCCAATACCGGGAACAGGATATTGAAGCCGCCAGCCTTCGCCACGGCAACCGGAACCACAGCGGGCGGGGTGGCGACCGGGGCCGGGACGACCGGCGGAGCAACTTCTACAACTGCCGGCGGCGGCACATCAACCGGCGGCGGGGCCTGCACCACTTCAACCGGAACTTCCGGAGCGCGGGTCACCGTTTCAACGCGCTGAACCGGGCGGCGCGCAGCACGGCGGGCGGCCTTTTTCTTTTTCGTTTTCTTCTGTTCGGCCTTCTGAACCCAAGGGGCCGGGGCATCGGCAAGGCTGATCAGCGGGATCTGCACGACCCCAAGTGCAACAACCGCTGCCATCGTCTGGCGCGCCTTGCGCGATCCAAGAAAATTGCCAATTTGCACAATCAAACTCCGAGCATCTGCGTTCGACCCCGCCGGGCTCAGTTGCTGAACCACACGGCGACAGAATCAATATACGCCGCTTATTAGCAGGCAAATCTACGTAATACAAGTTGTTAATACGTTACAATGCTTGCTGTTTGGTGAGCAGAACCGTCACCTTAGCCATGGATTGTGACGTGCCCATTACGGCCTGAATGGTCCGCAACCGGTTCATCCGGGAAATAGAAATCGTGATATCAGGCGCAGGCGGTTAATCCGCTAGCGCGAGGCCGCCGAGCTGCCAGAACTGGGTGGCAGCGCCCTCTGTGCCGTAATCGCTGTCGTTTGACAGCAACAGGCCCTCCGCGCCGAGCACCAGCAGGCCCTCAAGATCGCCGCAAATCCCGCGTGAAATATCGCTTGAAAACAGCAGTTTTTTGTCCGCCACCGGCAGCCCTGCGGTGCTGCAGCCGGCCTGTCCCAGCTGTTCCAGCGTGGGTCGGATCGATGGATCAAGCAAGGCTGACGGCAGTGGCTGGGGCAGGGTAATCCGGTAGAGGTGGGTGGAAAGCGTGACTCGTTCGAGCACCAGCAGATCGCCGCCGGGCAGAACGGCAAGCTCGCTGATCTTTACATCACTGGCGAAGACCGGGCCGGCTTCGCTGTCGCGCAGGAAATGCGATGGCGGATCAATCGGATAGGCATATTCTGCGCGTATTCGCCCGGTCCTGGCATCCAGCGCCCAGATCCGCACCAGATCACTGCTTTCGTGCGCGGCACGATCAGGGTGGGCCAGCGGGCTTTGGAAGGCGGCGAAGAGTGTCGTGCCATCCGCGCTGATCGCCAGTGCCTCAAACCCGCGGTTGAGTTTGCGGGCCAGGGCAATCGCGGGAAGCACCGCGGTGACAGGAATTCCGCCGCCGGCGAACTGGTCGGCGCTGCCTTCAGCGACCAGCCGCTGGTGCACAGTCCCGTGTTCATCAACCAGCAGCAGCGAAGGGCCGTATTCCTCGCCAATCCAGAACATGCCATCAGCGCGCGCCGCGATCCCCTCGGTGTCGGCGCCGCGGCTACTGGTCGGCAGCGCCGTGCCATCAAGCGCGAACATTGGCTCGGTTTCAGCACCGGCAATAGCTGGCGGGGGCAGGCCATCAAGCAGCACCCCAGCGGGTGTGCGCAGCGGCAAAACGGCTTCCACCTCAATCCGGTCATCCACCAGTCGGAACCGCGCCAGCGCCGGGCCGATACCGGGCATCGGCATGATTTTGGCACCTTCCAGCCTGGCCAGTGGGGCCAGATCATCCAATCCGTAACGCGCCGCGGCGTCCTTTGGTTTGATATTGGGCCCGCGGTCTCCCACCCCCCAGAACGTGCCCGGCGGATCACTTGCCCGGCGGCACAAGCCAGAAGTAAGGCTGCGGTGCAGTGCCATCGTGCCTTTGGGCACGGCCGGGCTGCCCAGCGCAATGTCGGTCCAGTTAAGCCGCCGGACGGTTAGGGGCATCGCGAATTTCGGCATTCCCGCCAAACCTCCTGCACTCAATCGAGCGTGCGGCCCATCGTGATAACTGCTTGATCGGTATAGCCAATCGCCGAATAGAACCCGCGCGCAGCAGTGTTATCATCGCGCACCATCAGGCGAATGCGCGGGCAGCCAAGGCTTTGCAACCATTGTTCGGCGGCCTGCATCAGGGCTTTGCCAATCCCCTGGCCAAGCCGTACGGGATCTGTCGCAAGGTAATAGACCCAGCCGCGATGCCCATCGAACCCGGCCATCACGCTGCCCGCCAGCGCCGCACCATCACGGGCCAAAAGTACAATCGAAGTGGGGTTGGCCAGGGCCAGGTCAAAATCGGCGGCAGGATCATTCCATGGGCGGGTCAGACCGGCACTGTGCCACAGCGCAACAACCGCCGCGCGATCAGCAGTGGTGGCCGGCTCGATCCTCACTCCCACTCAATCGTCCCCGGCGGCTTTGAGGTATAATCATAGACCACGCGGTTGATGCCCTTGACCTCATTGATGATCCGGGTTGCGACCCGGCTGAGAAAGGCAGCGTCGAACGGATAGATATCGGCGGTCATCCCATCGGTGCTGGTCACAGCGCGCAAGGCACAGACGTTGTCGTAAGTGCGGCCATCGCCCATCACGCCCACCGTCTTGACCGGGAGCAGCACGGCAAAGGCCTGCCAGATCGCATCGTAAAGCCCGGCATTGCGGATTTCCTCAAGGTAGACCGCATCGGCCTTGCGCAGGATGTCACAGCGCTCACGGGTCACTTCACCGGGAATGCGGATCGCCAGGCCTGGGCCGGGGAAGGGATGGCGGCCCACGAACACTTCAGGCAGGCCCAGCTCACGGCCCAGTTCGCGCACTTCATCCTTGAACAGCTCGCGAAGCGGCTCGACCAGTTGCATGTTCATCCGATCAGGCAATCCGCCAACGTTGTGGTGGCTCTTGATTGTTACCGATGGCCCGCCGGTGAAGCTGACGCTTTCGATCACATCTGGATAGAGCGTCCCCTGAGCCAGAAATTCCGCCCCGCCGATGCTCTTCGCTTCTGCTTCGAACACATCGATAAATGTCTTGCCGATGAATTTGCGCTTGGCCTCGGGATCGGTCACTCCGGCCAGGCCGCCCATGAACAGCGCCGATACATCTTTGTGGATCAGCGGAATGTTGTAATGCCCGCGAAACAGGCTGACGACCTGCTCGCTTTCGCCCTGACGCATCAGGCCGTGATCGACATAGACGCAGGTCAGTTGTTCGGCGCCAGAGTCCCTTAGCGCCTCGTGGATCAGCACCGCGGCCACAGCGCTATCGACCCCGCCCGAAAGCCCGCAAATCACCTTACCTTTGCCAACCTGCTTGCGGATTTCCTCGATCTTGGTCTTGCGGAACTCAGCCATGGTCCAATCGCCGGCCAGCCCGCAAACGTGGCGCACGAAATTCTTGTAGAGCTTGCCGCCATCGGGGGTGTGGACCACTTCGGGGTGGAACTGCATCGCATAGATGCGCTTCTCATCGTTGGCGATCACCGCAAAAGGCGCGCCAGCGCTGGAGGCGACCGGGCGGAAGCCCGGGGCCAGCGCGGTCACTTTGTCGCCGTGGCTCATCCAGACCTGGTGCGTTTCGCCTTCGGCCCACAGCCCATCGAACAATACGCAGCCGTCAGAAATTTCAATGAACGCGCGGCCAAATTCGCCGCTATCGCCCAGCAACACTTCGCCGCCCAGCTGGTGCATCAAGGCCTGCTGGCCATAGCAGATCGCCATGATCGGCAGCCCGCTTTCGAGGATTTCAGCGGGAATGCGCGGCCCGTCCTCATCAAGCACCGATGCCGGCCCACCCGAAAGGATGATCCCTTTGGGCTGCATCCGGGCAAATGCGGCAGCGGCGCTGTTGAACGGGGCAATTTCGGAATAGACCCCGGCCTCGCGCACGCGGCGGGCAATGAGCTGGGTGACCTGGCTGCCGAAATCGACAATAAGGATGGAATCAGAAGGCTGGATCGTCATGATGGGCCGATAATGGCGCACGCGCGCGGTGGCAAGCAGCCACACGCCCAGCTTGGGGGAAACTGACAGTGCAACACCGCGCCTCGATTGGCATCGTCTTTTCCATCGTGCTGATCGACATGCTGGGCTTTGGCCTGATCATGCCGGTGCTGCCGGGCCTGATCATGGAGCTGGGCCAGATGTCCATCGATCAGGCTGCGGTCTGGGCCGGGTGGCTGGGGGCGGGCTATGCCGCGCTGCAATTCGTCTTTGCGCCGATCATCGGCAACCTGTCTGATCGGTATGGGCGCCGCCCGGTGCTGCTGGCTTCGCTGACCGCGTTCGGGATCGACTATCTGCTGATGGGCCTGGCGCCCAGCCTGTGGTGGCTGGTGGCGGGGCGATTGGTGGCGGGGATTACCGGGGCCAGCTGGAGCGCGGCCTATGCCTTTATCGCTGATGTCTCCCCGCCGGAAAAGCGCGCAGCCAACTTTGGCCTGATGGGCATGGCCTTTGGCTTTGGCTTCATTATCGGACCCGCGCTGGGTGGTCTGCTGGGCACAGTGGGGCCGCGCGTGCCGTTTTATGCCGCCGCCGGGCTGGCGCTGGCCAATGTTGCAATCGGCTGGTTCGTGCTGCGCGAAAGCCTGCCGGCTGGCAAGCGCCGCCCGTTTGACTGGCGCCGCGCCAATGCCTTTTCCGCGCTCAGGGCGCTGGGCAGGCAAAGCGGCGCGGCGCTGTGGTATATTGCCGCAACCGGTTTCTGGATGTTGGCCCACGTGGTCTATCCGGCAATGTGGTCTTACATCGCAATTGCCGCCTGGCATTTTGATAGCAAGGCGATCGGGCTTTCGCTGGCAGTGGTGGGGCTGACCAGTGCGCTGGTGCAGGGGCTGGGGCTGCGCTTTGTGGCTCCCCGGCTGGGCGAAAGGTTGGCAGTTACAATTGGGGTTGGCAGCTTTGTTACCGCATCGGTGCTCTATGTCCTGGCTGGTAGCACAGCGGCGATCTATGTTGCCATCCTGATCGGGGGGATGCAGGGTTTCATCACCCCCTCGATCTCGGCGCTGGCCAGCCGGGCGATCGATGCCAGCAGCCAGGGCGAACTGCAGGGCGCAACCCAGGCAGTTGGCAGTGTTGCCGCGATTATCGGCCCGCCGCTCTATTCGCTGGTCCTTGCCCGGTTTAGCGGCCCGGGCGCGCTGGCCCAGCTGCCAACCATGCCGTTCTTGGTGGCAGGCGGATTTTCGCTGGTGGCTTTGGTGCTGTTCCTGCGCGGATTTGCGCTTACGAAGGCACCACCAGCTCCCTCAGCTCGGTCTTGAGCAATTTGCCGATGTGGCTGCGGGGCATTTCATCAATCGCATGAAGCGCCGAGACGCGCTGGGTTTTGCCCAGGCGGCTGTTGGCGACTGTTCGGATGTCTTCCAGCGCCGCTTCGCCGACGCCCGGTTTCAGCACCACGAAGCCAACCGGGGTTTCGCCCCACTGATCTGATGGCACGCCGACCACGGCGGCTTCGGTAACGCGTTCATCCTTTAAGAGCTCGGCTTCAAGGTCGATCGGGAACACGTTGAACCCGCCCGAGATGATCACATCCTTGGTCCGCCCGACCAATTCAACAAATCCATCGGCATCGAGCCGGCCGACATCGCCCATCCGCTGCCAGGTCGAACCGTCTGCGGGATCGGTCCAATAGCCTTCGCGGGTTTTCTCAGGCTGGTTCTTGTAGCCCAGCATCATCGTCGGGCTTTTGCCGACCAGTTCGCCAGCCGTGCCCGGCGGCACCTCGTTGCCATCTTCGTCCAGCACCTTGAGAGAGTGCCCGGGCGCCGGATAGCCCACGGTGTGCAGCTTGTCTGGGTGTTCATGCACCGGGAAGATGCAAGCCACGCCGCCTTCGGTCATGCCATAGATCTCGATCAGTCCGCCCGGCATCCGTTCCAGCACTTCGGCCTTGAGATCGGCAGGGAAAGGCGCGCTGGTGCAGTATTTCATCTTCATTGATGACAGATCGTAGTCGTCAAAATGCGCATACTGCATCAGCCGGCGGTATTGGACCGGGACCAGCATGGTGTGGGTGCAGCGCTCACCCGCCGCGCGCTCCAGCCATTTGCGAACATCGAACTTGCCCATCAGGCTGGCACAGCCGCCCGAATACATCGTCGGCAAAAACACGGCCATGGTGGTGTTCGAATAGAGCGGGGTTGAACAGATCGTGCGGCTGTCGGTGCCGTAATTCAGCGCGGCGCGGAAGGTCATCTGCCGCCAGCGCATCCCGTGGGAATGAACGATCCCTTTGGGCACGCCGGTGGTGCCACTGGAATAAATTATGTTGAGCGGATCGTTTTCGGCCGGATCGAACGGCGCAGCCTGGGTGCCGGCGGGTGCCATGAACGTATCCAGATCGCTCAGCCGGATCTGGTTGGCGATCCCCAGGCTGAAATCCCCCAGCTCGTCCAGTTTGGCCGAATCGATGAACAAGTGGATCGCACCCGAATCCGCCGCCATGCCCTTAAGCTGATCGGGGCTGGCGCTGGTGGTCAGCGGCGCGGCGCAGCCCCCGGCGCGAATCGCGGCCAGATAGACCAGCGCATAGGCCACATCGGTGGTGCCAAGAATTGCCACGGCCTGTCCGCGCTGCAAACCATCGGCCTGCAGCCGCGCGGCGATCCGCTCAACCTTGTCGGCCACTTCGCGCCAGGAAAGCGTGATCGTGCCATCGAACAGTGCATCAGCCTCGCCGCGAAATTGGCCCCAGCTCGCAATAAGGCCAGGGAGCGATCCGAATTCTGCGTTCAGCTGGTCGGCGGGATTGGCGGTCATCTGAGGCCTTTCGCAAAATCGAATCGTCGATACCGTGCCTTGCGGAATGCCGCGGCACCTGTCCAGCCGGTGAAGCAGGGGTTACTGGGCGGTAAACTAGTCAGTTGCAAAATACGCAACAACCATCCCGCCCTTTGCACTCGCAATCTCTACTCGAAAGGTTATGTTGCAAATGCGAACTGAGTTCGCGAACGCAAACAGGAGAAATACCATGCGCAGCTTCGTACAAATCGTGCTGCCGATCATCGCCGCGGCTTCGGTCAGCGGTTTGATGTTTACCGCCACGCTTGCCTAAGCGCGGCGGTTCGGCACACCTCCACAAGCAACAAAGGGCAGCGACGCCTTGGCGCCGCTGCCCTTTGTGATTCAAGCACGGCCTATTTTCCCGAAAGCAGCCGCACAAGATCATACAGATAGTCGCGACCTTCCATTAACGATCGGATCTCGATCCGCTCGTTAAGGCCGTGCGTGCCGTTGCCATCGGGATCGGTCCACGGGCCGGGGACGCCATATGTGGGAATGCCAACCGCAGCCAGGTAAACTCCGTCGGTCGCGCCGGTCAGCATGGTCGGAATTACAGGGATGCCGGGCCAGCGTTTGGCGACAAGCTGTTCGATCGGTCCGATCAGCCAGGGGTGCATTGGCGGAGCCTTGGCGATCGGCTTGCCGCGAACCTTTTGATCCACTTTCACCAGCGGATTTCCGATCGCCGTTTCAAGCAACTTTTGCGTTTCATCGGCGCTGCGTCCGGGGAACATCCGGCAGTTGACGTTGGCCACCACCTTTTGCGGCAGCGCGTTTTGTGCGTGGCCGCCATCGATCAGCGTGGCAACGCAGGTGGTGCGCAGCATCGAATTGTACATCTTGTCGGTGCTGACCATGTCTTCGGCATCCGCATTGCCGGGATCGGACGCCAAGGTCATCATTGCCTTGCCCATCGCATCGCCGCGATTGGCACCGGCGCGGGCAAAGAAGGCGCGGGTGGTGTCGTTGAATTCCAGCGGAAATTTGAATTCGCGCACTTTGCCCAGCGCATCGCCCATCACATAGATCGCATTATCGCGCACCGGGCGGGATGAATGGCCGCCAGGATTGGTGACGGTCAGGGTGAAGTCCTGATAGGCTTTTTCGCCCACCTGAACGGTCTGGACCATCAGCTTGCCTTTACCATCACTTTGCCCGCCGCCACCTTCGTTAAGCGCGAATTCGGCGTCGATCAGTTCGCGCTTGTTCTTGGTCAGCCAGTCCGCGCCATTGAACGCGCCGCTCGTTTCCTCACCGCAAGTCAGCGCCATTTTGACCGTGCGTTTGGGGCGGTAGCCCTCTTTGGCGAAGCGGATCAGTGTGTCGGTCCAGATCGCGGCCTGGGCCTTGTCGTCCACCGTGCCGCGAGCATAGAAATAGCCGTCCTCTTCAATCAGGGTGAACGGATCGCGCACCCAATCCGATCGTTTGGCCTCAACCACATCAATATGGGCCAGCAGCAACATCGGCTTCGATTTCTTCGAAGTGCCGGGATAGATCACCACCAGCCCGCCGTCGTTGGGATGTTCCGGCACCGAAAACAGGGTCATCTGGCTTTCAGGAATACCGGCCGCCTTCAGCCGCGCCGCCATCCGTGCGGCCGCCACAGTGCAGCTGCCGGCAGAAAGGGTGGTGTTGGTCTCAACCAGTTCCTTGTAAAGTTCGCGAAAGTCTTGCCTGTCCGGGCGCTGCGCCGGTGCAGCAGCGCCGGCAAGGACGGAAGCACCCAGCAAGAGCGCAGCGGCGGCAAGCTTTTTCATCGGACATCCTCCCCGGAATTTGAGATGCAGTTATGCCCGAAATGCCTGTGGATGGAAGGGGGGCGGCACACTTCCGAAATCGCCCGGCAATCCCTATATGCTCAGCATGTCCGAAACACCTGAAAACCTGCCAAACGCCAACGCCTATGGCGCCGATCAAATCAAGGTCCTCAAAGGGCTCGACGCGGTGCGCAAGCGCCCCGGCATGTACATCGGCGATACCGACGATGGCAGCGGCCTGCACCACATGGTGTTCGAAGTATCCGATAATGCGATTGATGAGGCTTTGGCCGGCCACTGCGATCTGGTGCTGATCGAGATTAATCCCGATGGATCGGTTTCGGTCGAAGACAATGGCCGCGGCATCCCGACCGGGATCCACAGCGAAGAAGGTGTTTCCGCTGCTGAGGTTATCATGACCCAGCTGCACGCCGGCGGGAAGTTTGAAAACACCAGTGACGATAACGCCTACAAGGTTTCGGGCGGGCTTCACGGGGTTGGCGTTTCGGTGGTCAACGCGCTGTCAGAATGGCTGGAGCTGACGATCTGGCGCGATGGTGAAGAACACTGGATGAAATTTGCCTACGGCGATGCGGTGGGTCCGTTGGTTGTGCGCGGCCCCGCGCCTGCTGGAAAGAAGGGCACCCGGGTAACATTCCAGGCTTCGGAAGAGACCTTCAAGAACGTCACCGTCTATGATTTCGAAAAGCTGGAGCATCGCTATCGCGAGCTGGCCTTCCTCAATTCTGGTGTGCGGATCCTGCTGCGCGATCTGCGGGGCGAGGAAGCGAAAGAACATAACCTGTTCTATGAAGGCGGGATTGGGGCTTTTGTGGGCTATCTGGATCGCAACAAGGTGCCATTGTTGCCAGATCCGATCGCGATTTCATCTGAGCGTGACGGGATCGGGATCGAAGTGGCCCTGGAATGGAACGATTCGTATTACGAAAACGTCCTGTGCTTTACCAACAACATTCCCCAGCGCGATGGCGGCACCCACCTGGCAGCATTCCGCGCCGCGCTTACCCGCACGCTAAATAGTTATGCCGAAAAATCCGGGCTGCTCAAAAAGGAAAAGGTCAGCCTGACCGGCGAAGATATGCGCGAAGGGCTGACCGCGATTGTCTCGGTCAAATTGCCGGACCCGAAGTTCTCGTCGCAGACCAAGGACAAGCTGGTTTCATCCGAAGTGCGCCAGCCGCTGGAAAGCCTGATGGCTGACAAGATGAGCGAATGGCTTGAGGAAAACCCTGCCCATGCCAAGGCGGTGGTCGGCAAGATCATCGATGCCGCAGCTGCCCGCGAAGCCGCCCGTCGTGCGCGCGAACTGACCCGCCGAAAGGGCGCGATGGATATTGCCAGCCTGCCCGGCAAGCTGGCCGATTGCCAGGAGCGCGATCCCGCCAAGTGCGAGCTGTTCCTGGTCGAAGGCGATTCGGCTGGCGGCAGTGCCAAGCAAGGCCGTGATCGTGCGATCCAGGCGATCCTGCCGCTCAAAGGCAAAATTCTCAACGTTGAACGCGCGCGATTTGATCGGATCATCTCGTCCAAGGAAGTGGGCACGCTGATCCAGGCGATGGGTACCGGGCTGCGCGATGAGTTCAACCTTGAAAAACTGCGCTATCACAAGATTGTGATCATGACCGACGCCGATGTGGACGGCGCCCATATTCGCACGCTGTTGCTTACCTTCTTCCACCGCCAGATGCCCGATATCATCCGGGCCGGGCATCTCTTCATCGCTCAGCCGCCGCTTTATAAAGTAAGCAAAGGCCGCAGTGAGGTGTACCTGAAGGACGCGCGCGAACTGGACGAATATCTGGTCGAAGCAGGCCTTGCCGGGCGCGTGCTGGAAAGCGCTGGCGGCGCGCGTTCGGGTGCCGATCTGAAGGTGCTGGTCGATCATGCAGGCCGGATGCGCAGCCTGATGGGCTTCGTGTCCAAGCGCTATGATCCTGCCGTGATCGAAGCGCTGGCGATTGCCGGGGTTTTTGCGCCCGATCTTGATCAATCGGCACGCGAAGCCGCGTTGCAGCGCGCTGCCAGGCTGATGGGCCTGACTGACCGTGAAGCGGTGTGGAGCGCAGGCCTGCGCGATGATGGTTCGGTTTTGGTCCAGCGGCTGTGGCGCGGGGTGACTGATGCTTTCCCGATTGAGGCAAGCTTCCTGACCAGCGCCGAAGCACGCAAGTTGGCGCGGCTTTCTGCTGAACAGGCCGATGCCTATACCGGCGTTGCCCGGCTGGTGCGCAGCAGCGGGCAGGTGGAAGAAGCCCCTGCCGAAGTGGCCGCCGAAAATGCTGTTGAAATGGGCGACGATCAAACCCGGCAGGCACCACGCGGCGACGGCAAGAACGAAGGCATCGCCCGCCCATCGCAGCTGCTCGAAACGGTTCTGGCCGGCGGGCGCAAGGGGCTGGCGATCGCGCGCTACAAGGGCCTGGGCGAAATGAACGCAGAGCAATTGTGGGAAACCACACTGGATCCGGCTGCCCGGGTGCTGCTCCAGGTCAAGGTTGAAGACGCCGACGTAACCGATGAAATCTTTACCAGGCTGATGGGCGACGTGGTTGAGCCGCGCCGCGATTTCATTCAGGAAAACGCGCTCAACGTGGCGAACCTGGACGTCTAGTTCCTGTTTCATTCAAGCTGAAATTGGCCACCACCGGCCCGGCAGTGTTTCCACGTAAGTGGAACAGGCTTTTGAGGCTTATTCGGGCTGCGGTTCCGGGAAGAATTTTCCGATCACGTCCTGCGCCAGCCGCGCGGGGCGCAGCGTTTCAGCATCAATGCAGCACCAGCTTGATTTGACCTCGGCCAGCACATCCTCGCCGCGGCGGATGATCGTTTCGTAATAGGCCCGTGCGCCGTGAAACTTTTCAAGCAGCACCGTGGCGATCACCTCGTCACCCAGAAATGTGGGGCGGCGATAGGTGATCTCGTGCTTCAGCGCGACCCACAGATGCGCCGCTACCGCTTCAGCCGGGGCCAATGCCCGCCAGTGATCGATCACCGCATCCTGCACCCATTTGAGGTAGGAGGCGTTGTTGACATGGCCCATGAAATCGATGTCGGCTGGATCGACCGGGATCGGGACGAGATAAGGCAGGGGCTTGTTCACACCACTGTTAGTAATGCGTCTTTGTTGCAATTTCCAGACTGTCTGCGGTGAACGCCGCGAATATTCAGGCAGCGCGCAGCGTGCTGAGCCCCTTGGCCCCGCGATCCGCCCCCGAAAGGCCATCGAAAACGGCATCGATGATCCGGGCCAGCTTTTCTGTGCTGAGCTTTGGCATGACCAGTTCCATCATGCCGATGTTCACATAGACGCTGACCATCTGGTTTATCAGACTGATCGCCTCGTCCACGTCGAGGTCGGCAAAATGGCCATCGGCCATCGCTTCGCCGATAATCATCGCCAGATAGTGATCGCCCAGATCGACATAACCGCGGATCAGCTCGAAATTCTCCTTGCCCAGCTCTACATAGCTGGCAAAGGCCACCGGATCGCGTTCCCATTCGGTCATCATCCGGGCAAAACGGCGGGCATAGAATTCGTACATCTTGCGGCGTGGCGGCAGGTCTGATGCGACCACTTCTTCCATGATCTCCACCTTGGGCTGAAACCAGTGTTCGGCCACGGCCTCGATCAAAGCCTCTTTGCTTTCGAAATAGCGATAGAGGTTGGCCGCCGACATTCCGGCGCGCGCGGCGATTTCGGTCACGGTCATCGCGCTGCTGCCTCGCTCTTCGATCATGTCGATGACATGGCCGATCAGCGCTTCGCGCCCAGCCTCGATGTCGGTTTGCGGTCTTGCCATGCCGTGTTTCTCCCCAGCGGCTTGCTTGTTTGAAGCGATATAGAATGCCTTGTCCGAATTTTCAATAAACTGTCTTAGTTGATTAATACGCAAGGGTGTGGGTAGGCATGCCGACATGATCAGCCCAAACCCCACGCGATTGCGATTCGCCCGCCTGCTTCCTGCTGCCGCGCTGCCCTTGCTGGCGGCGTGCATCACCCCGGCCGCAAATTATGCCGCCGCGGCGCCGCAGCCCGTTACGGTTGGAATTGTCGCGATAAACGATTTCCATGGTGCATTGGAACCGCCGAAAACCTCAGTTCTTGTGCCCAATAACAAGGCTGATGTTTTGCAGCTTCCAGCCGGCGGTGCCGCCTATCTGGCCAGCGCAGTTGATAGCATCAGATCCAGATACCCCAATCACCTGACCGTTGCGGCCGGAGACCTGATCGGCGCAACGCAGCTTTCCTCGTCGCTATTTCTCGATGAGCCGACGATCGGGGTGATGAACCGGATCGGGCTTGATTTCAATGCCGTGGGCAACCACGAATTTGATCGCGGCCGCGATGAGCTGAAGCGTAAGCAAGACGGTGGATGCCGCCAGCTCACCCCGCTCAAGCCCTGCCGGATCGAGCAATTTGCTGGGGCCAAATTCAAATTTCTGGCTGCCAACAGCATCGAACCTAATGGCAAAACCCTGTTCCCGGCCAGCGCGATCCGCAGCTTTGGGACCGGCAAGGGTCAGGTCAAGATCGGCATCATCGGGATCACGCTGAAGGAAACCGCCGATCTGTCATCGCGCGAAGGCTTGCAAGGCGTCACCTTTGCTGACGAAGCCGATACGGTGAACGCGCTTGTTCCCCAATTGAAGGAGCAAGGGGCCGATGGAATCGTGCTGCTGATCCATCAGGGCGGCTATACCAAGGGAGAGCGCCCCGATCCGCAAGGTTGCCCCAATCTTACCGGCGGAATCCGGGCCGTGCTGGATCGGCTTGATACCCGAATTGATGTGGTGGTTTCGGGCCATACCCATTGGTCCTATGTCTGTGACTATGCGCAGTTCAATCCGGCCAAGCCGTTTCTGCTGACCAGCGCCGGGGTGTTTGGGCAAGTGGTGACCGATATAACGCTGGCAATCGATCCGGTCGCCGGCCGGGTTGTGGCCAAGCGGGCCCGCAATCTGGTGGTGCAAAGCGAAGGCTATGCAAACCGTAATGGCCGGATCGAACCCAATGCGCTGTTTCCGATCTTTGCCGCGCGCAGCGATGTGGCGGCTTATGTTCAGCTGTATTCAGATGCAGCCAAGATCGAAATTCAGCGGCCGGCCGGCAAATTGGCCGGTGAGGTTTCACGTCCGGGTGGGGATTTCGCCAACACCGGGGGAACCCTTGGCAGTCTGATTGCCGATGCCCAACTGGGTGCTACCCGCAAATCGGGTGCCCAGATCGCCTTCATGAATCCGTTTGGAATTCGTGCGCCGCACACGCTTGTTCCTGGTCCAGACGGAATGCTGACATTCGGGCAGCTCTATGCGGTTCAGCCCTTCGACAATGCCTTGATCACACAGTCGCTTACCGGGGCCGAGCTTAAGGCAGTGCTGGAGAACGGGTTCGATGATCTTCAGCCCAAACAGGTGCTGAGCGCATCATCCGGGTTCGTGTTCAGCTATGATCTTTCACGTCCCGCAGGGGACCGGGTCGTTGCAATGACCTTGAACGGCCAACCAATCGATCCAGCGGCAACGTACCGGGTAACCACCAACAGTTTTCTGGCCAACGGCGGTGACAGTTTTTCCGCGCTGGCCCGATTGCGCGATGCCGTGGTCGCCCCGATGAACGATATCGCGGCGCTGGAATCCTGGCTTGGCGGAGATGTACCGCGTGCCGTCCCCAGCGATGTTCGCGCGATTGAAATAAAGCACTGAGGCAAAAAAGGGGCGGCGCTTTCACGCCGCCCCTTCATTTTGGGTGTTGCCCGCAAGTTTTAAGGAGCCTTGGCCCAGACCTGATCGGCGGTCATCCCGGTCAGCGCAGCGTCCTTGCTGGCCATTTTGTAGAGCGCACCATCGGCAACCGCCCAGACCGATTTGTCGGCCGTCAGCAAGATCCGCTTGCCATCAGAATACCAGGCCCATTTGCCTTTGGTCGATGCTCCGGCGGCGTCGGTCATTTCCGCGCTCATATCGGCGCCCAGGGTCAGCTTGGCGGTGCCGCTGGTGTAGCTGCCTTCGGGTTTGACGGTGCCTTTGGGATCGGCTGGAAGTGCCGGAAGGGCTGCTGCTGCCTCGCTGGCGGCCACGGCGGTATCGGTGACGGCAGCTTCGGGCTCCTTGCCCTTGCAGCCGGCGACCAGGGCCAGCGCGGCCAACGGGAGAAGAACTTTACGCATTGATGCAACCTCCTGAAATCTGCCCGGAAAACGAATCCGCGCAAGTGGTCGGACTATAGCTTTCGCAGGGCGTGCGCCAAACGAATTGCGATCAGCCGCGCCAGGCTTCAAGATCGTGGGGGCCAGGGGACAAATCCAGAGGTCCGCCGAACATAGTCGGCATAGCCCGGCCGGTTCTTGTTCAGACCTTTTTCAAGCAACGGCTTGCCCGACCAGCGGGTGAGGGTGAAAGTCAGAAACAGCGGGCCGATCAGGCTGGCAAGCGCGATCCCGCTGCCACTTTCGCTGGCCACCAGCCAGATCCCCCACCAGACGCAGGCATCACCAAAATAGTTGGGGTGGCGGGTGTAGCGCCACAGGCCGGAATCCAGCACTTTGCCCTTGCTGGCAGGATCGGCACGGAACGCCTTAAGTTGTGCATCGCCCAGCGTTTCAAACACCATCCCGGTCAGCCACAGCACAAATCCGGCCCAGGCCAGTGTCCCGATCGGGGCAGGCTGGGTGCCCGCCAGAATGCCCAGCTGGGCCGGCAGGCTGGTGATGAACAACAGCAGCGCTTGCGGACCAAATACAACCTTGAACGCAGCGCTGCCATAGCGGCCCTGCTCACGCGCTTTGCCCAACATTCTGGCATATCGCGGATCTTCGCCGTGCGCACGCCAGCGCGTGTAAAGATGCAGCGCCAGACGCAAGCCCCAGATCGCGGTCATCGCCAGGATCAGCCCGGCGCGCGGGCCTGGATCGGCCAATTGCAGCCAACTGGCCGCTGCCAGCACCACCATGCCAAAGCCCCAAACGGCATCGATGAATGAAACATCATCGATCCGCACTGCGATTGCGCACAGCAGAACCATCATCACCGCATCGACAGCCAGGTTGATTGTCAGCATTTCAAGCATGGGTAGCGCTCCGTTCCTCAACAATCGCGGCTTCCAGCAGGGCCCAGCGCGGATGCCCGGGCATGACCGATTGGTAATAGGTCAGCAGCTTTTCAAGGTCTGCGGCATAATCGCCGCTGGGCATGATGGCCGGGCCGATCCCACCGCGGCCGGTCTTGTTTTCTACCCAGGCCGGCACCAGCGGGACCCCGGCCTTGTGGGCGATGTGATAGAAACCTGATCGCCACGGCCGCGTTGCGCTGCGGGTGCCTTCGGGGGCGACGACCAGCGCCAGATCTTCAGCGGTGGCAAAGGCATCGACCACCTGATCAACATAATTGCGGCCCTTGGCGCTGCGATCAACCGGAACCCCGCCCATATCGTACATGAACCGGGTCATCGGCCATTTGAACAGGGTGTGCTTGCCCATGAAGCTGGGTCTGATTCCCAGTTCTGTCACGGCACCAAGGAAAAATACGAAATCCCAATTGGAGGTGTGCGGCACACCGATCATCACGCAGCGTCTGGGTGGCTGGTTGGTTTCGACCAGGCGATAACCCCGCCGCCGGTACAGCGCAAAAATCAACCGCCGCATCAGGCGTGAGAGCAGCGATGGCTCTGCCGTCTTCATCCAAGGCTCTCCCGTGGCACCCATTGGCTGGGGCCGTTTTGCGGTATGCTAATCACTAGCGCGGCGGAAAGCCACGTCCCTTTTGAACCTATCCGTTGCGATCCTAAAATCCGGCACCGCCGGGCCAGCCCGGTGCCGCCAGGCCCATCACCTTGAACAACACACCCATCTGGCCTTCGCCAACCAGTCGGTCCTTGGCCAGATCAAGCGCTGCGGCGTGTTCAGGCGCGATCTGGGCCAGGGCCTGGGCGCGGGCGTCGATCCCCAGGTTCCTCAGCCACCGGCCCTGCGCGGCCGTGCCCAGCCAGCGTACCCCGCGCGATTGGGCGATCGGCGCCAATGTGGCAAAATCGACATGGGCGGTCAGATCGGCCTCACCGGGGAGGATGAATGGATCGACTTTCAAATGATCGCGCACGGCTTGCAAGCTGGATCCATCGCGCAGCTGATCGTGCCCATAATCGATGAACAGCGCCGCGCCGCCCTGATCCTTTAGCCGGCCCGCTACCTCGTAAACCACCGCCGCCGCGCCGGGGCAGGTTTCGATGATTGCGCCAACCTCTGCCTGACGGCGTGCTTCGGGAATGGCTGCATCCATCGGCTGGCTGCCGGCCACACAGACGAACCGCCCATCTTTTCCAGCGCCATCTGGCACCACCATCCGTTCGCGCCAGCCATCGGCAGTCATCACCAGCTGGCGGACCGGCAGCGCATCGAGAAATTCGTTGGCGACGATCAGCACCGGGCCATACATCGGCACAGTAGAAAGATCGTGGTGCCACTGTGCCCCCGGCACATTGGCCAGCTGAATATCCTTCAGCGCGGTTGAAGCTTCAACAAAATGGATTGAAGGCTCAAGCCCATAGCGCCGCGCCGCACGCAGGGCATCGACTGCCAGGGTGCCACGCCCGGGGCCCAGTTCCACATAGTGGACCGGCTCCTCGCGGCCGGCATTGATCCACATATCAGCCAGCCACAGCCCGATCAGTTCGCCAAACATCTGGCTGATTTCGGGTGCGGTGACAAAATCGCCGGCTTCACCCAGCGGATCGCGGCTGGAATAATAGCGCGCGTTGGCCTCGCCCATATAATGCATCAGGCTGATCGGGCCGGTATTGCCAATCAACCGCCGGAAGATTTCGCCCAACGGTTCGCTGTCTGCCGCCTTGCTCATGCCGGGGTCATTCGGGAATGGGCGGGATGCTGTTCAATTCTGGGCGCGAAATTGCCCGGATCGCAAAGAACAGCCCGGCTGCCAGCAACGGCAAGGTCAGCCATTGGCCCATCGACATTCCGGTGCTGCGGGCAAATTCCTGAAGCTGGGCATCAGGTTCACGGTAAAATTCAACCATGAACCGGGCCAGCGCCATCCCGGCGGCAAAGATCCCCACCAGCAGGCCCGGCTTCCACCGCGCGCGGGTCCGCCAGAACAGGTACATCAGCACCGCGGCCAGCAGCAGGCCTTCAAGCCCGGCTTCGTAAAGCTGGCTGGGGTGGCGCGGCAGATCGCCGGCGCCAGGAAAGATCATGGCCCACGATACATCGGGCCCGGCGACCCGGCCCCACAGTTCGGCGTTGATGAAATTGGCCAAGCGGCCAAAGAACATGCCAACCGGCACCGCCACCGCAACATAATCGCAAACCCGCAAAAAGTTGAGCTTGCCCCGCCAGCAGACCCAGGCGATCGCCACGACCACCCCGATCAAGCCGCCGTGAAAGCTCATCCCGCCGTTCCACAGCTTAAGCAGTTCGCCGGGTTGACCCCACAGGCTGGGCAGGCCGGTATCGCCGCCTGTATAGAAAGTGGCATAGCCCAACCTTCCGCCCAGGATCACGCCCAGCGTGCCATAGAAGAACAGATCATCGGAATGGCGCTGCGCCATTGGCGCGCCGGGTGCCCTCAAGGCCTTTGATACGTGCCAATAGGAAAAGATTATCGCCGCCAGATAAGCCAGGCTGTACCAACGCAGCTGAAATTCGCCCAGCGGGGTGGGCAGCGAAAACAGATAGTGCTTCAGGCCAAAATCCTGCCAGTTCAGCGGCGCATCGGCAGCTGCGGCGGCAAGGCCTTGCAACGATAGTGACAGCAACAATTCAACCCCCTAGGAAAGGTTACGCCGCGCCTTGTGGCACAGCGCCAAAGGATAGACAAACCCCCGTGGCGCGATTGGGAACAGGATTTGGAAGAGCGGAAAAGGGCCGCGCTTTCGCACCATAAAAACAAAGAAGGATGCCGCATGGCCAGCGAACTCGACAATGCCCTTACCAATGTGGTCGATCGGCTGACCGCGCCCGGCGCCATGCTGGAAACCGTTCCATACGAACGCTTTGGCCGCCAGCTGCCGCTGCTCAAGAATGCGCCGCCGACGCTGCCGGCGCTGTTCGCGCATTTCTGTGCGCAGCACGGCGAGGCTGAATTTCTGGTCGATGGCCCGATCCGCACAACCTTTGCCGGGGCCTATGAAGCAGCCCGCACCATAGCGGGCGGGCTGGTGGCCGGGCATCAGGTGCAAAAAGGGGACCGGATCGGGATCGCCGCGCGCAATTCAACCAACTGGATTATTGCCTATATGGCCGCCGTGATGGCCGGCGGCTGTGCCACTTTGCTCAATGGCTGGTGGAGCGGTGATGAAATGGCCGCCGGGATTGATCTGGCCGGGTGCAAATTGGTTCTGGCTGATGCCCAGCGCGGCGCGCGGATTTCCGATCTGGGCCTGGCCACCAGAGTGGTTGAATTCTCGCACGATTGTTCATGGCGGGAAGGGCTGGCTGCGCTGCTGGCTAACGGCGGCGGCGCGGATACGCCGCTGCCGGATCTGACCGGTGATGATCCTGCCACGATCCTGTATACATCGGGATCGACCGGCCTTTCCAAAGGGGCCTGGTCCGATCATCGCGCGGTGGTGCAAGGGACGTTCAGCTTTGTGGGTCAGACGCTGATGGTGTTGACCCATATGACCGACAAGGGCGAGGCACCCAGCGTGCAGCCCTGCAGTCTGGTCAATGTGCCGCTGTTCCATGTGACGGGAGAGGTTCCGCTGTTCCTGCAAAGCTTTGTGATCGGCCGCAAGCTGGTGATGATGCCGAAGTGGAACGCTGAAGAGGCGATGCGCCTGATCGAGGCTGAAAAGGTTACCTACTTTGTGGGCGTGCCCTTGATGAGCTTTGAGATTGCCACCCACCCCAACCGCGAAAACTATGATCTGACCAGTTGCACAGCCTTTGCCGCTGGCGGTGCGCCGCGGCCGATCGATCATGTGGGCAAGATCAAGGAAGCCCTGCCGCACGCCTTTCCGTTGCTGGGCTATGGCCTGACGGAAACCAACGCCGTGGGCTGCGGCAATCTAAACGAAAATTATATGGCCAAGCCCGGATCGACCGGCACGGCCAGCAAGCCGCTGGTTGAAATTGGCATTCTTGACGATGAAGGCGACCAGCTGGATTCGGGCCAGGTGGGCGAAGTTTCGATCCGCTCGATCTGCAATTTCAACGGCTATTGGAACAACAGCGAAGCAACCCGGCAGGCGATCATGCCCGATGGGTTCTTCCGATCAGGCGATCTGGGTTATCTTGATGCGGACGGCTATCTGTTCATAGTCGATCGCAAGAAAGACATCATCATCCGCGGCGGCGAAAATATCAGCTGCATCGAAGTGGAAGAGGCGATCTATGCCCACCCCGATGTGGCCGAAGCCAGCGTGTTTGGCATGGCGGATGAAAAGTTCGGCGAACTGCCAACCGGCGTCTATCTGGCCAAGGACGGGCGCGAGGTCAGCGAGGAGCAGTTGCGGGCATTTTTGCTGACCCGGATTGCAGCATTCAAGGTGCCGGTCCGGCTGTGGCAGGAACGCGAGACCCTGCCCCGGCTTGGCACCGAAAAGGTTGACAAGCGCACGCTCAAAGCCCGTTACCTGACAGTGTGGGAAAGCGAGCAGAAAGCAGGGGCGTGAGCCGCATCCAGAACCAGCGCGCGGTGATTGACCGGCGGGTGATGGCGGCTGCGATCACGGAACTGGTCGAAGCCAACGGCGCTGCCAAGGCCCGGCCCAAAATTGTCGAACTGCTGCGCGGGGCGCTGATGGCGGGCCGCGAAGAGATTGCCCGGCGGTTGGCGCTGCATCCTTCGGCCGGGCATGATAGCGCCGAGGCCCAGGCCTTTCTGGTCGATCAGTTGATCCGGCTGATCCACGATCACGTGACGGGCGATCTTTACGCCGCGCACAACCGCACTTCGGGTGAGCGCCTTAGCATCATGGCAGTAGGGGGCTATGGCCGCGGCGAGATGGCGCCGCATTCTGATGTTGATGTGGGCTTCATCACGCCCGGCAAGCAAACCGCCTGGTGCGAACAGGTGATCGAGGCGACGCTCTATTTTCTGTGGGACCTTGGGCTTAAGGTAGGCCATTCCAGCCGCAGTCTGGACGATATGGTGCGGATGGCGAAAAGCGATCTGACAATTCGGACTGCGCTTTTGGAAGGGCGCTATGTCTGGGGCGATCAGGCGCTATTCGATGATGCCCAGCGCCGGTTCTGGGCCGAAGTTGTCGCCGGGACCGAGCGGCAATACGTGGCGGAAAAGCTGGCCGAACGCAACGAACGCCACAAACGGCTAGGCGATAGCCGCTATGTCGTCGAACCCAATGTCAAAGAGGGCAAGGGCGGTCTGCGCGATCTCCATACGCTCTACTGGATCGGCAAATATATCCACCATGTGCGCGATGTTTCCGAACTGGTCGATGTCGGACTGCTCAGCGCCAGCGAATACCGCGCCTTTCGCCGGGCTGAGAACTTTTTCTGGGCGGTCCGCTGCCACCTTCACACCATTACGGGCCGGGCCGAGGACCGGCTGACTTTTGACCAGCAGCGCGAAGTGGCGGCGCGGATGCAATTTGCCGATCGGCCAGGCAAAAGTGCGGTCGAACGGTTCATGCAGTACTTCTTTTTGCAAGCCAAGCGGGTTGGGCACCTGACCGGGCTGTTCCTGGCCCAGCTTGATGAGCAATCCGGGACGAAGGCCCCGCGCGGACTGCTGGCAGGGTTCCGCGCGCGCAAGCGCAACCTCAAGGGCTATGTTGTCTATGGCGGCAAGATTACGGTGCCTTCTGACACCTGGTTTGCCGAAGATCCGGTGCGTCTGATCGAAATATTCGTACTGGCCGATGCCAACAGCCTTGAAATCCACGCTGATGCGATGCGGATGGCGCTGCGCGATGCCCGGATGGTCGATGGGCTGCGCGATGATCCCCGCGCCAATGCGCTGTTCCTTGATCTGCTGACCAGCCGCCACGATCCCGAAACCGCACTGCGCTGGTTCAACGAAGCTGGCGTGTT
The DNA here is from genome assembly GCF_040079535.1 of Novosphingobium sp. Lineage (GTDB taxonomy): Bacteria > Pseudomonadota > Alphaproteobacteria > Sphingomonadales > Sphingomonadaceae > Novosphingobium. The sequence goes on along the minus strand of NZ_JBEBKB010000018.1, from coordinate 9,025 downwards.
TGGCCGGTTCGTGCCCGATTTCGGCCGGGTCAACGCGCAAATGCAGTTTGATATGTATCACCATTATACGGTGGATGAGCATACGATCCGCGCAGTTGGCCTGATGGCCCGGATCGAAAAGGGCGAGATGAAGGGCGAACACCCGCTGGCCACCGGGATCGTCCACAAGGTGGTCAATCGCCGCGCGCTTTATGCCTCGATTCTGCTCCACGATATTGCCAAGGGGCGGCGCGGCGATCATTCGGTGCTGGGGGCCGAAGTTGCGCTGAAGCTGTGTCCGCGGCTGGGACTGAGCGAGGAGGAAACCCACCTTGTGTCCTGGCTGGTCGGCCAGCACCTGCTGATGAGCGCGGTGGCATTCAAGCGCGATCTGGCCGATTGGAAGACGATCACCGATTTCGTGGCGCAAGTGCAATCGACCGAGCGGCTGCGGTTGCTGGCGATGCTGACCATCGTTGATATCCGTGCTGTTGGTCCGGGCGTGTGGAACGGCTGGAAGCGCCAGTTGATCCACGAGCTGTATGATGCGGCCGAAGAACGCCTGCGCCTGGGTCATGTTCAGCACGGGCGTGAACACCGCGTGGCGGCCAAGCAGACGCAAGTGGCCGAGCGGCTGGGCAAGGCCAAGGGGCTGGTCGGCAAATACGCCAAGCAGTTTGGCGATGCCTACTGGATCGCCGAACCCGACGATATCGTGGCGATGAACCTGATCCAGCTGGATCGGGCCAAGGGTGCCGCGCTTGATGTCCACTGCGAGTATTATGCTGCCCGCGGGGCGACACTGGTAACGGTGATTGCAGCCGATCATCCCGGGTTGTTCTACCGGATCGCCGGCGGCATTCATCTGGCCGGCGGCAACATCATCGATGCACGGATCCACACCACGCGCAGCGGCATGGCAGTCGATAATTTTCTGGTCCAGGATCCGCTCGGCCGGCCGTTTTCGGAAAGCGCACAGCTGGCCCGGATCAAGACCATGATCGCCGATGCGCTGTCTGGCCGGGTCAAGCTGGTTGCCCAGCTTACGGCGCGCCCCAATGCCCGTCCGCGCGCCGATGCCTTCGATGTGCGGCCCAGCGTAGAATTCGACAGCACCGCCTCAAACCGCTTTACCGTGGTGGAAATCAACGCCCGCGATCGCCCGGCGCTGCTCAGCCGGTTGGCCCGGGCGCTGTTCGAAGCCAAGCTGATGGTCCATTCTGCCCACATCGCAACATACGGCGAACGCGCGGTCGATACGTTTTACGTTACCGACCTGCTGGGTGAAAAGGTTGATGCAGGGGCGCGGCTGAAAGCGGTCGAGAAGCGGCTGCTTGAGGCGGCGGATGAAGAGAGCGTTGAGGTGGCGGCTTAATGTGCTGTCCCGGGGCGGACCCGGGACAACGAACTACCCGATCAGCGCCTCGGCAATCTGCACCGCGTTGAGCGCGGCGCCTTTGCGCAAGTTATCGCCCACCACGAAAAGCGCGAGGCCATGCGTCACGGTTCGATCGGCCCGGACGCGGCCGACGAACACCGGGTCTTTGCCGGTTGCCTCCAGCGGGTTGGGGCAAGCGCTAAGCACCACGCCGGGGGCCTTGGCCAAGAGTTCGAGCGCGCGTGCGGCGCTGATCGGGCGTTCGAATTCAACGTTGAGCGATATCGAATGCCCGGTGAACACCGGCACTCGCACACAGGTGCCCGATACCGGCAAGCCCGGGATGTCCAGGATCTTGCGGCTTTCATCGCGCAGCTTCAGCTCTTCCTCGGTATAGTCATCCTCGCCCAGAACATAGTTCACCGGCACCACATTGTGCGCGATAGGCACGGCCCACTTTTCAGCTGCGGGCAGCAGATCGTCATGCCCGCCCGCGGCCAGCTGCGCTGCCGAACTGCCGACATGCGCCAGCTGGCTGGCCAGAACATCGATCCCTGCCTGTCCGCCCCCGGATACGGCCTGGTATGTACTGGCCACGATCCGGATCAGCCCGGCCTCATCATGCAGCGGTTTCAGCGCCGGCATCATCGCCATGGTGGTGCAATTGGGGTTGGAAATGATCCCCTTTGGCAGATCGGCCATGGCATGGGAATTCACTTCGGCCACCACCAGCGGCACTTGCGGATCGGACCGGAAGGCGCTGGAATTGTCGATCACGATTGCCCCGGCGGCGGCAACCTTGGCTGCCAGGGCTTTGGAAGTTGCGCCCCCAGCGCTGAACAGAACGATATCCAGCCCGGCATAGTCGGCAGTCGCGGCGTCTTCCACGGTCACGCTGTCGATCACCTTGCCGGCTGAGCGCGCCGAGGCGAACAGCCGCAGCTGCTTGATGGGGAAGGTCCGCTCTTTCAGGATTGCCCGCATGGCCGATCCAACCACGCCGGTCGCGCCGACGATGCCCAGATTGAGCTTTTGTCCGGGGGTGAAACGATGAACCATGATGCTACTCTTTCAATTGGGGAGAGCAAAGCGGGGGTTGTTCTGATCCTGAACTGGATGCCCCGCCTGCTCTTCGCGGGGCGGGTTGCCGGGTGCCTTAGTTACGCATCCCCACAACCGGTCCCGCGCATGCGGTCGGTTTGGTGGTAATGGTCATGATCGGCATGATCGACATAGAGCGCGCTCCTAGCCCGCACTTTGCGCAATGGCAAGGCCTTTGCTGCGGTGCAGCGCGAAAGGATCGTGCGTCAGGCGCTCCGGAACGCATTGGTAATCGGATACCGGCGATCGCGCCCAAAGTTCCGGGTGCCCAGTTTGACCCCCGGCGGGGCCTGACGGCGCTTGTATTCGGCGATGTAAAGCAGCCGCTCGATCCGCACCACCACATCGCGGTCCAGCCCTTCGGCGACCAGTTGATCGACGCTCTTTTCGTGTTCGACCAGGCCGAGCAGGATCTTGTCGAGCACCGGGTATGGCGGCAGCGAATCTTCGTCCTTCTGATCGGGGCGAAGTTCGGCCGATGGGGGCCGGGTGATAATCCCGGCCGGCATCACCGGGCCGTCGGGGCCAAGCCCGATCTTTGGCTTGTTCTGATTGCGCCATTCGCTGATCGCAAAGACGGTCATCTTGTAGGCGTCTTTCAGCGGGTTGTAGCCGCCGGCCATATCGCCATAGATCGTGGCATAGCCTACGCTCATCTCGCTTTTGTTGCCGGTGGTCAGAAGCATCGGGCCAAATTTGTTGCTGAGCGCCATCAGGGTAACGCCGCGGATCCTCGATTGCACGTTCTCCTCGGTGATATCGTATTCGGCATCGGCAAAGCTGCCCGCCAGCATTGTATCAAACGCATCGACCGCCGGTGAAATCGGTATCGTGTCATACCGGCAGCCGATCATCCGGGCGCATTCGGTGGCGAGATCGAGACTGAGCTGGCTGGTGAACCGGCTGGGCAGCATCACGCTCCACACTCGGTCCGGCCCCAGCGCATCAGCGGCAATCGCGGCGCAGATCGCACTATCGATCCCGCCCGACAGGCCCAGCACCACGCCGGGGAAACGGTTGCGATCGACATAATCGCGCAGCGCCAGCACCATCGCGCAGTAAATGTCTTCGGGGTGTTCGGCCAGCCGTTCCGCCGCGCCAGCAGCGCAGACCCAGCCGCCATTTTGACCTAGGCCGGTGCGGGTCCAGCGGGTGGTGACTTCCTGTTCCACCCAATCAGCCATCTGCACCGCGACCGAACCATCGCTGCCCACCACAAAGCTTGCGCCATCAAACACCAGTTCATCCTGCCCGCCAACCCGGTTCAGGTAGGCCAGTGGCAGCCCGGTATCGGCAGCGCGGCGCCGCGCCACGCCTTCGATCCGCAAGGTATCCTTATCGATTTCATAGGGGCTGCCGTTGATGCAGATCAGCAGCTCTGCCCCGAAATCCGCCAGATGCCGGCAAACATCGGGGTGCCACACGTCTTCGCAAATCGGCAGGCCGATCATCACGCCCCTGAACCCGATCGGTTCGGGTAGGGGGCCGGGCTGGAACAGGCGCACTTCATCGAAAGTGCCATAATTGGGCAGCTCGTGCTTTAGCCGGATCGCCGCAACCTTGCCTCCATCCAGCAGCGCCACGCCGTTGTGCAATGCGCCATCGACCACGAAGATCGAGCCGACCAGCATCGCAGTTCCGCCGTCCGCCGTCACCTTGGCCATCGCCTCCAGCAGTTCGGCTGCGCGGGCGACGAAGGCGGGCTTGAGCACAAGGTCTTCGGCCGGATAGCCAACAAGCTGCATTTCGGGGAACACCACCAGATCGGCCCCGGCCGTCTTGGCCCGTTCGCGCGCGGCCAGCATGGCCTTGGCATTGCCGGCAATATCGCCAACGGATTGGTTGAGCTGAGCGAGCGTGATGGAAAGGGTATCGACCATTGTGCTTTCCTAGGGCCAAGGAACGCGTTAGCCAATGGACGATAGTGGAGGAGAGTAAGCCCGATGTTTGAACAAGCCTTTGCAGCTGCCAACCTACCCGGTGCAGTGGGGATGATTGTGGACCGCGATGGGGTGCGCTTCAGCGAAGGTCACGGGGTGACCGACATCGCCAGCCAGAACCCGGTAAAGGTAGACACCCAGTTCCAGATCGCCAGCATGACCAAGGCCCTGGTCAGCCTGGCTGCAATGCAACTGGTAGAGGCGGGCAAGCTTGATCTTGATGCGCCGATTGGCGCGGTGCTGCCCGATCTGGCCGATCCGCAGGTGCTGACCGGATTTGATGGGGATGGGAAGCCGCAATTGCGCCCTGCCGCGCGGGCAATCACGCTGCGCCATTTGCTGACTCATACTGCGGGGCTGGGCTACTTCTTCATTCATCCGCAGGTGCTGCAATACTTTGCCGCCGTGGGCATGCCTTCGCCAGGATCGAAGGCATCGATCCGCATGCCTTTGATGTACGATCCGGGGGACAGTTGGGAATATTCTGTAGCAACCGATTGGGTCGGTCTGGCCGTGGAAGCCGCCACGGGGTGCAGCCTGGGTGAATATATGGCGCAGCATGTCTTTGCCCCGCTGGGCATGACACGGACCGGGTTTTATGGCGCATTGCCCGAAGGCGCGGCGCAGGTTCATACCCGCGATGAAAGTGGCGTTTTGAAACTCCAGCCGATGTTTCTGGGCGGGGGCGAATTTGAAATGGGCGGCGGCGGACTGATCGGCACAGCGCCTGATTACGCCCGCTTTGTGCGCGCCATGCTGCGCGGGGGTGAGCTGGATGGAAACCGCGTGTTGAGCGCGGCCGGCGTGGCCGAAATGGGGCGTAATCAGGTGGCCCCATTGCGCGCGGGATATATGGGCAGCGCCATGCCCAATCTGGCCCAGCCTTATGATACCTTCCCCGATCAGCACACCGGCTGGGGGCTGGGCTTTTTGATCAACCCGGAAACCGGACCAAATGGGCGCAGCCCCGGCAGCCTTGCATGGGCCGGGATCTTCAACAGCTATTACTGGATCGATCCGGCCGCCGGGCTGGGCGGCGTGATGATGAGCCAGCTTTCACCATTTGGCGATCCGGGCGCCTTGGCGTGTTTTGGAGCGCTGGAGCGGATGGCTTACGCGTGATGGCGCTGTTCGGCCTGGGCGGCAGTAAGCCGCTGACGCTGACGCCTTTTGCCGAAGAACGGCCGCGCACCTTTATGGCGATTTTGTGCGATGGCTTTGTCGCCCGCAACGTCTCCTCGCTCAAAGGGTTGGTAACAGAACTGCGCACCCTGCAGGCGGCACATCCCGCCCAGCGGGTGTTGGCCACACTCGATGATCTTGAACAGGCTTGCTACACTTGCGGACATACGACACTTTCGAACCAACTGGACGAGATCGAGGGGCATGACCTTGCTGGGCTTGACCCCGAAGCCTTTGAAGCCGGAGAGCATCGTGGTTATCTTTCAACCCCATCGGAATTTCCAATCCGATTGGCCAATTTGCTGGCCCGCGCCCAAGGACTATCGCTAGGCGATCTGACTGGCCTATTGTTCTGGTCAGAGCCGGGCATGGCCAACGATCCGGTCACCATCAACCGCCAGGCTGAAAAAGCCCTCGATCTGGCCTTGGAACGCGCAGTGCTGATCCAGCTTGTGCCAGTGGGATCTGCTGCCGAAGCACTTGCGGCCCTGCCCAACGGCTATTTCACCTCTGATCTCAACCCGATGCAGAACTATGCCTTGGCCGCGCACTTGCACGAAAAATTTGGCCTGGAACTGTTCGGGATTGGCTCGCGCTTCCTTGGCTTCTGGCGGAACCAGCCGCTTTCTGAAGATCTGGCCAAAGAATTGGCACAAGATCTGGTGCCAATTTACGGCGAAGCTCCCGCTGATGCTGCCGAAAGTCTTGCGCAGGTGCTGCGCGGCAAGGACGTGGTCCTTGTTCGCTATACAGAAACCTGAAGTCTCCCTGGCGTAACCTACTTGTTCTTCAAATTGTCCAGCCCGCGCACCACGCCGGTCTTTTCGCTGGGCTTGGAGGCGTTTGTCTTGACCTTCTCGGCCTTGGGCTTGCGCACTTCGCGGCTCGATTTTTTCTGCGATTTGGCCATTGGATTATCCTTCTATGGCAGACCTTGGTCTGGCGGCGTAGATCAGGCTGTTGGACAACCAACGCAATTGGTGCGCTGAAAACCCCTTTCTTATATGGGGGAAAAGGCGCGCGAATGTAAGGGGAGGAACTAGGTCTTGACCCTGGGCCGCTAGATATCGCTGTAAAGCCCGCCGGGCTGGGTTTCGATTGCCGGAACCGCACCCAACTGATCCACCCAATCGAGCGCTGAGCGGTGCCACAACTGCAAGGCCGGAGTGAACTCGCGGGCTTGATTGCACGATCCCAGCCGCAGCGATGCCGTTTGCGGTGCGGCGTCTTCGGTGCCGTAAAGCGGGGTAGAACAGGTTGCGCAAAAATGCAGCCGCCGCCACGCGCCAGTGGTACCCTGCTTGCGATAGGCCTTGGGCGTACCGCGCAGAAAAGTGAGCTGATCCAGCGGCACCGGCACGCCCCACAGGAATGCGCCGCCGCCCATCACCTGGCAATCGGTGCAGTGGCAGATCACGATCCGAGCCGGATCAATCTCGGCCTCCCAGGCGATTTCGCCGCAGTGGCACTGGCCGTCGATCTTCATTCGGCGGCCTGCGCCAGCGGTGCGATGCAATAGGGTTCGGGACGCACGCTTTCCGACCATGAAGCCACCCGGTGAAGCCGGCGCAGCGACGCACCGATATCGGCCGAAACGCCGTAGTGGCTGGTCCCGAAATTGTCCCAGATCGCCACGTCACCCGGTTCCCATTGGTGGCGCACCTGAATTTCCGGGATCCTGGACATTTCGTTGGCCAGCTTTATCAGCGCTTCGGACTGGCTCGTCTCATAGCCCTTTATCCGCTGAACATAGGCATCGCCCACCATCAGGCAGGGTTTGCCGGTGGCATGATGGCGCACGACAGCCGGATGTACCGCGTGTTCGCGGTTGGCGATGATCTTCTCGACAATCGTTGGATCGCCAAAATCATGCCGCAACATCAGATAGAGTGAATCATGCTCAATCTCGATGCTTTCAAACAACAATTTGAGCCCGAGCGGCAGCCGTTCATAGGCTGAAACCATGCTGGCCCACATCGTATCGGCGCCAAATGGGACCTGTTCAGCCTGCAGGATTGACATGATGTTGGGATGCTTGCGCGAAAGCACATCGTGGTGCCAAAGATCGGTGGTCGCCTTGGCCTGATCGGTATTAAGCCGCTCGATCACCACCACTTCCGGGTGGCCCTCATCGGCCTTGGTCGGGGCAAAGGTATGCTCCTCCAGCCGATCGCCATAGGCCAGCGCAACGCGCTTCATGGCTTCGAACGAGAGGTTCTGGCCGCGCCCGAACAGCACGCCGTAGTGCCACAGCGCATCGCGCAGTTCGGCCAGTCCGCTTTCATCCAGATCTGCCAGATTGCAGCCTTCGATCCAGCCGCCGATTACCGGAGTGCGCGGCACGATCCGAAAGCTGGTGTAATCGCGGGTTTCAAGGCGCTGCAGCATGATCGTCTCCGGGTAAAGCTTGTGATTTTCCCTTCGATAGCAATGATCCGGTAGCATGATTTGACATTTCGGGACGTTCTTTTAGCTTTTCGGGACAAATATGTCCGAAACTGCTGCCTTTACCCGTGCCGGGGTTCTTGATGGTTTTGCTGCCGCTGCGCAGGCCGGCGGCCTTGATCCTTTTGCTTTGCTGGCGCGTCATGGGCTTCCTGCTGGCGCGCTGACGGACCGCGAATTGCGTTTACCGGCCCGGGCGGTGGTGCTGCTGTTAGAAGATGCCGCGCGCGAATCCGGCATGCCCGATTTTGGGCTGTCCATGGCTGATGTGCGTGGTTTTGCGACACTGGGCGCAGTGGGTTTGGCGATGCGTGAACAGCACGATGTGCGCGGTGCGCTCGATTGGTTGATGCGGTTCGGCTGGGTTCAGACCGAAAGCGTACAAATGCACCTCGAGGAACATGCCGGCGTGGCGATTATCGAGATTGTGCTTGCGCCGGGGATGCCCATCGGTGGGGCGCAATCGGTCGAATTGTCGCTGGCCTCGGTTACCCGTTTGCTCAAGGGGCTGCTAGGCCCGGATTGGTGGCCCGAGATGGTGCTGTGCAGCCACCGCCGCCCAATAACCGTAGCCGCGCATTTGCGGCATTTCGGGCTGGTGCCGGTGTTCGGCGCAGAACGCAGCGGATTGGTGCTGCGCCGGGCCGAGCTTGATCGCGCGATTGCCGGAGCCGATCCGGGAATGGCGCGCGAACTTGAACGCTATCTGGGTCAGGTGGCCGGAACCCGCCGCCGCAGCCACGCCGACAGGACCGGTGAAATCGTCCAGCAATTGCTGCCACGCGGCCAATGCCAGGTTGACCGGGCCGCGCGCAGCTTCGGCATTGATCGCCGCACGCTCCACCGCCGCTTGGCGCGGGAAGGGACCAGCTTTTCGGCGATTGTCGATCAGGTTCGGCGCGATCTGGTCGCGGGTTACCTCGAAGCGGGGGTTCATTCGCTGACTGAAATCGCCGAATTGGCCGGGTATTCGAGCCTGAGTGCCTTTTCGCGGTGGCGG
>NZ_JBEBKB010000017.1:0-53914 GCF_040079535.1 Novosphingobium sp. | reverse complement strand
GATGCTGACGCTGGCACGTGCACTGGCCGGCGCCACGGCCGCCGCGATCATCCCGCGGGCGATGGCGTGGATCGGCGACGTGGTGCCTTACGAGAAGCGCCAGCCGGTGCTCGCGCGTTTCCTGATCGGCCAGATCCTCGCTGTGCTCGAACGGGAGATAGTAGAACACCGCCAGCGCGGCGGGTGCCTGCCGATCGTGTCCGGCTGCCAGCGCCGGAGCGGCGATGGAGCGCGCCAGCGGATCGGCGGCATAGGAATGGGCCGATCCGCGAAACAGGTTGCGCGGGAATTGATCCAGCAGCAGCAGCAAGGCCAGGCTGCCTTCCCAGCTTTCCAACCAACCCGGCATTTCACCCCGAGCAGCAGCGTGGTGCCAGCCCTCAAACCGCTGGCGGATCGCGGTATCGAAGGCATCGTCCTTGGCGAACCATCTTTCAGGTCCGGCTTCTTGCCAAAAGGCAATGACTTCATCTGGAGACGGCATCACCGCCCGAAACCTTACTTGCCGCGCAGCTTGCGATGCGCGTTAAGGTCCAGCACTTCGCTGGGCCCGTTATCGGTATCAAGCAGGCCGAGGCGCCGGGCGACTTCCTGATAGGCTTCTTCCTCACCGCCCAGATCCCGGCGGAACCGGTCCTTGTCGAGCTTTTCGCCGGTTGTCATATCCCATAGGCGGCAACCATCGGGGCTGATTTCGTCGGCCAGGATGATCCGCGAATAATCACCATCCCACAATCGACCAAATTCCAGCTTGAAATCGATCAAACGGATGTTCACGGCGGCGAACATTCCGCTCATGAAATCGTTGATCCTGATCGCCATGCTGGAAATGTCCTGCATTTCCTCGTTGTTGGCCCAGCCAAAGCAGGCGATTTCTTCTTCGGAAATCAGCGGATCGCCCAGTGCATCATCCTTGAAACAATACTGGATCAGCGTGTGGGGCAGCGGTTCGCCTTCAGGAATGCCCAGTCGCTTGCTGAGCGAACCGGCAGCGACATTGCGCACCAGCACCTCGATCGGCACGATTTCCACCTGCCGCACCAATTGCTCGCGCATGTTGAGCCGTTTGATGAAATGAGTGGGGATGCCGATGTGGCTAAGACGGGTAAAAACATATTCGCTGATGCGATTGTTGATCACGCCCTTGCCCTGGATCGTGCCCTTTTTCTGGGCGTTGAAGGCGGTGGCATCATCCTTGAAATACTGGATGATCGTGCCCGGTTCCGGGCCTTCATAAAGGATCTTGGCCTTGCCTTCGTAAATCTGGCGACGACGCGACATGTGAGAGCGTTCCTTGGGCAGAGAAATGACAAACCCCGGCAAGGGCGGGTCAGGCAGACTCGCGCAGCCGGGGCGGGCCTTCGGCCTTACGCGAATTTGCTGCACCGCGCAATGCGCAGGCCGATCAGCTTCCCGTTTGCGATGCCACTGTAGGGAGGCTGGCAAGGCATTTCGTCAATTCAGCCCGTGCCTTCAGGCCGCTGTGCCAAACGCCCCCTACTGCAGGGCCGCCTTTATAGCCGACCTGAAAATCCTGCTTGTCCTCAATCGAGTCGAGTAGGGCCTGCGCCGAGGGAACCAGGAATACAAACATTCCCAAGTTGCCTTCTGGACCGAAGCGCATACTGAAGGCGCGAACCGATTGTTTTTCGCCCGATTGGGTTAGATCGAGCTGGACCATTTCGGGTTTTGCGGGCTTGGGAAAGACGCCGCCGAAGAACCCAAGCATCGTGATATTTTCCTTGCCACCCCAATGGATCATCGTGACCCCGCCTTTCAGGGTCCAGAACGTGGCGATGCAAGTTGGCTGGGGGTCGGTCGGTTTAGATTGATGAAAGGTCCACACCCCCTCGTACAGGGCCCGATAAGTCGGGTCATTTGCTAGCCGCTGCTCATGCTCTGCGCGTTCCAGCTCGGCAGCGCGGGCAATCCAGTTGATAGATGATTGCGGTGGTGCCGAGGAGAACCGAGAATCAGACCAATAATCGTCACCCTCGTCGGTGTCGCTGTTTTCCGCTTCCCATTCCGCTTGGTCATGGCTCTGCTGCATAATCTGCGCTTCTTGTGCGTGCTGGCGGGCCATGTCTTCCGCGTAGCTAGGCTGGGCATGGCTCTGTCCGGCCATCAGCGATAGTCCCATGATTCCCAGAGCTGCAAAAGTGAAGCGCGAAATTTTGAACATCGGTATACCCCTAAGTCAGAAGCCAATGGCCAATTCTCTGACTGGAAAGCAGTGCTCGAAATTGCCTGAACAGCCGATGAAGCCAACGGCGCCACGCCCGGACTCCTAATCGATGACGAACCTTGATTGACCGCGCATCCGCGCCGCCTGGTTCGGGTTAATCGCGCGGCACCAACCGGAGGATGAGATGGACCGCATCGCAGCCCTTGCCGGCACAAGTGAGCGCCGCAAGAGTGTGCCTGGCTGGCTGCCGGCTATCGGCCCAATGCCGTTCGAACAAGGCCGCTCAATGCGGCGCTGATCGCGTTTCCGACATCCTTCTTATAACCTGCTGCGTCATTAAGGGTAACGCCGAAGTTGAGATGCTGCGTTCCGGCGAGAGACATGCGATCGCCTGCGTCAAAAATTGTATAATAGTCCGTGCCGATGAAAACCGGGTTGCCCAGTGCAACTACCACGTCGCCATCTTTCGGCGGCATAGCCTTGGCGCTCTTTTTGATATTGGCGCTCACCGGTAAACGGAAAGCTATCCGGGATTTTTCCTCACGAAGGCGCACCACAGATTGTGCAGATGCACTGTAGTTAGTACTCGCGCGTTCACTTTCACTCTTCGCCGATACTTTTGTGAAGTTGATAAATTGCCATACCTTCACGACCACGCAATCCAGAGCCTTGGCTATCGCGGTTTCATGACCGGGCACATAATATATCTTGCTCGATGGGTAGCCTTTACCATGGACATAACAGCATTGCCCTCCTTCGAATAAGGAGTGATTGTATGCCTTTAGCCCTGTGGCACTAACGATTTTCGCCATGCCGCCATTGGTATCGCCCTTGGTCGTATTGTCAGATATGTTGCCAACCATGTAGTCGCCGTATTGGGTCAGCCCGGATGCTACGATGATATCGGGATAGGTGGGTTGGCTGGCCAGCAGCGCTTCATCAAGCACTTCGATACCCTTGGCCCTGAAATCTGCTTTAAGTGCAGAAAGGCCAGCGTCAGCAATGGCTTGCAGTACGGCCGTATCGGGGTTTGGCCAGGCCATCTTCGCTTCTACTTCTTTGGTCTTACCACCAAAGAATGTGGTACTACCCAAGCGGGTGGCGTTGTCGTTGTGAACGGATCCATCCATCTGGAATGCACAGACGAAATTGCTGATTATCACCCGCTTGACGCCTGCAAGCGATGCTATGTTACCCTCTGTGACCAGAAAATCTGGCACAGGCGCTTCGGGCACTTTTGGCTTTGCGCCAAATAAATCCGATCCACCCACTGCCAGCAGGCTGACTGCGCCTGCCGATTTGAACAAAAACCGGCGGCTGAAGTTTGAATTGGCCATGACGGGTGAAACTTTCAAAATGATTGGGGCATCGGCAGCTGGAAATTTGGTGGATTCATGACCTAGACAGCCGGATCGCAACACGATTGGAAAAACGCGCCAGTGGAGGAGAAGGGCGGCTGCCGATCGGCGAAAATAGGGCCGCACCGCGCCCCTGCGCCGCAGCCAAGCACGCTCAACTTGCACCAGGCGCCCATTGCCCATGCATATTCAGCCCAGCGAATGCCATCATGAGGAATTCTGATGCACCGCGCATCCGCGTTGCCGCGCCGCCTGGTTCGGGTTAATCGCCCGGCACCAACCGGAGGATAAGATGGACCGCGCCGAAGCCCTTGCCCTGCTGACCCGTTATTATGCCGCGTTCAATGGCGGTGATTGGCGCGGGATGCTCGATTGCCTCAGCGATGATGTGGCGCACGATATCAATCAGGGCGAAACCCAACGCGGCAAGGCCACTTTCGCGGCCTTTCTGGCGCATATGGAGCGGTGCTATCGTGAACGGCTGGATGCCATTGTGCTGATGGCCAGCGAGGATGGCACGCGCGGGGCTGCAGAATTCATCGTCCACGGCGAATACCTCTGCACCGATGAAGGCCTGCCCGAGGCCAATGGCCAGATCTATCAGTTGCCCGCCGGAGCCTTCTTTGCGTTTTCAGATGGAAAGATCGATCGGGTCACGGTCTATTACAACCTCAACGACTGGTGCGCGCAGGTTGGTGCATGAGCGTAACTGTCCGCCCATTGACCGGTGCGGAATTGCAGGATGCAATAGGCGATCTGGCACAGCTTAGGATCACGGTCTTTGCGGCCTATCCTTACTGCTACGATGGCGATCCTGGCTATGAAGCGGATTACCTGAGGCACTTCACGGCTGCGCCCGATGCGGTGCTGGTTGCAGCTATCCATGGTTCGCGAATTGTCGGGGCAGCCACGGCCAGCCCGATGGGGGCGCAGATGGATGCAATTCGCGCACCGTTTGAAACGCGCGGGATTGATACCGGGCGCTTGTTCTACTTTGGTGAGAGCGTGCTGTTGCCCGAATACCGGGGCAAGGGGATCGGCCATGCCTTTTTCGATCAGCGCGAACGCCAGGCGCGAATGGCGGGCGCTGATCGCGCAACTTTTGCGGCGGTGATCCGGCCAGACAGCCATCCGTTGCGTCCGGCAGGCTACACCCCGCTTGATGCATTCTGGCGCCGGCGCAGTTACAATCCGATTGCTGGTCTGATTACCGAACTGGCGTGGAAAGAGCATGGCGAGGCCGATGAAAGCCTCAAGCCGATGCAATACTGGATGCGCGAGCTGTGACCCGCTTCACCATCGCCGCTGCGCAATACCCAATTGAGCAGCTTGAGAGCTGGGCAGACTATGCCGGCAAGCTGACAGCCTGGGTTGAGGCCGCAGTGACAGGCGGGGCTGCGCTGGCGGTGTTTCCGGAATATGGCGCGATGGAACTGGCCGCGCTGGATCCGGCAACTTCTGGTGATTTGGCAGGTTCGCTTGCCAGTGTTGCCGCGTTCGCCCCGCAAGTTGATGCATTGCACAGGCAGCTGGCCGCGCGGCTTGGTATCCACATCCTGGCCGCATCGATGCCGGTTCGGCATAAGGATCGCTTCGTCAATCGCGCCAGGCTGTTTGCGCCATCAGGCAAAGTAGGGGTGCAAGACAAGCTGGTGATGACCCGGTTTGAGCGCGAGCAATGGTTTATCAGCGGATCGGGCCCACTACGCCTGTTTCAAACGTCGCTTGGAATCATCGGTATAAACATCTGCTATGACAGCGAATTTCCGCTTTTAGCTCGGGCTCAGGTGGAAGCCGGAATGGAGCTGTTGTTGGTTCCCAGCTGCACTGACAGCCTGCACGGCTATTGGCGGGTGCGGCTGGGTGCACAGGCCCGTGCGCTCGAAGGGCAATGTTTTGTGGTCCAGGCCCCGACAGTGGGGGAAGCGGCCTGGTCACCGGCCGTGGACGTCAATCGCGGTGCAGCTGGGGTCTATGGCCCGCCCGACAAGGGTTTGCCCGAAAATGGCGTTGTGGCACTGGGCGAGCTGGACGCGGCGCAGTGGCTGTTTGCAGAGATTGATCTGGCCACAGTTGCACAGCTGCGCGCTGATGGCGGGGTGCTAAATGCCCGGCATTGGGCAGAACAACCCGGCGCTGGCGCGCTATCTGCAATTGAGGTGGTGGACTTGCGCTGAAGCCTTGGGCAAGCTGCTGCGATGCTCAAACGTCTCACTTCGATCGCTTTGCTGTTTCTGGCAACACCGGCCCTGGCCGATCGGCCGGCTGCTGCAGAAACCGTCATGGCTGCGGTGGATCAGCCCAACCTGCTCCAAATCCGGATCGAGCAAGAGCTGGCCAATGCCCCAAGCGGTACGCGCTTTGGCCTGATGGTGGTAGACGATCAGGGCCGCAGCATCGTTGAAGTCAATCCCGATATGCGTTTCGTTCCGGCCTCCAATACCAAAATGGTCACGACCGCCGCTGCACTGGCGCTGCTGCCAGATATCGACAAGCCCGATGTAGCGGGCGGTACGCAAGTGTTCCTGCTCCGGGAAAAACGCTCCAAGGTGCCCGATGTGATGCTCTATGGCCGCGGCGATGCCCGGATGTCGAGCGCGCCCGATTGCACGCAGAACTGCCTGGCCGCGCTTGCCGATGCGGTGGCCGCCAAGACCAAGGTGGTCGGCGATGTGCTGGGCGATGACAGCTTCTTCCCAGACCAGCGCTGGAGCCCGGGGATGAGCTGGAACAATTTTGGATCCAATGACGCCACGGCAGCTTCCGCTCTGTCACTTGATGCCAATGAAATGACCGTCAAAGTCTCGCCCGGACAAATGGGCAAGCCGCCGGAGATCATCGCGCCGCCCTATGCGCGGATTCGCAATGAAGCGGTTACCGTTAGCGCCGGCGCACCGACCAACCTGGTGATCGAACACACCCCCAATTCACGCGAATTCCGGCTCCACGGCCAGATCGCAATCGGCAATTCCGGGTGGAGCGAGCGGATCGGGATCGATGATCCGGCGCATTATACCGCCTTTGTTTTTGCCGATATGCTGCGCGCGCGCGGGGTGAAAGTGACCGGTGCAATCCGGGTGAAGCACCAGCCCGTAATGGTCACTCGCCCGGACCAGGATGCAACGGCCGCTACGCTGGATGCAGGGCATGATTGGTTGGGAGGTCCGCTCGCGGCACTCACGCCGCCGCCGCTGGCCGAGATGCCGGCATTGGTCAACAAGCCCAGCCAGAACCACCACGCCGAACAGCTGTTGCGGCGGATCGGCCGGCTAAAGGGCAGCGGGTCGCTGGCTGATGGTCTAGCCGCAGAGCAGGCCTTTCTTCAGCAAGCCGGGGTGCCGCGGCAAGGCTATGATCTGTTCGATGGCTCGGGCATGTCAACTTACAACCGGTTCAGCCCGCGCGCGATGATGGCTTTGCTGACATACGCCCGGCATCAGCCATGGGGCCCGGCCTGGCTGGCCTCGTTCCCGGTATCTGGGGTCGATGGCACGCTGAAGCGGCGCTTCAAAGGAACACCGCTGGAAGGGCAGGTCAACGCCAAGACCGGCACGCTTAATGGCACCAATGCGCTATCGGGTACTCTGACCACAGCCAAGGGGCGCACCTTCACATTTGTATTCTTTGCCAATGATGTCCCCGATGGAACCAGCGCAATCCCGACCATGGAAAAGGTGTTGCAACTGATCCACGCCGCCAATTGAGGGGGGTTGTTGCCCGGTTGCAACACTTGCCCGGTCTGCCGATCAAAAGTGTCCTTGCTGGTTCCGCGCTATGGAAATCGGTCAAACGGCTGTTACGCTGCTGCCACTTGCGGGTCAGGATCCGCGATTCGGGCTTTTTTGGGGGTAATCATGAATTCACGCATTCTCGCGCGCGTCGCCTATGCTTGCAGCGCTTCATTGGTAGCGCTTTCAACACCCGCGTTCGCTCAGGAATTGCCAGACAGCGCGGCCCAATCGGCCGAAACCAAGGAAGCGCCAATCATCGTTACCGGCAGCCGGATCAAGCGCGATCCTTCGCGCAGTTCGGTTCCGTTGCAGATTTTTACCAACACCGATCTGGAACGCGCCGGGGTGCAAAGCTCCGAACAGATGAACATGTTCCTGACCTCGAACGGTTCGGGCGCAGACAATCTGGCCTCAAATTCTGACGTTGTAACCGGCGCACAGCGCGGCACCAACGGACTTTCGGCTGCCAACCTGCGCGGGCAGGGCAGTGGCTCCACACTGATCCTGCTCAACGGACGGCGGGTTGCCGCGCACGGGCTTTCGGGCGGCGCGGTTGACGTCAACCAGATCCCGTTTGCGCTGGTCGAACGGGTCGAAGTGCTGAAGGACGGTGCTTCGGCCATCTACGGCACCGATGCGATTGGCGGGGTGATCAACTATATCACCCGCAAGAACTTCACCGGCTTCAGCGTTTCGGGGATGGCCGACGTGACCGAGCAGGGCGGCGGAAACATCTATCGCGTCTCGGGTGCGATGGGCATCGGCGATCTGGATGAAGACGGCATCAATATAATGGGCGGCGTCTCTTACAGCTGGAACAAGATGCTGCGCGGATCGCAGCGCGATTTCGTAAACGGTAACCAGCCGGGCCGGGGGCTTTCGATCGACACCCGCGGCACACCGATCGCCTCGCTGTTCAACATTGGCACCAACACGTTCCAGAACCCCACTGGTTCGTTGCTGGCCGGATTGGTTTTGACAGCGCCCAACGGCGGCAATGCCGCTGCGGGCGGGATCAACATCCTCGATCTGCCCGGCGGGGCTGGCTGCGAATCGATGGACGGCGGCATGGCCTATGATTGGGAACTGTGGACCTCGCCCGATAACTATTATGCCTGCGCCTGGGATACCGGGCGCGCCGCCGTGATCCAGCAGCCGATCGAAACGCTGACCTATTACAGCAAGGTCACGATCAAGCTGGGCAGCAGCCAGCTATTTGGCGAAGTTACCGGTTCAAGCGCTGAATCAGCCAAAAGCTTTTCGCACGCCCAGGTTACGGCCAACACCGGCAACCTGCCATGGGCCTATCCACTTAACGGCAATACCACGGCCACCTACAACGCGATTTTCAATTCGCTCCTCAATGCCTTTCCGGGCAGCGCTGCCACGCTGAATGCGCGCTATGGCCGCCCGCTCTCAGGCCGCTGGCGCTGCATCGCGTGCGGACCACGGGAATATGTGACCAACACCCGTACCCTTAGGGCGATGGTGGGCATAGAAGGCCCGATCGGTGATGGTGCCTGGGATTACCGGATGGCTGCCAGCCATGCCGAAAGCGAAAGTTCATCGTTGCTGGGCAGCGGGTATTACTATCGCGGCACGCTTAGCAACGGTGCGTCAGATTTGGCGGCGCCGACTGCACCGGGCGCAACCGCGCCGGGCCTGCTCGGGTTGATCAACGCTGGCATCCTCAACCCCTTTTCGCTGACCCAAACCGATGCTGCGATTTCCGGTCTGGCCGCTGTCTCTGCTGAAGGCACAACGCTTTATGGGGGGCGCTATACGGTCAAGGAATTCGATGCCTCGGTTTCTGGTCCACTGTTTGATCTGCCGGCGGGCAAGGTGCAAATTGCACTGGGTGCGGCCTATCGCAAGGAGACTTACAGCTTCAATGGCTCGCCGGCTGCTGCGACCAATCAGCCGGTCATATTCCTGGCGGCCTTTGACAACGTCAACGCACTGACACCAAAATCACGCAACATTGCCTCGGCCTATGCCGAAGTGCTCATCCCCGTTTTTGAAGGTTTTGAAATTACCGGGGCGTTTCGGCTTGATGATTACACCCTGTTTGGAAGCACAACCAACCCCAAGGTTTCGTTCAAATATCAGGCCAGTGAATGGCTGATGTTCCGGGGCAGTTACAACACCAGCTTCCGGGTTCCGGGGTTTAACCAGCTGTATAATGGTATCACCACATCGCCGTATTCGGGCAGCGACATTGCCGATCCGGTTTCCTGTCCTGGAGGCGTTCCCACCACCAACACCGCAGGTTTCCCTTGCTCGCGGATTCGGCCGGATATCATCAACCGCGGCAATTTGAATCTTGTCCCCGAAACCGCAGTTCAGGCCAGCCTTGGCGTCGTCTTCCGTCCGAACCGGCAATGGACCTTGTCGGTGGACTGGTGGATGATCAACGTCGATGATCCGATCGCGATTGTTTCAATTCGCGATTATACGCGCAACGCACTTGATCTTCAGCCCTATTTTATCCGCAACCTGGCCGGGGTTATCACTGCAATTGATCAGCCTTGGCTCAACACTGGTGCGCGCCGTACCCAAGGTCTCGAAATTGCACTGCGTGGCGGCTTCGATATGGCCGGCATGGCCAAAGTAAATGTCGGGCTCGATGGAACCTATTTGCTGCAAAAACGCGACAAGGTCACCCCGGGTGCGCAGTATCTCAATCAACTTGGCGTGTTCAGCTTTGCCAACGATTTGGGCTTGCGCTGGAAGCACAACGCCTGGATCAGCTATAACAGCAAGGATTTCGCGATCACCTTTACCCAGGTGTTCCGGTCCAGCTATGGCAATGGCGCGCTGCCGGGGATTGCAAATGGAACGGTGACCCGCCCCGATTACAATCCGCGCGTTAAACCCTATGCGATCTACCATCTGTCGGCCTCGCTGCTTTCACTGGCGCCGGGTTACAAGATGACGGTTGGGGTGAAGAACCTGTTCAACACCGATCCGCCGTTTGCCATCACTTATGATGGTAATTCGGGGGCCGGGGGAAGCTGGGAACCGCGCGTGGCCGATCCGCGCGGGCGTTCGTTCAACATCCAGGTTGAAGTGAAGTTCTGAACCAATTCAGTGCGGTTAAGGTGCTTGGGGCGCTGCCATTGGCGGTGCCCCTTTCATTTCAAGTGTCTGATAGAGAGGTAAATTCATCCTTAACCTCGATTTTACCTGCTGGTGCGATAGTTCTAACGTTAACTGAGGATTTGGATCGTCCAGAACCATGATCGAGCAAGCACATCCCAACACCACAGGCGAACGCCGGGCCGATCGGACTGGGTATGAAGCCAAAGTGCAGTTTCGCGCCGGCAATCGCCGTGCCGATGTGAAAGTGCTCGATATTTCCGGGCTTGGCGCGCGCATATCGGGCGTATTTCTGGTCCACGACGGCGATCGCTTCTTCCTCAAGATCGGCAACCTTGAACCGATCGAGGCGCGGGTCGCATGGGTGACCGATTTCGAATTCGGCTGCGAGTTTCTGCGCCCGATCAACGAAGTGATCCTGGAAGCACTTACCAACCGCCGGATGTGATCCCGCCGATTGCAGTCCCAATTCGCGTGGTCCATATCCCGCCCAATGAACAGCGGGCGGGGAACCGAATTGACACATGCGGGCGGGCCGGTGGCACTGGATGCGGGCTGGCTGGCGCGGTTATGGGTCGGCTCTGCCAGGCGGCTGCTGCGCGGCTTTGATGCCGGGATAGTCCAGGGCTCAATCGATCTGACACTTCCCGATGGCAGCCGCCAGCGCCTGGGCGGACGCAACCCCGGCATTGCTGCCCAGCTTACCCTGAATAACTGGAGCGGCTTGGTTCGCGGGGCCAGCGCCGGGTCTGTCGGGCTGTTCAAGAGCTGGGAAGCAGGTGAGTGGGACAGTGCCGATCTGGCCGGCCTGTTTGCAGTGCTGGCGGCCAATTCAGCGCACCTTTCAAAGCAATTGCGCGCACGCGGTCCGTGGCGGCTGGGTGGACGCGTGCTGCATTGCCTGCACCGCAACTCCCGATCGGGCGCACGGCGCAACATCCATGCCCATTATGATCTGGGCAATGATTTCTACGCCGCCTGGCTTGATCCCGAAATGGTCTATTCCAGTGCCCGGTTTCAACCGGGTGAACCCGATCTGGCTGCGGCACAACGGCGCAAGCTGGATAGCGTTGCGGATCGGGTTGCAGGTGCGCACAACGTGCTTGAGATCGGTTGCGGCTGGGGAGCGCTGGCGCAGCGGCTTGCTGAAAGCGGGATGGCTGTCACCGCGATCAGCCTGTCCGATGCACAGCTGGACTGGGCCCGGGCCAACCGGCCATCGGCAATTGACTTTTGCAAGCAGGACTACCGCGATGCCCAGGGGCAGTTTGATGCCATCGTTTCGGTTGAGATGGTTGAGGCGGTCGGCCAGGAATACTGGGACGCGTTCTTTGCCGCAGTGGCGCGCTGCCTGAAGCCGGGCGGACGAGCCGCAATCCAGTATATCGCCATCCGTGACGATCTATTCGAAGCCTATGCCCAAAGCGCCGATTTCATCCAGACCTACATTTTTCCCGGCGGGATGCTGGTCAGCGAAAGCCGGTTTCGCGCGCTCGCAGCGCTGCACGGTCTGGATTGGCAAGACCAGATCGACTTCCCGCTCGATTACGCCGAAACGTTGCGGATCTGGTTGGAGAAATTCGATCTCGCTGTCAGCCAGGGCCGGCTGCCAGATGGTTTCGATCACCGCTTTGTGCGGATGTGGCGCTTTTACCTGATGTATTGCGAGGGTGGCTTCCGCGGCGGCCTGATTACTGTGGCCCAGGTGACGCTGATCCTAGAGTAGGGTTGTCCCACCCAGACGCGCGACAACCGCGTTATGGGGGGTAGGGACACGGGGGGAAAGCCCGGCGCCCAGGTGGGACGGCAAGGTTCCGCTCAGGAAACCGTGCGGAACATCGGAGTGGTCTGCCAGCGCGACAGGATGTTGTCATGGACGATCGGGCTCAGCAATTTTTCGAACGCACAGCCAACCAGGCTGTTGTCCCACCAGATCACTTCGCCTTGCAGCGATTCGATGCCGGGCAAGGTCAGCCAGCAGACGGTGCCGGGCAGCAGCCGGTTTACCGAAGCGCCGCAAAAGCCGCTGAGCGACAGATCGTGGATTACGCTTTGAAAGCCACGACCACCCGAAACCCGCAAGGTTGCGGGGATCGAAACGCGTGTACGCGGTGCGCTGCGATCTTCCTGCGCGGCCGTGAAATATGGATCTTTTGTCTGCAACAGGTTTTCGTGCATTGCCCGGCCCTTTGATCAAACGTTGCCGGTTCCCTTCCCGACACGATTGGCAAAGTATGGCGCCTTGCGGTTTCCGGGGCCTTATGAGGAAAGGTTAACCCGTTCGCGGTGTGGGCTGGCAAACCGTTCACCAAGTAATGCCAGCAGCCGTTCAGCCACGGCTTCGGGCGGCTTTACGCTGGCCGGATCTTCGCCGGGATAGGCCTTGGCCCGCATTGCGGTGCGGGTTGCACCGGGATCAAGGATCGCAACCCGGGTCTTTGAGGTATTGCGCGCTTCCTCGGCATAGCTGGCGATCAGATTTTCGGCCGCGGCCTTGCTTGCGCCATAGGCCCCCCAAAAGGGCCGGGCTTCGCTGGCGACTGAACTGGTCAGATAGACCAGCCGCGGATCGGCCGATGCCTTGAACAACCGATCAAACCACGCGATCAGGGCCTGGGTGGCCAGAACATTGACGGTCAGTGCCTTTGAAAACTGGGCCTGATCGATATCGCGCACCGCAGTCAGCTGAGGCAAAACGGCGGCCGCGTGGACCATGACATCAAGCTTGGCCCAGCGCTGGGTAATCGCTTCGGCCAGCCGTGCAATCGAATCACCTTCGGCCAGATCGCACGGGGCAATCGTGGCGCTGCCGCCAGCTTCGAAGATAGCTTCTTCAATACTTTCAAGCGATTTGGCATCGCGCCCGGTTATCACCACGTGCGCGCCGGCCGCAGCCAATGCCTTTGCCGAAGCCGCACCGATCCCGCGGCTGGCCCCGGTGACCAGCGCGATCTGCCCCGAAAGATCAGTCATGCAACTTGGCCAACCGACAGTGGCAGCTGATCCTGATCTGCGGCGCGATCGGCCAGATCGGTAAGGCTGGTGGGATATTCGCCGGTGAAGCAGGCATCGCAATGCTGCGGACAGGCACCGTTACGGCTGGTTTCGCCCACTGCCCGGTACAGACCATCGATCGAAACAAATGCCAGACTATCGGCAACGATGAACTTGGTCATCTCCTGCACGTCCATCCGCGCAGCCAGCAATTTGTGCCGTTCGGGGGTATCAACCCCGTAAAAGCAGCTGTGCTGGGTTGGCGGGCTGGCCACCCGCATGTGCACCTCTTTGGCTCCGGCATCGCGCATCATCTGCACGATTTTCATCGATGTGGTGCCGCGCACGATCGAATCGTCGATCAACACGATCCGTTTGCCTTCCACCAACGCGCGGTTGGCATTGTGCTTGCGCTTTACATCGGCATGCCGGGCCCCGTCGCTGGGCTGGATGAACGTGCGGCCAACATAGTGCGACCGAATAATCCCCAGCTCGAACGGAATGCCGCTTTCCTGGGCAAAGCCGATTGCTGCGGGCACCCCGCTATCGGGCACCGGAATCACCAGATCGGCCTCTACTGGCGCTTCCTTGGCCAGTTCCTTGCCGATTGCCTTGCGCACTTCGTAAACCGACCTGCCGCCCATCACCGAATCCGGGCGGCTGAAATAGACGTGTTCAAAAATGCATGGGCGCGGGGCCGGATCGCCGAACGGGCGGTGGCTGGAAACCCTGCCATCCATACGCACTTCGATGATTTCACCTGGCTCAACTTCGCGAACGAAAGTTGCCCCGACCACGTCGAGCGCGACGGTTTCGCTGGCAAAGACGGTGGCGTCACCGATCTTGCCCATCACCAGCGGGCGGATCCCCAGAGGATCGCGGCAGGCAATCATCCGCTTGGGGGTCATGCAGATCAGCGAATAAGCGCCTTCGATCATCCGAAGCGCATCGACCAACCGGTCCATCAGTGTTGGAAAGCGGCTGGTGGCGATCAGGTGGATGATCACTTCGGTGTCAGAGCTGGATTGGAAGATCGATCCCTTGTGCACCAATTCGTGTTTCAAATGCAGTGCGTTGGAAATGTTCCCGTTGTGCGCCACTGAAAAACCGCCGCGCGCCAGATCGGCATAGAGCGGCTGGACATTGCGCAGCCCCTGGCCGCCGGTGGTGGAATAGCGCACATGCCCGCTGGCCATTTCGCCGGGCAGTTCAGACAGGATCGTGGCATCGGAAAAGACCTGGGCAACATGGCCAAGGCCCCGCCGGGCGAAGAATTCTGCGCCGTTCCAGCTAACGATCCCGACAGCTTCCTGGCCCCGGTGCTGCAGCGCATGGAGCCCCAGCGCAGTCATACCAGCAGCTTCGGGCGATCCGATCACGCCAAAGATGCCGCATTCCTCGCGCAGCTTGTCACCGTCTGCGTCAAGAAAGGGGTGGGTAAGGTTCATATGTGGTTGCCTGGCCCTGGGGAATCGCCCTGTTCCGCCGCCTTTGGCCCCGGATGCAGGGGAAAGCAAGTGGTCGCCCATTGCTCTTGCTCGCCTGTCCCCCTAAATTGCGCTCAGCCTTGGCGAAATTTCAAAGAGAACCCGCTTGATCCTGACCCCTTTTGAGAAGACCCTGATCCGGCGCTATATGCTGCCGGGCCGAAGCGAGGCGTTTATTGCCATGGTCGCCGGGATCAGCCTGGTCGCGGTGATGCTGGGGGTGATGGCGCTGGTCGTGGTGATGAGCGTGATGAACGGCTTTCGCGCCGAACTGTTTGACAAGATCGTCGGGTTGAACGGTCATGCGATCGTGCAGGGCTATGGCGGGCGGCTGGATAACTGGCAGCAGGTGCTGGAAGACATCAGGAAGACGCCCGGCGTCAAGCGCGCGTCCCCGCTGATCGAACAGCCCTTGATGGTCACTTTCAATGGCCGGGCCGATCTGATCTTCGCCCGCGGCAACACGGCTGAGGATATCGCCCGGCTGAAGGACAAGGTTGTGGCCGGAAGCCTGGCCAACGTGCGCCCGGATGCCGGTGAAGTGGTGATCGGCAATGAACTGGCGAACAATCTGGGCGCGCGAGTTGGCGATACCATCACGATCATCAATCCGCAGGGGCAATCAACCCCGTTTGGCACCGTGCCGCGCCAGATCGGCTACCGGGTGGCCGCGATTTTCACGATCGGGGTCTATGAATACGATCAGCGTTTTGTGGTGATGCCGATCCCCGATGCGCAGACCTTGCTGCTTAGCGGTGACACGATTGGGATGATCGAGGTGCAGGTCGAAAACCCGGACCGGGCGATGGAAACGATGGCCGGGATCGAAGAACGCTATGCCGGGCAGGCCTTGATCAAGGACTGGAAATCGATCAATTCTGGCCTGTTCCAGACGCTGGAGGTTGAGCGGGTGGTGATGTTCATCATCCTGTCGCTGATCGTGCTGGTGGCGGTGTTCAATATCCTGTCCAGCCTGATCATGCTGGTCCGTGCCAAAACCCGCGATATCGCGATTTTGCGCACGATGGGGGCAACCCGCCAATCGATTCTCAAGGTGTTCGTCACGCTGGGGTTCAGCATCGGTGCGGCCGGCACCTTGCTTGGGCTGGGGTTGGGGTTTGTACTGCTGTATTTCCGGCAGGGCTTTGTCCATTTGATCGAACGGATTACCGGGCAAAGCATGTGGGATCCCACGATCCGGATTCTGACCGAGCTGCCCAGTCGTAGCGAGCCGTTTGAAGTGGCGATGATCGCGGTGATGGCGCTGCTGTTCAGCTTCCTTGCCACGCTCTATCCGGCCTACCGCGCGGCCGCGACCGATCCGGTGCAGGTGCTGCGCTATGAGTAACCCCGTGATCCGACTGACCGGGCTGACCCGCAGCTTTCAGCAGGGCGGGGAAGTGATCGAAGTGCTGCGCGGGGTCAATCTGACCGTCGCGCCCGGAGAGATCGTGGCGCTGCTGGGGCCCTCGGGGTCGGGCAAATCAACCTTGCTGCAGGCGGTTGGCCTGCTTGAAGGCGGGTTTGGCGGCACAATCGAGATTGACGGTACCGATGCATCGGCGCTGGACGGCGATAATCGCACCACCTTGCGGCGCGAGAAAGTGGGCTTCGTCTACCAGTTCCATCACCTGCTGCCCGATTTCAACGCCTTGGAAAATGTCGTGATCCCGCAGCTGCTGATCGGCACGGAGAGCAGCCAGGCCGAAGCGCGCGCAAGCGAACTGCTGGGCGCGCTGGGGCTTGCTGAGCGCCTGACCCACCGCCCGAGCCAGCTTTCCGGCGGCGAGCAGCAGCGTGTGGCCGTAGCCCGCGCGCTGGCCAACAAGCCGGTGCTGGTGCTGGCTGATGAGCCGACCGGCAATCTGGATGAGCAGACGGCGGACAAGGTGCTGGGCGAATTCCTCAGCCTGGTGCGCAATGCCGGCAGCGCAGCGCTGGTCGCCACGCACAACGAACGCCTGGCAGCGCGGATGGACCGCGTGGTGCGGCTGCACGAAGGCGTACTGGACAGGCCTTGATCGGGCCGACTTGGCGGTCGGTCGAACCGGGCTTGCCAAGCGGCATCCAGCGCGGCCTCGTGCGGCATGGAGGGACCGCCATGTCATTTGCATTTGCCGCTGCACTGATCGCCCAGGCCGCCGGGGCGACAGCTCCTGCGCCGCCGCCAAACCCCTGTGCTGCGCCGGTTTATCAGGCGTTCGATTTCTGGGTGGGTGACTGGGATGTCTATCCCAACATCAAGGACCCGGCCAAGGCTCCGCTGATTGCCCGCAGCAGAATCGAAAAACTCTATGGCGGCTGCGCCATTCGCGAAAACTGGATGCCGGTCCAAGGCGCCGGAGGGGGCAGTTTGAATGCGCCTGATCCGGCAACCGGGCGTTGGCACCAATACTGGCTGGACAGCACCGGCGGACGGGTTGAATTCGATGGAGGTCCGGTAGCGGGCGCAATGGTGTTGACCGGATTTTGGCCCGGCGTTGCTGGCCCAGGCAAAGACGGCCTGATCCGGATGAGCTATACCCGGATCGATGCTGATACGGTGCGCCAATATGGCCAGATCTCAACCGATCATGGAATGACCTGGACCGACAATTTCGATTTCATTTATCGGCGCGCAAAACCGGCGAGTTGACCTTGCGGCCAAATCGGGCTCAGACTGATCCAAACAGATTTGGGAGAGCCTAGATGACCACTATCGCCGATTTCACCGCAGACTTGCCCGGCGGCAAGCAGGCCAAGCTGGCCGACAAAGTGGGCAAGGTGCTGCTGGTGGTCAACACCGCCAGCAAATGCGGTTTCACCCCGCAGTATGATGGGCTGGAAGCGCTGCACAAGAAGTATGGCGCGCAAGGCTTTGAAGTGCTGGCATTCCCCTGCAACCAGTTTGGCGGTCAAGAACCGGGCAGCGCCGATCAGATCGAGGAATTCTGCAAGGTCAATTTCGGGCTCAGCTTTCCGTTGATGGCCAAGGTTGAAGTCAACGGTCCCGGCGAGGATCCACTTTACAGCTGGCTGAAAAAAGAGGCGCCCGGCCTGATGGGCACGCGTTCGATCAAGTGGAACTTCACCAAATTCCTGATCGGCCGCGATGGTCAGGTGGTGCGGCGCTATGCCCCGACCGATAAGCCCGAAAGCATCGCCAAAGACATCGAAAAGCTGCTTTAGGCCCGGGGAAAACGCGGCTGGATGATTGGCCGAATCGGTGCACCGCACTAGGCTCGGCAAAATGGCCCACACCAAATTCGTTCCGCTGCGCGTGCTTTCAAGCTATTCGATGCTTGAAGGCGCGATTGATCCCAAGGCCGTGGCGAAGCTGGCAGTGGAACGCGGCTTTCCGGCCATCGCGCTGACTGACCGGAACGGGCTTTATGCGGCGATGGCCTTTGCAGGGGCAGCGCGCGAAATGGGCGTGCAGCCGATCATCGGTACGTTGCTGGGGGTGCGGCGGGGGCTTGATGGCCCGGTCGATTGGCTGGCATTGCTGGCACAGAACGAAGCTGGTTGGAACAACCTGTGCCATCTGGTGTCCGCAGCGCATCTTGATCGTCCGCTTGAATTGGAACCGCATGTAACGCTGGATCAGCTTGACGGGCGCACCGACGGCCTGATCGCGCTGACAGCGGCGGGCGAGGGCGCGCTGGTGCGGCTTCTGGCTGAAGATCGGCAAGAGGCGGCAGGCGATTATTGCCAGCGGCTTGAAGCCTTGTTTCCAGGCCGGCTCTATATCGAGGTGGCCCGGCGCGGCGAAATGGCTGAGGATGTGGCCGAGGATGCGCTCATCGCGCTGGCGTTTGAACGCGGCCTGCCGCTAGTCGCCACCAATCCGGCGGCATACGGGGATCCCGGCTTTGTCGCGGCGCATGATGCCATGCTGTGCATCGCCAATTCAACCCACCTGGATGCTGCCGATCGCCCGCGCACCAATTCACAGAACTGGGTGAAGAGCGCGCCGATGATGGCAGAGATCTTTGAAGACCTGCCCGAAGCATTGGCCAATACGTTGGTGGTCGCCCAGCGCTGCGGCTATGCCGCGCCCAAGCGCAAGCCGTTGCTGCCCAGCCTGGCCGGCGACAAGGCTGGTGAAGCGCAGATGCTGGTGGACGATGCGCGCGCCGGATTGCAAGCGCGGCTGGCACCCTATGGTGAATTGAGCGAAGAAGAGCGCAAGGTTTATGCGGACCGGCTAGATTTTGAAACCGGCGTGATCAACAAGATGGGCTTTGCCGGCTATTTCCTGATCGTGGCCGATTTCATCAAATGGGCCAAAGACAACGATATTCCGGTGGGGCCGGGACGCGGTTCTGGGGCGGGCAGCGTGGTGGCCTGGGCGCTTACCATCACTGATCTTGATCCGATCCGGTTGGGGCTGCTGTTCGAACGCTTTCTCAACCCCGAACGCGTTTCGATGCCGGATTTCGATATCGATTTTTGTGAAACCCGCCGTGGCGAGGTGATCCGTTATGTCCAGGCCAAATATGGCCACGATCACGTTGCCCAGATCATCACGTTCGGCAAGCTCAAGGCCCGCGCGGTGCTGCGCGATACCGGGCGGATCCTGCAGATGAGCTATGGCCAGGTTGATCGGCTGACCAAGATGGTGCCCAACCATCCGACCGATCCCTGGACCTTGCCGCGCGCGCTGAACGGCGTGGCCGAGCTGAAACGCGAATACGATAATGATGATGAAGTGCGGCGCCTGATCGATCTGGCGATGCAGCTTGAAGGGCTAAACCGCAACAGTTCTACCCACGCCGCTGGCGTGGTTATCGGCGATCGTCCGTTGGCGCAGCTGGTCCCGCTGTACCGCGATCCGCGATCTGACATGCCGGTCACCCAATTTGACATGAAATATGTCGAAGATACCGGGCTGATCAAATTCGATTTTCTGGGTCTCAAGACGCTTTCCGTGCTGAAGAAGGCGCTGCAATTGCTGAGCAAGCGTGAGATCGAGATCAATCTTGATGCCTTGCCGTGGGATGATGCAGCGGTCTATCAGCTGCTGCAATCGGCTGACACGGTGGGGGTCTTCCAGCTTGAATCCGAAGGCATGCGGCGCACGCTGAATGTCGTAAAGCCCAGCAATTTTGGAGACATCATCGCACTTGTTGCGCTCTACCGGCCTGGCCCGATGGATAACATCCCGCTGTTTGGCCGCCGCAAGAACGGGGCCGAAGCGATTGAGTATCCGCATCCCAAGCTGGAGCAGATCCTGGCCGAAACCTATGGGGTGTTCGTCTATCAGGAACAGGTGATGCAGGCAGCGCAGATCCTGGCGGGATATTCGCTGGGTGAAGCAGATCTTTTGCGCCGCGCGATGGGCAAGAAGGATCAGAAGGAAATGGACGATCAGCGGGCCCGGTTCATCGCTGGCAGCGCCGAATTTTCGCAAATTGGGGAGGCCAAGGCCGACGAGCTGTTCGACTTGATCGACAAATTTGCCGGCTATGGTTTCAACAAGAGCCATGCTGCGGCCTATGCCCTGCTGGCCTATCAGACCGCCTGGCTAAAAACCCACTATCCGCACGAATTCTATGCCGCTTCGATGTGCTTCGATATGCACCAGTCGGAAAAACTGGCGTCGTTCGTGGACGACATGCGGCGCTGCGGACTGGCGCTGGAAGGGCCGGATATTAATCACAGCGAAGCCGAATTTACGGTTGAGCGGACCGATCAGGGCCACGCAGTTCGCTATGCCTTGGCCGGGGTCCGCAATGTCGGCGAAAAGGCGATGGATGCGATCGTTGCAGAGCGCGAGGCGAACGGCGCCTTCACCAGCCTTGAGGATGTGTTCCGCCGGGCCCCGCAAGGATCAATGAACCGGCGCCAGCTTGAAGGGCTGGCCGGGGCCGGGGCTTTCGATGCGCTGGAGCCTGATCGGGCCAAGGTGCTGGCCAATGCCGATATGCTGCTGGCGGTGGCGGATGAGGCCGAACGCAGCCGCACCAGCGGACAAGCTGCGCTGTTTGGCGGGGATGATCATGCCGCACCTGCGTTGCGGTTGGTGCAGGTTGAACCTTGGTCAAAGACCGAACAAATGGCCCGCGAACGAGAAACTTTCGGCTTTTACTTTGCCGCGCATCCGGCCGAGCAATGGCGCGCGGTTGCGGTGGCCAATGGCGCGCGGACCTATGCTAGCCTGATGGAAGGCGGCGTGCCGGGCGGGCGCAGCCAGGCGGTGATGGCGGCGATGGTTGAAGGGGTAAATCGCGGCAAGACCCGACGCGGGGCAGATTTTGTCCGGGCCGATTTCTCCGACCAGTCTGGCCAGTTCTCTGCTGCCTGCTTTGAAGAAGGCCTGGTTGAACCGATGCTGGGGTGGGCCAAGGATGGTACTTGCCTGCTGCTGACGGTAGAGCTTGATGCACCAAGCCCTGACGAGCCACCACGCGTAACCGTGCGCGGGGCGCGCCCGCTCAGCGAGGTGAAAAGCGCCGGATCAATGCTGCTGCGTTTTGAAGTGTTGCGGCCCGAACTGTTCAGCGAACTGGCTCTGCTATTGCCGCGCGGGGCGGATGGCCGCGGTGAAGTTGTAGCCTGTATCCAGACAGCAGGCGGCAAAGAGGCCCGGATTTGCCTGGGCAAGGACTTTCAGCTTGATGGTGAACTTGCTGAGCGCTTGGCAAGCGTCTCTGGACTTGCCAATGTAGCGTTGAGCGCGCGGCGCGGGGGGGCAAATCTCCGCCTGGTTGCGTAAGACAAACGGGTATCAGGAGAGCCAAATGCTGGGAGCCATGCAGGACTGGGACCTTCGGGTCACGCGGATCATCGATCATGCGGCGCGGGAAAACGGCACGCGCGAAATCGTGACCCGCTGGGCCAATGGCAGCGAGAGCCGCAGCAATTGGGCAGAGGTCCGGTTCAACGCTCTGAAGATGACCCAGGCCCTGCGCGGGCTTGGCATCCTGCAGGGCGATCGGATTGCGACCTTGGCGATGAACCATGTCCATCACCTGATCAGCTGGTACGGCGCGGTTGGCGTAGGCGGAGTGCTGCACACCATCAATCCGCGGCTGTTTGACGATCAGCTGGAATATATCGCCAACCATGCCGAGGATCAGGTGCTGCTGTATGATGCGGCATTCCAGCCAATTGTTGATCGGATGAAGCCGCGCTGGACCACGATCAAGCATTACATCTGTTTTGATAACGGCCAGTTTGCAGACTGGATCGGGGCGGAAGATGGCCAGACCGAATGGGCCCAGGGCGACGAGCGCGATCCGTGCATGCTGTGCTATACCAGCGGAACCACCGGCAATCCCAAGGGCGTTCTGTATGAGCACCGCTCGACCATGCTGCACGCGATCACCAGCATCCAGCCGGCCTTGTTTGATTTCGATGCCCGATCGGTAATGCTGCCGGTGGTGCCAATGTTCCATGCGGCCAGTTGGGGGCTGCCATGGGGCGGGGCTGCGGCCGGGGTCAAATTCGTGTTTAGCGCAGTCAACGATCCGGCGGTGCTGTGTGATCTGATGAACCGTGAGAAAGTGACCCATTCGGCCGGCGTTCCCACCGTCTGGCTGGCCACGTTCCAGCACATGGATGCCACCGGCACCACACTGCCGACGCTGCGCCACGCGATCATCGGCGGATCGGCCGCGCCGCGCTTTATGCTGGAACGGTTGATGAAGGCCGGGGTCAATGTTGCCCACGCCTGGGGGATGACTGAAACCAGCCCGATCGGCACCACCGGGGCACGGACACCCGATTGGGACGATCTCAGCTTTGAACAGCAGGTCGATATCAAGGCGATGCAGGGCCGCACACCGTTTGGGGTGGAAATCCGCTGCGTATCGTTGGACGATCCGAATCAGGAGCTGCCGCGCGATGGCCAGACCAGCGGTGCGTTGCAAGTGCGCGGGCCGTGGGTGATCAAACGCTATTTCAAGGCCGAAGCCGATGCGACCGATGCCGAACAGTGGTTTGATACCGGCGACGTTGCGATCATCCATCCCGATGGCACCTTGCAGCTGACCGACCGGACCAAGGATGTGATCAAATCTGGCGGCGAATGGATCAGCTCGGTCGAACTGGAAAATGCTGCGATGAGCCACCCGGCAGTGGCCGAGGCGGCGGCGATTGGAATCTATCACCCGCGCTGGGATGAGCGCCCGATCCTGATCGTGGTCAAAAAGGCCGGGGCCGAAGTGAGCGCTGATGAAATCAAGGTGCATCTGGCGCAGACTGTGGCCAAATGGTGGTTGCCCGATGCGGTGGAATTCGTCGCGGAGATTCCCCACGGCGGCACCGGAAAGGTCAGCAAGAAAGACCTGCGCGAACAGTTCCGCGATTACAAGCTGGCGGATTGATCCTCCCCAAAGGGGGAGGATCAGGAGAAGCAAATGCCCCACATCGATCCCAGCCGTGAAAACTGGCAGCGCTTCAAGGACCTGCCGCGTGATCGGCCGATCCACATGCTCAACCTGATCAAGTTCCGTGATCTGGCGCAGTACCCCGAGGGCCATCCCAACCACGGCAAAGGCCTGACCGGGCGCGAGGCCTATGCGATCTACCTTGAAGGCTTTCAGCGCGTGGTCGCAGATGATGGCGCGGCGATGGTCTGGGAAGCACCTATCGAATGCGTGGTCACCGGCCCTGAAGGCGAATGGGACGAGGCGTTCGTGATGGGTTATCCGAACAGCGGGGTGTTCATGGCCATGGTCAAGAATGAGGAATACGTGCGCGATGTGGTGCCGCACCGCTCTGCCGCCGTTGCGGACAGCCGGTTGATCCGGTTCGGGGGCAAATGATGCGTAAGGTGTTTCTGCTGGCAGCACTGGCGGCGCTTACGGCACCCTCCGGCGGCGTGCTGACCCCTGGTGCCGACAAGTTGCTGGACGCGCTGGAACGGCATGATCGCCAGGCGGCGATCCACCGGGTTCTGGCGATTGAATCGATTTCGGGCCGGCCGCAGCCGGTGGCTACCCCGGCCGAATTCGTTGACCGGATCATCGATTGCAAGATCACCCAGCGCCAGAAAAGAACCGCCTACAACCCGCACATGCAGGTCGACTGGCAATGTCCCGATGGCAAGTACCGGGCGCTGCTGTTCGAGGACAAGAACGGGCCGTTCGTGGTGGTTGCCGAATTCTGGGACCCCAAGCGGATGGCGGCCGAATTTGACGAGAACGGCAATCGGCGTCCGCTCGGGGTAGTTCCGCCAATGCCGATCGGATCGCTCCAGCCAAGGTCCCTGCCGCAGCCACCATCTGCAGCCGACCGCAAGGTGGTGGATGGGTTTGGCCAGGCGCTGTTCGGCGGAACGCTTGGCGGATTGTCGGCGCAGGTTTCGCCTACTGTAAAGGTTACGCTGGGGCGGCGCGATATGGTGCACAATGTGACGCGGGTTGAGGAAGTGGGCGAGGGGGCTGAGGCCCTTGCCCGGATCCTGCCAATCGCGCGCGGCAAGGTTGCAGGCACTCTGGTGCTGACCTGCAAGACCGAAGAGCAATCTGGCAGCTGCGCTTTGAAGGACCAGCCCACTACCCAGGTGCTGGTTGCATCGATCACCTTGCGCGATGGCCTGATCCAGCGGGTCGATTTCCTTTATGTCAACCCGCAGACCCTGCGCGAAGACGCGGCGGACTGATCTTACAGCAGCCGCAACTGTCCATCCGCCTCGGGCCGCACGAACTGGCTGCAATCCAGCCGCGGCTGCTCGCGGTTGAGACCCAGACGTTTGCAGGCGATCCGGAAGCGGTGGCGGAAAATGTCGGCCCAGGGGCCTAGCGGTTTCATCCGGGTGAAGAAGCCGGGGTCGTTGTCTTTTCCTTCGCGGACTGACTGGACGATGCTCATCACTTTGCCGGCGCGGTCGGGATAGTGCGCGGCCAGCCATTCGCGGAACAACGGGGCCACTTCATGCGGCAGGCGCAGCATGATCCAGCTGGCGGTTTGCGCGCCGCGCGCGGCGGCTTCGCTCAGAATGCCCTCGATATATTCATCGGTGATCGACGGGATTACCGGGGCGACCGAGACATGCGCGGGCACGCCGGCGGCAGCCAGTTTTTCCAAGGCGTGCAGCCGCTTGGAAGGCGAAGATGCGCGCGGTTCGAGCAGGCCTGAAAGCTTGGGATCAAGGCTGGTAACCGAAACGCTGACAGCTGTCAGCCCGCGTGCCGCCAATTCTGCCAACAAATCCAGATCGCGCAGCACCCGCGCAGACTTGGTGGTGATGGTCACTGGGTGTCCGGCTTCCAGACACACTTCGAGTACGCTGCGGGTGATCCGAAAGCGCTCCTCAATCGGTTGATAGGGATCGGTATTGGTGCCCATTGCGATTGGCGCCACTTTGTATCCTGGCTTGGCCAGCGCCTTGCGCAGCAGCTCTGCCGCGTTTGGCTTGGCGAACAGCTTTGTTTCGAAATCTAGCCCTGGGGAAAGATCGTGCCAGGCGTGGCTGGGCCGGGCATAGCAATAGACGCAGCCATGCTCACATCCGCGATAGGCGTTGATCGAGCGATCAAACGGGATGTCGGGCGATTGGTTGAAACTGATGATCGAGCGGGCGTGTTCCAGGATCACTGTGGTCCGCAGTTTGGGGCCAGGGCCGTCGATGGCCTCGCGCGCGTCAAGCCAATCCCCATCCGCCTCGCGTGCGGCCAAACCAAAGCGCTGCGGCACATGTGCGCTGGGCGCGCCGCGGCCATGGATGGGGGGCGGGGAGGGCATGACTGCTTTGGAACATATATGGAACGAAAATGCAAGAAGCAAGATCCTCCCCATTTGCCGCCTTTGCTGAAAATGGAGAGTATATTTGGTGGGACCTAAACCTCCCTCAGCCTCGGCATCAGTTCCACGAAATTGCACGGCCTGTTCCGGCTATCCAGTTGCTCAGCCAGGATTTTGTCCCAGCCGTCCTTAACTGCGCCGTTGGAGCCCGGCAGCGCGAAAACATAGACCCCGCCCGATAGCACGGCGCAGGCCCGGCTTTGCACGGTGCTGGTGCCGATCGATTGATAGCTGATCCAGCGAAACAGTTCGCCAAAGCCGGGAATATCCTTGTCCTTGATCTGATCGAGCGCCTCTGGCGTCACATCGCGCCCGGTCAATCCGGTGCCACCTGTGGTGATGATCGCATCGGCTTCGTTACCGCCGATCCACTGGCGCAGCATCGCGACAATGGTTGGAACATGATCACGCACCACCACCCGCGCCGTCAGACTATGCCCCGCGCTTTCAACCCGCTCGGCCAAATGCGCACCAGATGTATCGCTTTCGAGATCACGGGTATCCGAAATGGTCAGCACGGCGATCCGGATCGGTTTGAACGGGCGGGTGGGATCAACGGCCACGGTCGATAGTTCCATCGGGCCGCATCCGCACTGCGATTGAACCGTTCAGCCCGGGGAACATCGGCCACATCCCTTGGGTCAAGGCCATCCGGCTTTCCGATGGGCCGCCGGCCTGACGTTCATACATCCAGTAGTTGCGCAGCACGATGTTCACATATCCGCGGGTCTCCCAATAGGGCACCGATTCAATCCACAACAGCGGATCACCCTGATCCTTGATTTCGCTATTCCACCGGGTGACCGGAGTTAGCCCGGCGTTATAGGCCGCCATAACCTTGGGCAGCAGCCCCTGCGTGCCGGGCGAATCGCGCAGCATGTGCAGGTGCTTCTGGCCGAATGCCAGGTTGACTTCGGGCTTGTTCAGATCGCTGGCATTGCCCGATACGCCCAGCGAGGCGGCATGATCCCTGGCCGCAGCAGGCATGATTTGCATCAATCCGCGCGCACCTGCCGGGCTGACCACACTGGTGCGGAACACCGATTCCTGCAGCGTATGGGCATAGACCAGCGCCGGATCGACCTTCCACCCGGTAACCGGGGTCCAGCGCGGGGTGGGGAACCGGGCGGCGGGTTCGGGCCTGGTTCCGGCGGGGACATTATAGGCCATCCACAGCTGCGTCGATGGTGTGCCCAGCGCCCGGGCCAGCCGTGAAATCGCCTGGAATTGTTGCGGCGCACCAATCCGTGCCTGGTGGCGCAGCACTTCGTCGGCCAGGCTGTTCTGGCCGATTTCGTCCAGCGCCACGGCGGCGCGAACGTTGCCGACATCGCGCAGCATCTGCCAATCTGCGTTCGAAAAATCGGGCGCTTCGTGAGTTTTGGGCAGGTCCATGCCAAGCTGCTCGGCCGCCAGCATGCCGTAAAGCGTCTCATCCATCCGGGCCGCCTTGCGCAGTGGCTCAGCCGCCTTTTCAGGCATTCGGCAACGGACCAGCGCGCGGCTTTGCCAGTAATGCGCGGCGGCGGTCAGCTCTGGATTGGCGGAAAGTTGGGCGGTGCGGGCAAAGGCATCGGCAGCGCCCATGCAATCGGCCATCCGCCATGCCGAAAGGCCTGCAATCCACAACCCTTCGGGCACCCAGGGCCCGGCACCATTCTGGGCGGTAAGTCCCAGGGCATAGGCCGAAGGATCATCGTTTTCGATGTAGAAGCTCCAGGCCACCTTGCTGCGCCATTCAGCCCGGGCGCCAGCCGAAAGCTGGGAATCGATCCCGTCGAGCAGAGCTTTGGCACCAGCCGGATCATCATCCTTGATCTTGCGCTGGATGGCAGCGCCAACCGCGCCGGGCATCGTTCCATCCGAAGCCTCACGCGGGCGTTCACGCCGGGCGCGGCTGGAAACCGAAACGAAGCTGTTGGCGCGGGGCAGAGCCGGTAGCACGGTTGCCCCGCGCTTTTGCGCCAAGGCCAGAATCCGGTCACTTTGCGGCAATTGGGTTCCCTGCGCCAGCCAAGCATTTAGCGCATCAAGCTCAATTTTGGGCGATCCTGGGGCCAGAAAATATTCGGCCTGGGCAGCCTGATGCAGTGGCCCGGCAGGGCGCTGTGCAAACAGCTGCTGGACCTTTGCCCACTGGCTGGCCGCAATTGCCCCGAACAGATCGCGATAGAACGTGCGCTCGTCCTGGCTTAGCAATGTGGGCACCGCGCCGCGATTGGCGCGGCCTGCGAAATATTGCATCGCTGCGGAATTGGCCTGCGCCACCAGCGGCAGGCAGGCGCCCGCAGCCGTTGCCAGCAGCAATGCGATTTTGGCCGGTGCGGCGGATTTCACGATTTCACTGTCCCCAAAATTCTGTCCTGCCGATGATCAGGCTGATTGCCAATCGAGCAGCGCCTGCCAAAACCGGGCCTTGCCCATTGGCCGGGCCAACAGGTTTTCCAGTTCCGGCGCGGTCATGGCCGGAACACTTGCGCCTAGACGCCATATTTGCGGAAGGGGCTGAGCGCTTTTCGCTGGATCGTGGCCAAGAAGCGATGAGACGTGGCTGCCAAAGCCGATCACGCGTTTTGGAGCGACCAAATTGACGTGATGAAGCGTCAGATCGGGCAGCCCGGCACCGGCCAAGGCCGTCCAATCGGGCAGCGGCATGTGGCGCGGCAAAGCGCTTGCGAAATAGACCGTAGCGGGATCGACGCCCAACGCGGCCAGAATTGCATTCAGCAACCGTCCCCGCGGACCGTTTAGCAAATGTTCGCTGTCTTGCGCTTCTGGATGATCGATCAGCACCAACAATTCGGCCTCGGCTGGTCCGCGCGGTGGCACCCGTCCGCCCAATTGGCCTTCATCAAGCGAAGGTTCTGCCAGCCACCAATTCTGAAAAGCGGCCAGATCCTTTGGCCACTGTGCACGATCACCGCCAATGGGCTGGCGCGGCGGCGCGGGCGGCGCTTCAAAAATTATCGCAGGCGGCGGGGCAGAAGCCGGTTCTGCCATGGCTTCGGGCTCTGGCCGGGCCAGCCAATTTTGCGCTTCATCGGAAAAATCGTGATCAAGCCCGGCCTCACGCCACCAATCCAGCGCAGAGATCAGCGCTTCTGCTGATGAATATTTTGCCGCGGCGAATGTCACCATCTGGTCTTGACCTGCGGGAGCGCAGCAATCAAGGGTTGGAGCGATATTTTGCCATCAACAGGGTGTGGACGAAGGTCATGAGCGAACGCGAATCGATGCCGTATGACGTGGTGATCGTTGGAGGCGGGCCGGCCGGCCTTGCTGCATCGATCCGGCTCAAACAGATCAATCCTGAAATTAGTGTCTGCATCCTTGAAAAGGGTAGCGAAGTGGGCGCGCATATCCTGTCGGGTGCGGTGATCGATCCCAAGGCGCTGGATGAATTGCTGCCAACCTGGCGGACTGATGGCTGCCCGATGGCCGAAACGCCCGTGACCGATAATTGGCACTGGGCCTTGAGCAAAACCGGGAAGACCGCGATCCCGCACTGGCCGATGCCGCCGCTGCTTAGCAACAAGGGCAATTATACCGGCAGCCTTGGCAATCTGTGCCGCTGGCTGGCGGGCAAGGCCGAAGAGCTGGGCGTTGAAATCTTTCCGGGATTTCCGGCCAGCGAAGTGCTGTATAACGAAGACGGCTCGGTCAAAGGCGTTGCCACGCAAGATATGGGCGTGGCGAAGGATGGCAGCCACAAGGGCGATTATCAGGCCGGCATGGAACTCCACGCCAAATACACTTTCTTTGCCGAAGGCGCGCGCGGCCATCTGACCAAGCAATTGAAGGCCAAATACGCGCTCGACGCCGATAGCCAGCCGCAGATTTACGGCCTCGGGATCAAGGAACTGTGGGACATTGATCCAGCCAAGCATGTGCCGGGCCGGGTGATCCATACCCAGGGCTGGCCGCTTAGCGAAAGCGGCACCAACGGCGGCGGGTTTCTGTATCATCAGGCAAACAATCAGGTCGCTTTGGGCTTCGTCACCTGGCTCAATTACAAGAACCCATACGTGTTCCCGTTTGAGGAATTGCAGCGCTGGAAACAGCACCCCGAAATCCGCGCAATCCTCGAAGGCGGCCGCCGCGTCTCCTATGGCGCGCGGGCGATCAACGATGGCGGCTGGCAAGCCGTGCCCAAGCTCGATTTCCCGGGCGGGGTGCTGATCGGCTGTTCGGCCGGATTCGTGAATGTGCCGCGGATCAAGGGCAGCCACACCGCGATGAAAAGCGGTATGCTTGCCGCCGAGGCCGCTGCTGCCGCAATCGCTGCGGGCCGGACCAGCGATGCGATGGGCGAATACGACGCCGCAGTGCGTGACAGCTGGATCGCCAAGGAACTCAAGCTGGTCCAGAACGTGCTGCCTGCAATGGAAAAGTATGGCGACGATATCGGGACCGTACTGGGCGGGATCGATATGTGGATGCG
Organism: Novosphingobium sp.; assembly: GCF_040079535.1. Taxonomy (GTDB): domain Bacteria; phylum Pseudomonadota; class Alphaproteobacteria; order Sphingomonadales; family Sphingomonadaceae; genus Novosphingobium. Next base: position 23,888 of record NZ_JBEBKB010000017.1, on the reverse strand, counting down.
CACGCTTAAGATCGGCCTGCCGATCACCATGAAGCTGCACCCCGATAATGAAGCGATCGAACGCGCTGATCTGTACAAGCCGATCGCCTATCCCAAGCCCGATGGGGTGATCAGCTTTGATCGGCTTTCCAGCGTGGCGCAAAGCTTTACCAACCACGAGGAAGATCAGCCCTGCCACTTGCAGCTGAAAGACCCGGCGGTGCCGGTGGAAATCAACCTCAAGCTCTATGGCGGGCCGGAGGCGCGCTATTGCCCGGCCGGGGTTTATGAATTCCTTGGCGTGGAAGATGGCAATCCGCGCCTGCAGATCAACGCCCAGAATTGCGTCCACTGCAAGACCTGCGACATCAAGGACATGACCCAGAACATCAACTGGGTCACGCCCGAAGGCGGCGGCGGGCCAAACTATCCGAATATGTAGAGCGCTGGCGTGCTATCGGCACGGAAAGGGTGATCATGCAGGCGAGCGATTGGACCAATGCAAGATCTGCTCGGCCTGAGGATCTTGGACTGACCCGCAGGGGATCGCTGGCAACCGGGTTGGCGGCCTTTACTATGTTCGCGTTGCTAGCCGAGGTATCAGGCGCCAAACCGACGCGAAAGATGGCAGCGCGCACCTGGATCGAACGTCAGGGTGAATTGGCCGTTGCGCTCAAAACCGGTCAGCTTGCGCCGCTTGCCTGGATGGCAGAGGTTGAACGTCTGGCCGCTGAGGTTGATCCTGCAGAACTGATGGCCGAAATCAACCGGGCAAAGATCACCTTGGGCGCTCTTTTGCCGACCAACGATCCGCGCAAGCGATCAATCCGGTTTGTAGATCAGCACGGCGCGCCTCGCAAAATGGGCTTCGCGGCGGCGCTGTTCGATTTCTCGCCCAGCAATGTGATCACGCCGCATGGCCACCGAAATATGGTTTCGTCGCATCTGGTGGTTGAAGGTGCCTTCCGGGTCCGCAATTATGACCGGATCAAGGATCTAGCTGGTGCCATGGTGGTTCGGCCCACACGGGACTATCTGGCCAGCACCGGAATGCTCTCGGCCATGTCCGGCGATCGCGACAATATCCATTGGTTCGTGCCGCAAGGCGGGCCAGCGCGGACGTTTGATGTGATCATCAGCGGGATCGATCCTGCGCAGCCAGACTATGAAATCGCGGCGATTGATCCGGTGGGCGGTGAGGTTTTGACAGATGGAACCATCCGCGCGCCGATCATGGAATTTGAGGACGCATCGAAGAAATATGTCGCGACCCTGTAACGTCCGGTTCCGGCTGTGATCGAGACCGCCTACGCCAAGATCAACCTTGCGCTGCATGTCAGGCGGCGGCGCAATGATGGGTATCATGCGCTGGAGACGCTGTTTGCCTTCGTCGATGCGGGCGACCGGCTGAGTGTTACCCCCGCGACGCGCGATGAACTTCGAACGCTTGGTGAGTTTGGCGGCGGGCTGACTGACCCGTTTGACAATATTGTGATGCAGGCGCTGTCCGCGCTGCCGCGTCCACAGGGCTGGGCGGTGACGCTGGACAAGAACCTGCCGGTTGCCGCCGGGCTTGGCGGTGGTTCGGCCGATGCCGGTGCACTGTTCCGGCTGTTTGACCGCGAATATGGCCTGCCGGATGACTGGCATCAGCGCGCGGCAAAACTGGGCGCGGATGTGCCTGCTTGCGTCCGCTCGGTTACTGCGGTGGGGCGCGGGACCGGGACCGAGCTGCTTGAGGTTGAGGGCGACCTTGCCGGAATGCCGGTGCTGCTGGTCAATCCGCGCGTGCCGCTCAGCACCGGGGCAGTATTCAAGGACTGGGATGGGGTAGATCGCGGACCGATCCCCGGCGGGCCGGTAAGCACAATCGCACTGGAAGGTCGCAATGATCTGGAAGGGCCGGCAATCGCGCTGTGCCCTGCGGTAGCGCGGGTGCTTGCGGCACTGCGCGAAACCGATCCGTGGCTGGCCCGGATGTCAGGTTCGGGCGCGACCTGCTTTGCGCTCTATCGCAGCCCATCTGAACGCGATTCTGCTTTGGCGGCAATCAAGGCCGTCTGGCCGGATTGGTGGCAATTGGCGGGCGCACTGCGATGAGCGAAGCCTACCGGATCATCGGCGCTGCGCGCTTTGGCGGGATATTGGTGGTGTCGGATCACGCCAGCAACTTTGTGCCGGAAGACATTTGCCTGGGCATCGATCCAGCCCTGCTCGATCAGCATATCGCAGTCGATATCGGGGTGGCCGAAATTGGCGCTCTAATGGGCCAGCGGCCCGGCACCGCCGCATTTCAAGCCAATGCCAGCCGGCTGGTCTGTGATGTCAACCGCGAGCCGCATGCCCCTGCGGTGATCCCGATCGCCAGCGATGGCCATGCAATCCCGGGCAACGCGATCGATCACGCCGGGCATCTGGCGCGGCTGGAGCGGTTCTTTCATCCTTATCACACCGCGCTGGCTGATCTGCTGGATAGCGCGCCGCCGGCGCTGATCCTTTCATTGCACAGCTTCACGCCCAAATTGAATTCAAGCGATGAACCGCGCCCATGGCAAGTTGGTGTGCTTTACAATCATGACGACCGCGCAGCGCGGATCGCTATTCCCTTATTGGAGAGCCAAGGTCTGGTGGTGGGCGATCAGCAGCCCTATTCCGGCCAATTGCTAAACTACACCATGAACCGTCATGCCGAAGCCGATGGCCGACCCTATCTGGGGATCGAGGTGCGTCAGGATGAGATCAGCGACGCTGCGGGTCAGGCAAAGTGGGCGCAGCTGCTGCACCGGATCGCCAATCAGGTTGCGCTCGCATTAAGTTGAATGGTGGAGAACCGTTCAAGATCCTCCACCATACGCCTAATTAATAGACGAATTCGACTTCGAAATCCTGAACCGGTTTGCCGCCGTTCTTGGCATTAAGACCAATTCCGCCGCTGCGCGAATCTGGAGTGCCGCAGGTATAGGCCGGACCAGCCGTTGTGATCGGCTGTCCGCCAACAGTGAAGCGGCAATTGACCTTGAAGAAGTTCGAAAACAATTCCCAGTCACCGGTGCCGCCCGGATTGTCGCGGTTGAGCCAAGGTGTGACGTGTGAGTGACCGCGCTTGTCATCAAAGGTAAAGCGCACCTGGGTGTCCTGACAGCGCCGCGCCGCAGTGTTCTGGCAAACCGATCCGCTGACACTGCAGGTATAGCCTGCCATGCCGACGGTTGATTGGCCGGTTGCGATGATCTGGCATTCAAAACCTGTCACCATCCCGGCAGCATTTTCCCAATCACCAGAACCGCCTGGGTTATCGCGGTTGAGCCAGCCAGTCGATCCCGCGGATGCGAGCGTCGATCCGGTCAATGCAACTATCACCAGCGCAGCCTTCAAAGAGGTGAACTTCAACATTTATCGATTCCTTTTCCCGGCTAAGCCCCTGCTTAGCTGCTCTAAGTCGGGCTGAACGGCGATCAGGTTCATTCCAGGAGAAAGTTATTTTGCGAAGCTTCATTGCCCAGTCCCGCCAATGCAGTTGCACTTCAATCGGGCTGAGCTAGGCTGGCCGTTTCAAGGGGAGCGGGCATGATCAAATTGATAGCTGAGCATTTTCGGGGCTTGGCGCGGTTCTCCGGACGTGAAGCGAAGACGCCATTCTGGATCTGGGCAGGGATCGCGGTGGGTAGCAGCATCGCTGCGATGATGGCGGTGATGATCCCGGCCATCGTTTCCACCTTCACCAAATTGGAAAAGTTCGCTGCCGGACACCCTGACCAAGTTACCCGAACTGTCAGTCCTAATGGCTATTCGGTTACTGTGCACGGCAACCATCCCGAATTGATGCCCGATTTCGGCGGCATGCTTATCGGGGTCGGGGTGATTTCGGTCATAGTTATCGTGCTTCTGGCAGCTGCGGTGGCGCGCAGGCTGCATGACTGCAATCGCACCGGCGCCTGGGGCCTGCCGCCCGCAGTCCTGCTGTTGTCAGGACTGGCGGTGATGAGCCAGCTTTTTGGTCAATTTGACGATCCAAGTGGCCCACTGATGGAGCTGTTTTTCGGCATGTTCTTTACGAATATGGCCTATCTCGGCTCGCTCGCGGTGCTGGTGATTATGCTGGCCCAGCCGGGCACGTCGGGGCCGAACCGCTTCGGCCCGCCGCCAGCCTGACGCAAAATTACGCGGCGCGCAGTAGATGCGAAATTTTTGGCTAGGGTCGGGCGGGATGCTGTAATAGGGCGCAGCATCATCAGTTCACCCGGAGTTACCCACAATGCCCGCCTATCGTTCACGCACCTCCACCCATGGCCGCAACATGGCCGGCGCGCGGGGGCTGTGGCGGGCTACGGGCATGAAGGATGGCGATTTTGGCAAGCCGATTATCGCGGTGGTCAACAGCTTTACCCAGTTTGTGCCGGGGCACGTGCACCTGAAAGATCTGGGCCAGCTGGTCGCGCGTGAGATTGAGGCGGCAGGCGGCGTGGCCAAGGAATTCAACACTATCGCGGTCGATGATGGGATCGCAATGGGCCATGATGGCATGCTCTATTCGCTGCCCAGCCGCGATCTGATTGCAGACAGCGTTGAATACATGGTCAACGCGCACTGCGCCGATGCGATGGTCTGCATTTCCAACTGCGACAAGATCACACCGGGCATGCTGATGGCGGCCATGCGGATCAATATTCCGGTGGTGTTCGTATCGGGCGGGCCGATGGAGGCCGGCAAGGTGGTGTTGGGGGGCAAGGAAGTAGCGCTCGATCTGGTCGATGCGATGGTTGCTGCGGCGGACGAGAAATACTCTGACGAAGAAGTGGCTGAGATTGAGCGCGCGGCCTGCCCAACCTGTGGTTCGTGCAGCGGGATGTTCACCGCCAATTCGATGAACTGCCTGACCGAGGCGCTGGGCCTTTCGCTGCCGGGCAATGGATCGCAACTGGCCACCCATGCAGATCGCAAGGCGCTGTTCCTGCGCGCCGGTTCGCTGGTGGTGGAACTTTGCAAGCGCTATTACGAACAGGACGATGCCAGCGTTCTGCCACGCAATATCGCCAGCATGGGCGCATTTGAAAACGCCATGACATTGGATATCGCGATGGGTGGATCGACCAATACCGTGCTGCATTTGCTGGCCGCCGCTGAGGAGGCCGGTGTTGATTTCACGATGCAGGATATCGACCGGCTGAGCCGCAAGGTGCCGTGCTTGTCCAAAGTTGCTCCGGCCAAAAGCGATGTCCACATGGAAGACGTTCACCGGGCCGGCGGGATCATGGCGATCCTGGGCCAGTTGGACCGCGCCGGGCTGCTCCATACCGATCTGCCCACGGTCCACGCACCCACACTGGGCCATGCGATCAATCACTGGGATATCAGCCGCACCAATGATCCGGCCGTGCAGCACTTCTTCAAGGCCGCGCCGGGCGGGGTCCCTACGCAGACCGCCTTCAGCCAGGATCGGCGCTGGGACGAGCTTGATCTTGATCGCGAAAACGGGGTGATCCGCAGCAAGGAACACGCCTTTAGTCAGGATGGCGGCCTTGCAGTGCTGTTCGGCAACATCGCCCTTGAAGGCTGCATCGTTAAGACCGCAGGGGTGGATGAACGCATCCTCAAATTTGCCGGGCCAGCCAAAGTTTATGAAAGCCAGGACGATGCCGTTACCGCAGTGCTGACTGGGCAAGTGGTGGCCGGCGATGTGGTGGTAATCCGTTATGAAGGACCGCGCGGCGGGCCCGGAATGCAAGAAATGCTCTATCCCACCAGCTACCTTAAATCGAAAGGCCTGGGCGCGGCTTGTGCCTTGCTTACCGATGGGCGCTTTTCAGGCGGCACATCGGGCCTGTCGATCGGCCATGCATCACCCGAAGCCGCAGAGGGCGGGGCGATCGGACTGGTCGAACCGGGCGACCGGATAGAAATTGATATTCCGGCACGTACGATCCACCTCGCGGTATCCGATGAAGTGCTAGTGGCACGCCGCGCCGCGCAGGAAGCAAAAGGCTGGCAGCCCAAACGCCCGCGCACGCGCGCGGTCAGCCAGGCACTGCAAGCCTATGCGGCGATGACCACCAGCGCCGCGCGCGGCGCGGTGCGCGATATTTCGCAGCTGAAGCGGAGGTGATGGCCCGCCCGTCCGTTCCGCCGCGCCCTTGCTGAAGTGATCCGCAGCGCCTACGCGGCCTGGCTATGAGCGCACCTGCCGAACCCATCATCCGCATCGCCGCGAAGGGCGATGGTATCACCGCATCGGGCCGATTTGCCTGGGGCGCCGCGCCGGGAGACTTGCTGGCCGAGGATGGCAGCCTTGAATGGGGGCCGCATCACATAACCCCGCCTTGCCGCCATTTCGGCCAGTGCGGCGGGTGCCAATTGCAGCAACTGGACGAGCAATCATTGGCTGATTTCGTGGCCGCACGGGTCAGCAATATGTCCGCCTCGCAAGAGCTTGGTGCCCAAACGATCACCGCGCCGCACCTTTCACCCCCGCACAGCCGCCGCCGCACCTCGCTCAAGGCCGTGTCGAGCGGCGGGCGGGTGGTGCTGGGCTATAGCGAGGCCAAATCAAACCGGGTGGTTGAATTGGCTGAGTGCCCGGTGCTGCGGCCCGAGCTGGCAGCTTTGATCGGCCCATTACGGGCGTTGCTGATCAAGCTGGGGCAGGGACAGGAAGCACCCAAGGGCCGGGGAAAGTCCAAGCCAGCAAAGCACGCCACACCGCGGATGGCCGCTGATGTTGAGCTGACCCTGACTGATCAAGGCGTGGATCTGGGGATCAAGGGGCTGAGTGCTGAGGGATTGGTGCTGACCGAGGCTCTGCTTGATTTTGCCCGCGCACACAGCATCGCGCGGATCACGATCGATGGCGGCTATGGCCCTGATACGGTGTGGGAGCCTGAGCCGGTGAACGTAACACTTTCGGGTGTGACCGTGCCGTTTCCGCCAGGCAGCTTCCTGCAAGCCACCGGCGACGGTGAGGACACGCTGGTGGGCGCAGCGCGCGAATGGCTGGCAGGGGCGGCCAGTGTGGCCGATCTGTTCGCAGGCCTTGGCACCTTTGCCTTCGCGCTGGCGGGCCCGCAAACCAAAGTGCTGGCGGTAGAGGCCGCGCGCGATGCCTCTGCGGCCTGTGCTTTGGCGGCGGGGCGCGCGCAGCAGGCGGTCCACGCGCTTCACCGCGATTTGTTCCGCAATCCACTGCTCGCGGATGAATTGAACCGCTTTGATGCCGTGGTGCTCGATCCGCCTCGCGCCGGTGCGCGAGACCAGGTGGAGCGGATCGCGCAAAGCTCGGTCGAACGCGTCGTCTATATCAGCTGCAATCCATCCAGCTGGGCCAAGGATGCGCAGACCTTGATCGAAGGCGGCTATCGCCTCGCCGAACTGCGCCCGGTCGGTCAGTTCCGCTGGTCAACCCACGTGGAGTTGGCAAGCTTGTTCGTGCGCTAACCCGAAAATGGAGAGGGTCTAGTCGATCGCAACCTCGCGCCATTCCCCAGGCCTGATCCCCTCCAGCGTCCAATCGCCCACCTGCCAGCGCACCAGCCGCAACGTGGGATGTCCCACAGCGGCGGTCATCCGGCGAACCTGGCGGTTCTTGCCCTCGCGGATGGTCAGGCGGATCCAGCTATCGGGCACGGTCTTGCGAAATCGCACCGGCGGATCGCGCGGCCATAGTTCGGGGGCGGGGATCAGCTCGGCCTCAGCTGGGCGGGTGCGGCTGTCTTTCAGCTCCACCCCGCGCCGCAAAGCCTCCAGCGCGGCGGCATCGGGTTCGCCTTCTACCTGGACCAGATAGCTTTTGGGCAACTTGAACTTCGGATCGGCAATCCGCGCCTGCAACTTGCCGTCATCGGTAAGCAGCAACAGCCCCTCGCTATCGGTATCAAGCCGCCCGGCGGGATAGACCCCTGGCACATTTACATAAGGCGCCAGCGTTGGCTTGGATGAGCCGTCATTGCTGAACTGGCACAAGACGCCATAGGGTTTGTTGAACAGGATCAGGCGGGGCATGGATTGGGACTATGGCCACACCGCCCCAAACGCAACCTCCCACGTCGCCCCGTGCTTGACACGGGGTTTGGCTTCCCTCGCGGCCCATCGTTTGGCACAAGGCTCAGATGGAAAAGGGCGGCTGGGTTTACATCATGGCAAACCGCTATCGCGGCGGGATGTACGTCGGGGTAACCTCAGACCTGATCCGGCGCGTGTGGCAGCACCGCGAAGGCGAGGGTTCGATCCATGTTGCAGACTTCGCCAAGATCCGGCTGGTATATGCGGAGCGCCACGAGGAAATCGAGCCGGCCATAGCCCGCGAAAAGCTGGTCAAGAAATGGCGCCGCGAATGGAAATTCGCGCTGATCGAGGCGGAAAATCCCGATTGGCTGGATCTGTGGGAACAGTGGTATCCGGATGGTGCGGGGCAGAACCCTGACGCCGATAGGTAGCCAAGCCCCGTGTCAAGCACGGGGCGACGGTGGTGGGGGGAGGGGTTGCGCTCGATTGTCAGCTTTGATGTCGCATCAAGCAAACCGCAATTGTAGGAATGTCGGGGAGTCCGGACAGGCGGGTAGTGGGCTAAGAATCACAAAAGCTGCCCTAGCTACCTGCTATAGATTGGTGTGGATAGTTTCATCGGCTTTGGATTGAGTGCGACCCAATTCACGGCCAATTCGCACATCCGTTCTGTGTCGCCCCTACGTCCTTTGACTTCACCGACGATTGTGCGCGCTTCAGCAAATTCTCTGTCAGGCAGTTTTACGCCGGAACCAACATGCGTTAGAAATGCGTCAGCCATTTTCTCGTAATCCGAATCCCAATTGACCCCGCCATTTCCTTCGAGTTCGTCGCGAATCTTACCCGGAATGCGGATCACTTCGCCTTGAACGGTACCAGCAGCGCCGCTTGAAGGCACAAGCAGCTCCCAAAGCTCCTGATGTTGATCTTGCCAACGCTTCGTGTTGGCAACAATCGCGGATTTGCCATCGTATATCGCACGCCGAGGGACAGGGGCAACGCCAAATAAGAAATATAGCTTTTCAAGAGCCGCACTGGTTGCATCCAGCATTTCAGGGTTAAAATTGCTACGGTGGAACTCGAAATCTGTCCCAATGCGCTGGATAAACGTTTTGATATCTGCGCTTGAACCTGATGGCTTCGCCCCGCCCGAGCCGAAGACCCGAGTAAAGAGACCTTTTGGTTTTAAAGGTTTGTTAGCACCCGCATTGACGAGCAATTCTGCCATTGCCGCCATATTCTCAATCTGTGCATTCGAACAGCGCTGCAAAGCGTACGCAAGCGGTGTCAAATTATCACCGTTGAGGGCGTCGACCCGAGCTCCATGCTGCAAAAGCAATTGCGCCGTGTCGCAGTTTCCTACCGCAGCGGCAAAGTGAAGAGGCGTTCCGCGACCGCCTTCCCCTTGGTGCACATCCGCCCCCAATTCGAGCAGGACATCAATTCGGCCCTGCCAGTTTCTTGCTCGAGCATGTAGTGGAGTTTCTCCGTAGCTATCACCCGCTGATAGATCGGCACCTTGCTCGACCAACCACCGGGCCAGTTCGTCGGGGCATTCATTGAATGCCAATGCAGTCTGCTTGAAAACGCCGCCACGGGCATTGACGTCACAGGTGTCGAATATTGATTTCAGTACATCAAAATCACACGTTTTCAATTGATTCTCAAAGTCCTTGGGCAGCAGTTTCTTTTTCGCCTTGGCCACTATGTTGCTCCAGTGATCGTATCGCGGTTGAGTCGCGTCATCGCCGTTTCATAGTGATGTTGATCTGTGTCGCAAATGACCGCTTTTGAATTTCAACCAACAACCCGCTTAAAACCGAAATCTTGTCGTGTCCGGAATGACTGCCACTAGTATTCAGTTTCCAAATACAGCCGCTCCATTGCGCCAAAGCCCCTCTCCACACCAAACCCCCAAAGCAAATGGGGCCAGCGTTGCCGCCAGCCCCAAGATCGCCTGCATGTGCCCGGTCGATTTTGGGCGATCGCCTGTTGCCGTTTGCCTCGCTTCAGGCATCTGCTGGCATCGCTGCCTGCAAGCGCCCTGGATCGGCGTCGCGGTGGTTCCCGAAGGAACCGGCTTTCATCGCCCGGCCACCTCGCCGGCGTCCGGTCCCGTCAGGCGGTCGGCTAGGGTCTTGCGACCTTTGCTTTCCACCTGGCGGTTCCGTGACCGCATCGCCGCTTTGCCGTTCGGGGCTTTCCGTTCCGCGTCTGGCCAAGGCCTTTCGCTTTGCTTTTGCCTTTCCCGGCCGCTGATGATGCGACCTGCTGACTGCGCGTCTTTCGCTGCATTTGCGGTTCGCCAGATTCCGCCCGAAGGCTTCCTGAGGCGTGTTTTCCAACAGAGCTGCGGACATCGCTGCCAGATCGTGAGGTTTAAGTTTTCCCTTGTCCTTTCAGTGGTTTCCCACTGGAACTTCAAGTGCGGTTCCACACTCTCGACACAGACAAGCTGCGCGTCGAAAGTGAGTCGCGCAAGCGAAATCGTACGCAAATTGTCACATGATTGTGGACAAGCCTGCGGATGAACTTGTGGATGCAGGAATCGACTGAACCTGGCTTTTGACTCGCTTGGAATCGCTTAGAAATTGCGCCGATCACGCGTGGCCAGCAGCCGCAGCCGCAGTGCGTTGAGCTTGATGAAGCCGGCGGCGTCCTTCTGATCGTATGCGCCGGCATCGTCCTCAAAGGTCACATGGCGTTCTGAATAGAGCGAGTCGGGCGATTTGCGGCCGACCACCGACGCCGTGCCCTTGTAGAGCTTCAGCCGCACGGTGCCGTTCACTCGCGCCTGCGAGTGATCGATCGCTGCCTGCAGCATCTCGCGCTCAGGCGCGAACCAGAAGCCGTTGTAGATCAGCTCGGCATATTTGGGCATCAACTCGTCCTTGAGGTGCGCCGCGCCGCGATCAAGGGTGATCTGTTCGATCCCGCGATGCGCGCGGGCATAGATTTCGCCACCGGGCGTCTCATACATCCCGCGGCTCTTCATGCCGACGAAGCGGTTCTCAACCAGATCGAGCCGGCCGATCCCATGGCGTTTGCCCAGCGCGTTGAGTGCGGTGAGCAGGGTAGCGGGGCTCATCGCTTCGCCGTTCAGGGCAACGCCGTCACCCTTTTCAAAATCGATGGTGATGTATTCGGGGGTATCGGGTGCATCCTCGGGATTGTCGGTGCGCGAATAGACATAGTCCGGGGTTTCGTTCCACGGATCTTCCAGCACCTTGCCCTCGCTGCTGGTGTGCAGCAGATTGGCGTCGGTGGAAAACGGCGCTTCGCCGCGCTTGTCATTCGGCACCGGGATCTGGTGCTGTTCGGCCCAGGCGATCAGCGCGGTGCGGCTGGTCAGCTCCCATTCGCGCCACGGGGCGATAACCTTGATCTCAGGCGCGAGGGCATAGGCGGAAAGTTCGAACCGGACCTGATCGTTGCCCTTGCCGGTCGCGCCGTGGGCAATCGCATCGGCGCCGGTTTCGCGGGCAATCTCGATCAGCCGCTTGGAGATCAGGGGCCGCGCAATCGAAGTGCCCAGCAGGTAATCGCCTTCATAGCGGGCATTGGCACGCATCATCGGGAACACAAAATCGCGGACGAATTCCTCGCGCATGTCGTCGATATAGATATGTTCATCCGGGACGCCCATCAGCTTGGCCTTGGCCCGCGCGGGTTCCAGTTCCTCACCCTGGCCAAGATCGGCGGTGAAGGTCACCACTTCGCAACCGTAAGTGACTTGCAGCCATTTCAGGATAACCGAGGTATCAAGGCCGCCCGAATAGGCCAGTACGACTTTCTTGATGTCCGGCGTTTTGGCTTCGGTCATGGACTGGCTTTCCGCTGAATTGACGTTAGGTTTCGCCCCGGCCCCTAGGCCAAGCGACATGGGAGGGCAAGGCGGGTGGCGAAGGCCGAACTCAAGACCAAGGCAACACAGGAAAGCGTCGCGGAATTCATCGCTGGCCAACCGGACCAACGCCGCCGGGATGAGGCTGCGGTGATCGATGCCCTGCACCAGCGGGTGACCGGGCTTGAGCCAAGGCTGTGGGGGCCCGGCATCATCGGTTATGGCAGCTATCATTACAGGTATGACAGCGGCAGAGAGGGCACCATGTGCCGCGCCGGTTTCAGTCCGCGCAAAGCGGCGCTGACGCTCTATCTGATGGGCAATTATTGCGACAGACAGGCTGAGGTGGACGATCTTTTTGCGCGCCTTGGCAAGCATTCAACCGGCAAGGCCTGCCTCTATATCAAGAAGCTGGCCGATGTTGATCTGGCGGTGCTGGAACGATTGGTGGCGATCAGTTGGCAGGTGATGAACGAGAAATATCCCGACTAAGCAGCATTGCCTTCCGATTTTGTGACGGTATAACATTCAATCATCGAAGATGGTGAAGGGAATCCGATCATGAAAATGCCGTTGCCAGTGCTTGGTCTTGCCGCACTTTGCCTGATCGGCGTTGCCGCTTCTGGCCCAGCTGCACCGCGCAGCTCCAAATCACCGTTCCTGGGAAAATGGGCGCTGGATGTTGCGACAATGCCGGTCACCTATGGCACACCGCCCAAAAGCGTCACTTATGAATTTGTCGATCTGGGCAACGGGCGCTGGGAAACCCGAATCCACATTGTTGACGATGGCGGCAATCGTGACATTGCGGTCAGCTATCTCCGCGATGGTCTGGCCAATGCCAGCAGCGGCTATGCTGGCGAGGGCGATACCGCCGCTGTCAATTCACCGGCCCCCAATGTTCTGGTGATGAGCCTGGCGCGGGACAAGCAACTGGAATCGGTGCGGACCTATGCGGTTTCTGCCAATGGCCGCGAAATGACCGAAAGCGCTGCCGATGTTGATGATAACGGCGTTCCCTTTGTCCGAAATTTTCGTTTCAGACGGATCGGACGATAAGCGCCTGGCCGGAGCCATTACCGCGCCCGCGTCCGATCCATGTACCAGCCGTATACCCAGGTATTGCCGGAATCGCGCGATTGGCATTGATACCAGCGGCAAGAAGATGGAGCCGAACCGAGTTAGCACGCTATCCGCGGGCGAGGTAGAGCACGTCGCGGGGCTGGGCCAGCAAGTGCTGGCCGGAATCGACAAACAACGTTTCTCCGCTGGCCATCCAGCCCTCGCTCATGAACAGCGCGGCATCGGCCAGTTCCTGTGCGTCGGTTAATCGGTGCAGCAGGTTCATTCGGCCAGACAGTTCATGCTCGGCATCGTGCTGATCGTGGCTGGGCAACATCGCGCCGGGGGCCAGGCCATAGATCCGGCTGGCCGGATCGGTCTGGGCCATGGCAAGCATTTTCACCGTGCTGGCAAAGGCGTGCTTGGCCATCGAGTAGCTGAAGAAATCGGGGTTGGGGTTGGCGATCTTCATATCGAGGAACTGCACGACCCGCTTGCCGCCTGCGGCCTTTGCATCGGCCAGGAAGGCTTGTGCCATGCGGGTCGGAGTTTCGGCATTCACCCGCATCGCTTCGGCGAATATCGCTGGAGACAGACCTTCGGCGCTATCGGGCTTGAACACCGCAGCGCTGTTGATCAGCATCCGCCAATCTTCCAGCCGGGCAGCCAGATCTTCAATCATGTCGAGCGCGACGACACCGTCGATCAGGTTGCAGGCGACGACTTCGGCGCTGGGCAGTGAAGCGGCCAGCTCATTCGCGGCGCTGGCTGAATGGCCGGCATGGATCACCACATGCCAACCGGCCAACCCAAACCGGCGGGCCAGAACCGCGCCGATCCTGCGTGCTGCACCGGTTATAAGAACTGCGGGTCGGGCCATCGCTTATGGTCTTGCGAGCGATGTCCCGCTTGGTCAAGCACTAGCGGCAGCGTGTAGGCCCCTGGGCCAATTCATTTCCAACCAGCGCACCAGCGGCGGCGCCCAGCACCGTGCCGGTCACCCGTTCACCGCGGGTATCGATCGAACGGCCGATCAGAGCACCCAGCGCCGCTCCGGCCAGCAAGCCGACTGTGCCGTTGCTGCGGCGGCAATAGTATCGGCCATCATCACCGCGCCAGTACCGCACCCCATTGTCCGAGGTGCGATAGCGATGATCGCGATCACCGTCATGGTGGCGGCGGCCATGGGCCGGAGCCCAGGAGGGCGGATCGCCAAGGGCGGGAACGGCAGTAATCGCAGTGATTGCGGCCATACTCGCTAGAATAGTCTTTTTCATTGGCCGTTCCTTCTCGCTGTTATGATCGTGAGCATGGCCAAGAATGCAGGGACAAAAACAACCAGCGATTAACGCTGCGATGAACCGAGCAAGACTGCGGCCAAGCGGGCGAAGTAAACGGCAAGCTGCGTTCTGCCCTGCCATATCCTGCGCCGAACCGTTGGCTTAGTGGTCGCCGTGACCAGAGTGCGCTGAGTGATCGATTTCGGCTGGGGCCGGACTTACTAGGGCTTTTGGCGCGGTGCTGGCCGCAGGCTTGCTCTCGATTTTCCTAAAAGCGTCGGGTGCGGCTTTGCGCGGCGGCTTTTGAATCGCTTTGCTGGCCGGGCGAACCAGTACGGCTGCCGTTGGTGCATTGGCAGCTTTGGTATTGTCCTGGGCGGCAGCGCTAGTGGCGGGCTGGATCGGCAGATCCTTGATCGGTGCGGCTTCGGTTTCACCGATCAGCGGCGGTTCTGGCGGAGTTTCGCCCGATGAACAGGCGACTAACGCCAGCAGCGCGAACAAGGATAGGACCCTAGCCAAGCGCAGCCTGCTTTTCATCAGCCAGCCGGTCCAGCTCGGCCCGACTGAGCTTCTGGGCGGTGGTCTTCAGCTGGCCGCAGGCGGCATCGATATCGCGCCCGCGCGGAGTGCGGACCGGGGCACTGATCCCGGCTTCAAACACGATATCGGAAAAGCGTTTGATCCGATCGGGCGCTGAACATTCATAAATCGCGCCGGGCCATGGGTTGAACGGGATCAGGTTTACCTTGGCAAACAGCCGGTATTTCTTGATCAGCCGAACCAGTTCGCGGGCATCATCATCGCTGTCATTCTTGTCCTTTAGCATCACATATTCAAACGTGATGCGGCGGGCATTGCTGGCCTTGGGATAGTCTGCACAGGCCTGCAACAGGTCTTCTAGGCCGTATTTGCGATTGATCGGGACGATTTCATCGCGGACGGTCTTGTTGGTGGCGTGGAGTGAAACGGCCAGATTAACGCCGATTTCATCCCCGCAGCGGGCCATCATCGGCACCACGCCGCTGGTAGAAAGCGTGATCCGACGCCGCGACAGGCCCAGTCCATCGCCGTCCATAACCAGCTTCAGCGCATCACGGACGTTGTCGAAATTGTACAGCGGCTCGCCCATGCCCATCATCACGATATTGGTCAGCAAACGGCCATCGGCAGAATAGCCGCCATCATCATCAACTAGATCATCGCCCAGCACGGCCAGATCGGCCTGGCCTGCGCGCGGCCATTCACCTAGCGCATCGCGGGCCAGCATCACTTGCCCCACGATTTCACCCGGGGTCAGATTGCGCACCAGCCGCATCGTCCCGGTGTGGCAGAACCGGCAATTGAGTGTGCAGCCAACCTGACTGGAAACGCACAGCGTGCCGCGATCGGCATCGGGGATGAAGACCATTTCGAACTCATGCCCGTCGGCGGTTTTCAGCAGCCACTTGCGGGTGCCATCACTGGAATGCTGGCTGAGCACGGTTTCGGGCCGGCCAATAACAAACCGTTCGGTCAGCCATGGCCGCATCGTCTTGGCGATATCGGTCATCACTTCGAAATCGGTGGCGCCGCGATGATAGAGCCAGTGGAACACCTGTTTGGCGCGCAGCTTGGCGGCCTTGGGATCAAGCCCGGCCTCCAGGAACAGCGCTGTTATCTGGCTTTTGGGCAGCCCGATCAGATCAAGGCGGCCATCTTCACGCGGTGTAACCGCGCGCGGGGTGGGGACGGGATCGATCTGTCCCGGAATCGGCATAAGTGCGGTGTCGGCCATAAGGGGGCGGCCTATAGGCGCAAACCCATGCTCTCGCCAGTCTGCAGTTGTGGCCGCCAGAAGCGGCTCTGTAACCCAAGCAGCCTTTTGCGCGAATAGTCTTGGAATTCGTTGCAAAGGAGCAAGCCCGGATGAACCCTCAATACCGCCTTATTACCATTGGCGCGGCACTTGCTGCTTTGGGATCAGCCCTGCCGGCTCAGGCAGAAGCCCCGCAGTTGCGCGTGGCGGCTATTGCCGGGCTGGAACGGACCGATGCGGCGCCCGGTACCGGCGCACAGGACGGATTCTACTACGGGGTTCAGCTTGGCGCTGACTGGGATCTGGGCAGCGTTCAAGTGGGCGTGGAAGGCGAGCTGGGCGATTCAACCGCGGCCGCTCTCAACCTGCCAGGTCAGCCAGCCCAGGGTCTGTTCGGCAATGCCGCAGTGCGGCTGGCCGTTTCGCTGACCGGCCGATCGCGGGTGTTTGTGCGCGGCGGCTATGCCTATCACAAAATCAACAGCACGCTCGGACCCGATTTTGAAGGCCACGGCTATGTTGTGGGCGGCGGGGCAGAAGTCGATCTGGCCAACAACCTGTTTGTGCGCGGTGAATATCGCTTCTCAAACTACGGCCAGAGTGTGCGCGGGCAGCACTTTGTGGGCGGAGTAGGGCTGCGGTTCTAGCTTACCCGCGCGCAAGCCACAGCCGCTGCGTCCATTGCGGTGGCTGCTCCATCCAGATTCCAGGTGTTGGAGAAGCCCTGACCGTTGGCGCCGCGCGCGCTAACGGTCATTTCCCGGGCGCTGCGCATTGCTGCCATGATCGCCGCATCGCCGCGCTTGTCAGCCGCCCACGCATCTGCGCTGCCGCCGGTCAGCGCTATCTTTTGATTGCCGATTGAAAGTACGATTGGTGCGTTTGGCTGAAGCTTGCGCGACAGACGAAAGTGGACCTGCCCCTTGATCTGCGCGCGCGGCCACCAGGCCACATCGGCATAGGGCTGGAAATCGCGGGCTTTGCTGGAAGGTGCGGCCATCGCGATGGCATAACAGCGCGGCGCAGCGGGATCGCGGAACACCCCCCAATTGCCAAACATGCCCAGCGCATCGCGCGCCAGCGCCGGTGCGGCTGACAAGGCGAGTGCAGCAATCGCAAATCGGGCAGCGCGGATCATGCCGGGCCAGGTTCCAACGCGCGCGACAGCGGGCGATTGAGCGCAAACAGGATCGCCGCCCCAATCAGGCCGATCGCGCCGTCCATCGTCCAGAACGCGGCAGGGCTCATCTGATCATAATAACTGCCGATATATCCGGCCAGGGTATGGGCCAGAAACGGACAGAGAAATGCCGCGCCAACCAGAGTGGAGTTGATCTTGGCCGGGGCAACCCGGCTGACCAGCGAAAGCGCAGTGGGCCAATAATACATCCAGCCCAGCCCCATGCCCAGAAACGCAATCAGCGCCAGCACGACCGAAACCGATTGCGGTGCCGGAGAAAACCAGCTGGCCCCGGCCATGACCAGCGCGAAAACTCCGGTCAGCAATGTCCCGATTGCGATTTTGCCAACGCTATCGGGCTCACGCCTGACGCGGGCCTGCGCAGCCCACAGGGCCAGCAGGATCGGTGCAGCGATGATTGACCCGATTGAATCAACTGAACCAAACCAGGGCGCCGGGATCCATCCCAGCGCAACCTGCTGTTTGACCCAGACGATCCCGATTGACCAGACCATTGGATAGGTGATTTCGGCCGGAATGATCAGCGCGATAACTGCTGCCAAAGCCCATACCTGGCGCCGCTCATCCGGCGTCAGCGGGGTTTTGGCGGCCTGTTTGATTTCCTGCGGCGGCGTTTCGGGCAGATGGCGTTGCCCGGCCAGATAGGCAACCAGGGCCAGCAGCATCAGCGCAGCCGCCACGGCAAAGCCGGCGTGCCAGCCATAGATGGCATAGACCGCCCCGGTGATCAGCGGGCCGCTGGCTGCGCCGATATTGATCCCGGTTGAAAAGATTGCAAAGCCGCGATCGCGCATCGATGCCGCTTCGCGCGGATAGAGCGTGCCAACTTGCGCCGAAATATTGCCCTTGAGGCAGCCCGAACCAAGGATCAGCAGCAGCAGCGCCAGCAGGAACGATTGGTCAAACGTCATCGCAAGATGCCCGGCGCTCATCAGCAAGGCACCCAGCACCACGGTGCGCTTTTTGCCCAGGATCCGGTCTGCGATCCAGCCGCCCAGGATCGGGGTCAGATAGACCAGCCCCGAATACCAGCCATAAACGATTGAAGCGAACGCCAGATTGCTCATCGGCCCGGAAACCTCGATCGCCGATCGCAGCGCCGCCAGCCCGGCAACATTTGCCGCATGTTCGGGCAGCAACAGTTGCTCGATCATGTAGAGCGTCAGCAGCGCAGTCATCCCGTAATAGGAAAACCGTTCCCACATTTCTGTGAAGGCCAGATAGGCCAGCCCCTTTGGGTGGCCAAGGAACGATTTGTCGGCAGCTGGCGATGTGGTTGTCATTGGGGCTTTGATTCCTCTGCTTGCCCGTATCGTTAGAGCAATGTCCGCTGCTGGCAAGGCAGCGCAGGTCGATCCGTGGCAGAGCCCCTTGGCAGGCCTGATATTGCCCGATACAACGCTGAAAAACGGGCGCTAAATCTATCACCACCACTTGGGGGAGGCGGCCGTTGAAACTTCCGTTTGATCATGCGCAGTTGCGCTTCCTGAAAGCTTTGGCCGAAGCGCTGTTCGACGAATTCGA
Source organism: Novosphingobium sp. (assembly GCF_040079535.1). Lineage (GTDB taxonomy): Bacteria > Pseudomonadota > Alphaproteobacteria > Sphingomonadales > Sphingomonadaceae > Novosphingobium. The sequence goes on along the minus strand of NZ_JBEBKB010000017.1, from coordinate 5,205 downwards.
TGCGCTGGCGATCCCGATCGATCAGGTGATCGATAACATCCAGCGGTTGTTTGCCCAGATTGGCGGAACCAAGGCCAGGGAAATCAGCGCATCGCTGCGGCTGGCAGAGCTGGCGATGGCCCCGTTTTTTACCGGGCTTTCGATTGAAGATCGCAAGGCCCGGATAAAAAGCCGGATGCAGAACACCCAGTTTGATGCCTTTCAAGACATGGCAAAGCTGCGCTCGATCATCTATTTTGGTTACTATGGCCACTGGATCGATCCGATCGGGCAGACCAATCTTGATGGCGGGCAAAGCGCCAACAAGGACAATCCGGTGCTGAAGCAGATCGGCTTCATACTGCCCAAATTCCGCCGGCGCGGAGGCGGCGAGGTTCCACTGAAGCGGATCGAAGGCCGCGAGATCGCAGCCGAACATGTCCTGCCGATTGATCTGGTGCCGCAAGACATCGATGTGATCGTGGTAGGATCGGGATCGGGCGGGGCCGTTTCCGCGCACAATCTGGCCATGCGTGGTTACAAGGTGTTGGTGATAGAGGCCGGGCCGTTCATGCCATCGCCAAAGATCACCCATGAAGAGCGCGCGATGGTGCCCGCGCTGTTCAAGCACGGCGCGCTGCAATCCTCGCGTGACAATGATTTTATCGTGTTTCAGGGCCGCAATGTTGGCGGATCGCCCACGATCAACAACGGCATTTGCCTGCGGATGAAGGGGGATCGGCTTAGCCATCCGATGGCCGCAGATGTCTTTGCCAAATGGGCCAGCATCGGCGCGCCAATCGATGAGGCGCGCTTTACCGCCAGCTATGATGCGGTGGCCGTTGATCTGGGGATTGATCCGGCAGAGCCGCGATCGGGCAAGACCAATGGCACCCATCTGATCAGAGGTTGGGGCGAATTCGCGGCAAAATCTGATGATCCTTGGTTCAAGGCCGCAAAAGCCGGCTGGGTGAACAAGAATTTTGGCCCGCCGGGCACTGCTGCGGCCTGCGCATATTGCGGCTATTGCAACACCGGCTGCCCCTATGGCCGCAAGATGGGGATGGGCCAGACCTATCTGCCCTGGGCCTGCACCAATTACGGCATGCGAATTCTGGCCGAAACCAAGGTTGAAAAGATCCTCTGGGCCCGCGGGACCAAAGGCAAGCGCCGCGCTGTCGGGGTGGAAGTGGTCGATAACGATGGCATGGTCCACGTGATCCAGGCGCGCAAAGGCGTGGTTGTAGCGGCGGGAACGATTGCCAGCTCGTTGTTGCTTGATCGCAGCGGAATTGCCGGCACTGGCCACCAGATCTCGCTCAACGTCGCCTCGCCGATCATCGCGTTGATGCCCGAAGGGGCCACTCCGGCGTGGGACGAGGATCAGATGACCAGCGTGGTCGATTGCGGTGAGTTTTTGCTCGAAAGCCATTTTCAGCCGCCGATGTCGATGAGCTCGATGATGCCCGGCTGGTTTGGCGATATGGACCGGCGGATGCGGGCCTATGGCCGGGTCTGTTCGTCCGGGATCCTGTTTCCCGCCGATCGGCGCGGGAATCTGGTTGGGGGCAAGCTGGATATGAAGCTGACGCTGGATGACATCCACCTGATCCGCCGCGCATCGGCCACGCTGGCGCGGGTCCATTTCGAAGCCGGCGCGCTGGAGGTCTACCCGGCCTTGATGAAAGGCCAGACGCTGACCCCGGCGATGGATGTGGATGCCTTCTACCGCGAGGCGGTGAAAGAGGCGGACGATATCACCCTGTCCAGCTCACACCCGCAAGGCGGCAACCCGATGCATCAGGATCCCAGCGAAGGCGTGGTCGATCTGGAATGCAGGCTGCACGGCGCGGAAAACGTGCTGGTGACAGACGCCAGCGTGTTCCCCAGTTGCATCCGGGTCAACGCGCAGTACACCACCATGGCGATGGCGCATTATGCCACTGGGTTTGGGGATGTGTTTGGGGGCTAGGGTTCAAGCTTGAGGCCATCGAGCGCGCGCTCCGTGCGCTCCGCTTCGGCCTTGGCGCGAACTCGCTCGGCCTTGGTCAGCCCGTGCCGGGCGCGGTTGGTATCGGCGGTTTTGGCAGCCTGGGTGCGGGCTTTGGCCTTGCGGGCGCGGCGCAGGTTGACGATCTCGGCCATGGTCAGGCTCCTTCGGGATAGCTGACGGCGACTACTTCCCATTCCTTTTCACCGCCGGGCAGGAACACCCGGCGCAGATCGCCCACTGCTGCGCCGCGCAGGGCTTTGGCCATGGGCGCGCTCCAGCCGATCAGGTTCTTGCTTGCGTCTTGTTCGTCATCACCAACCAGCGTCAACACGCGCTGGATGTCATCCTCATCTGCGATGGCAACGGTGGCGCCGAACCACACCCGGGTGCGATCCTCTTGGCGGGCTGGATCGATCACCCGGCAGTTTTTCATCCGCCGCGCCAGGTGTGCCAGCTCGCGGTCAATCTCGCGCATCCGCTTGCGGCCATACAGGTAATCGCCGTTTTCGCTGCGATCGCCGTTGCCCGCCGCCCAGCTGACGATTTCGGTGATCGCCGGGCGTTCGGTGCCCAGCAGGTGATCATAGCGCGCGCGCAGCGCGGCCATTCCGGCTGGCGTAATGGGCGGGCCGTCAGGCTTCATCCGGGATAGGGCTTGCCCAGGAAATGGCTGAGCGGGTTGGCTCCCTTGTAGCTGGCCCGGCCCGGGTATAACGCTTCATAGACCACCGCATTTTCCAGCACCCGCTGCACATATCCGCGGGTTTCGGTAATCGGAATCTTCTCAATCCATTCAACCCAGTCAATCCCGCCGTTTCTGGGATCGCCGTTCAGGCGCAGCCACTTGTTCACGTTGCCGGGCCCAGCGTTGTAGGCGGCGATCGCCAGCGGCCAGCAGCCGTTATAGTAATCGAGCATCCGCATGAAATAGCCGCTGCCAAGGGTCAGGTTGTAACCCGCATCAAGCGTTAGCGCCTGCCGATCATAGCTGAGCCCCATCTTGCCAGCCTGTTCGCGTGCGGTGCCCGGCATCAGTTGCATCAGCCCGCGCGCGCCAGCGTGGCTAACGGCGTTCATCGCGAACTGGCTTTCCTGCCGGGTAATCATGTGCACCGCGGTCCAATTGGCGCCTTGCGGAACCGGGATCAGCGGGAACGAGATGGTGCGAAAATTGCCGAACCCATCGGAATGGGCAGCCTGGCCCAGGATCACGCCCAGATCGCGCCGCCCGATCTGGCGGGCCAGATCGGCCACCAGCACGTGATCGGCCTCAGTCTCCGCCTGATCGGCGATTTCCTTGAAAAAGCGTACCGCCGTGGGCCAATCGCTTTCACGGGCCAGCTCGCGCACCGCCCGGGTCAACGGGCGGGCTTCAAAAGCGGCGCGCTGCTGCGCGGTCGGGACCACGCTGGGCGCGCTGGCCAGCGGCGGCAACGCGCGGCCCAGCCGTTCCAGCGCAAGCATGCCGTAATACTGATCGGGGTATTGCCCGGCCAATTCGAAGTATTGCGCAGCGCCAGCCTTGTCCCCGGCCTGGGCCAGCGCGCGGCCGGCCCAGTAGAAGCCTTTGGCCCGGGTCTGCGGGCTGCGGGCGGCCATGCCATAGCGGTAGAACAGCGGCGCGGCGCGGCGGCCATCACCCTGCGCCCACAGTGCCTTGGTACCGCCCAGCCACATCAGCGAGGTGTAATCATCCCGCACCGCAAAGCTTTGCCGGCTGACATCGGTGCCGGGTGCAAACATATCATCGACCGAACCGGCGATTGCCACAGCGGTAGACGCATCAGACTTGCGCGCGACGGCCAGCAATTCTGCAATCCATTTGCGCGGTTCACGCGGCGGAACCGCAAAGCGCGGGCGGTTGATCAGCACGGTTGCCGCGCTGCCTGGCTGACTGTGGTTACGCAGATAGCGGCTGCGGTTATAGACGTAACCCGCATCTCCGGCAGCTTCCGGCCCGGCGGTCAATGCCAGGCTGGCTGGATCCTGCCCCTTGGCCATCGCCAGCCGCGCAGCGAAAGTGGCCCGGCGCGCGGGCGATACATTGATGATCTGGCGTTCGGCCTGGCTGGCCGCACCCGCCCACAGCAGCGCATCCATGCGCGCGTCGTGATCGGCCTGGGTCAGGCTGGGCCCGATCCGTGCAAACAGGGCGGCTTCTGCCGCATCGCTCATCGGTCCGCCGCGCCAGGCTTCGCGTGCAGCGGTGCCGGCTTCGGGCCGCCCCAGCGCATAAAGTGCCAGCGCATAGTGCGCGCGGCCAGAATTGGTTTGCGCCGGGAAGCGGCTGAAATAGGTGACGATCTGCTGCGGCGGCACAGCCTCGCGATCAAGCGCGGCTTCGGCATGGCCGCGCAACTTTGCCTCTTCAGGCAGGCCGGGATAGACCAGCAGGAAGCTGGAATAATCGTAAAAGCTATAGCCGGCTGATTTGCTGAGGATCTTCCAGCGCTCAATCGCCATGGCCATATCGCCCGGCGGCAATGCCGATAGATCGGCCCTTGCCTTGTCCCACTGGCGGCCGTCTTCGCCCATCACAGTGTCATCGCTGCCGTCTTGCGCATGGGCAAGGGCAGGGGTGAAAGCCAGCAATGCCAGCACGGCGATGGTGGTCTTGCGATGCATGCTGGACATTCTGCGGAAACGCTCCTTATGGCAGGCTGAACAGGCGCCCTATGGGACAAGCGCGGGGAAATAGGCAATGTTTTCGGGTTCGATACCGGCTCTGGTGACTCCTTTTCGCGACGGAGTGATTGACGAGGCTGCTTTCCGGCGGCTGGTAGAGTGGCAAGTGGCTGAAGGATCAAGCGCTTTGGTCCCTTGCGGAACCACCGGCGAAGCACCAACCCTGACCAACGAAGAACAGCACCGCTTGTTCGAAGTTTGCGTCGAAGCGGCCAGCGGCAAGGTTCCGGTGATCGCGGGCTGCGGATCGAACGACACCCAGACCGCCAAGTGGCATATGCAGGTGGCCAGGGAACTGGGCTGCCAGGCGGCGCTGATGGTTGCCCCCTATTACAACCGCCCCACCCAGGCCGGGCTGCTGGCGCATTTCAGCTATCTGGCCGAAGCGGTTGATCTGCCGATGGTGCTTTACAATGTGCCGGGCCGCACCGTGACCGATATCAAACCTGAAACCGTGATCGAACTGGCCCGGCGTTTTCCCGGTCGGATTGTCGGCATCAAGGACGCCAGCGGCGATATGACCCGGCTGACCGCGCACCGCCTGGGGC
>NZ_JBEBKB010000016.1:0-58986 GCF_040079535.1 Novosphingobium sp. | reverse complement strand
ATTGACCTGCCCGCCCGTGAGGGTAAGCGCGCCTGCCGATGATGTGCCATCAACCTGAACCAGCTTGATCCCATCGCCCGAGGTCAGCGAACCGATCCCACCGACATTGGTGACCACCAGGGTGCTGGCCCCGGTCAGATTGCCGTTTACGATCAACCGATCGGTTGGCGAAGCATCGGCGCCAAGCGCGGTGTCCAGCCGGATCACGCTGCCCGCAGCACCGGTGTAATTCCCGGTTACGGTCAAACGATCGCCAGCAGCGCTGATCCCGGTGGGGCTGCGCATGTCAACCGTTCCGGCATTGGTCAGATTGCCCGCGATCTGCATCACATTGGTGCCAGCGGCATTGCCAGCGATCACCGTGCCCCCGGCAGCGACATTCACATTGGCAGTCACGACCAGGCTGTTCGATCCATCAAGCCGCCCGCCCGAATTCACGTTGAGCGTGCCGGTGCTGAGCGCAGCGTTGGTGAACCCAAGCGTGCCGTTGGCGATGTTGATGACTTCCCAATTGATGACGTTCGCACCATTGGTCGTCGCGGTAACGTTGTTGAACGACAGGGTGTCAGTCATCCCGTCACCGGTCGCCATGTCATCACCGCCGTCAAGCAGGGTGATACCGGCCAGCACACCGTTGCCAGCCAGATTCACTGCATCGCTGCCGTCGCCCAGCACAACCTGACCGTTGATCAGACCGCCAGCCACAACGTTGACAACGCTGTTGCCATCATCGTTGCGGACCGCAACACCCGAAGATCCGGCCACCGCATTGCCAGTCGCCGCGATATTGATCGTGGTCATGCTGCCCGGAGCATTGGTCGGCGCGCCGGCCGGAGTAAAGGTATCAATCGCAGCGCCGGTTCCGCCCTGGGCGGTGCCATTCAGGTTTACCGTCGCGCCGCCGCTGCCTTTGCTGATGGTTCGGATGCCGTTGAAGCCGCCCGAGGCGTTGTTGGCGGTAACAGTCAGGCTGGTACCGTTTGATGAATTATAGGCTGAGATCCCATTGCCATAAGCTCCGGTTGCGGTGCCGGTTGAGGTGATGTTGAGCGCGCCTGTGCCGATGTTGGTGGCCTCAATCCCGTCATTGCCGCCGGTGCTGTCGTTGGCAGTAACCGTCAGGCTGGTGCCGTTGCTGCTGTTGAAGAGATATAACCCAGTGCCATTAGCTCCGGTCGCTGTGCCGGTCGAGGTGACGCTGAGCGCGCCGGTGCCGCGGTTATCCGCGTCGATCCCATCATTATAGCCGCTGCTGTTGTTGGCCGTGATCGTCAGGCTGGTGCCGTTGTTGTAGGCCTGGATGCCATTGCTATATTCCCCATCCGCAGTGCCGGTCGAGGTGATGCTGAGCGAGCCTGTGCCGTTGTTGGTGGCAACTATCCCGCTGATGTACCCGCTGCTGTTGTTGGCCGTGATCGTCAGGTTGGTACCGTTGATCTCGTTGCGGCCATAGATGCCACTGCCATATTGACCGTCCGCGGTGCCGGTTGATGTGATGCCAAGCGCGCCCGTGCCATAGTTGCGAGCATCAATGCCGTCATCGTAACCATAGGAGTTGTTGGCCACGACGGTCAGGCTAGTGCCGGTGGAGCCAGTGTAGTAATTGAGATTGCCGTTGCGGGCATAGATCCCATCGTCACCGCGGCCGCGAGCGGTTCCGGTTGAGGTAACGCTGAGCGCGCCGGTGCCCTGGTTGATCGCATCAATCCCATCGTCACCGCCAGTGGAATTGTTGGCCACGATAGTCAGATTGGTGCCGGTGGTGCCACTGAAGAAGGTATTGCTGCCGTTACGGGCATAGATCCCGTCACCAAGGGTTCCATTCGCCAGTCCGGTTGACGTGATCAACGTCGCGCCGGTGCCGCGATTGATCGCATCGATCCCATCGTCCCGGCCGGATGTGTTGCTGGCCGTGATCGTCAGATCGGTGCCGGTGGCGCCAGTGTAGTAATTGACATTGCCGTTGCGGGCATAGATCCCATCATCACTTGCGCCGTTTGCCGCGCCGGTTGATGTGATCGTCAGCGCGCCGCTGCCGCGATTGATCGCATCGATCCCGTCATCACTGCCGGATGAATTGTAGGCCGTAATGGTCAGATTGGTGCCAACGGCGCCACCATAGTAGCCGGTATAACCATTGCGGGCATAGATCCCGTCACCATAGATTCCGCGGGCCAGGCCGGTTGAGGTGATCGCCAGCGCGCCGATGCCGCGGTTGGTGGCATCGATCCCGTCATCATCGCCGGTGGTGTTGGTGGCGGTGATGGTCAAGCTGGTGCCGTTGGAGGAATTGTAGGCATTGATCCCATCATTGCCGGATCCGGTAGTATTCCCGGTTGCGGTGATGCTGAGCAAGCCCGAACCATCGTTGCGCGCAGAGATCCCATCGTCAGCGCCAGTAGCGATATTGGACGAGATCGTCAGATCGGTGGCATTGCCGGTATTGCGCGCATGAATACCATCGCGATAAGCCGCGGACGCGGTTCCTGTGGACGTGATGCTGAGCACGCCGGTGCCGCGGTTGTAGGCCTGGATCCCGTAAAGGTACCCGCTGCTGTTGTTGGCATTAACCATCAGGTTGGTGCCATTGTAGCTATTGTAGGCTTCGATCCCTGCGCCATTGGTTCCGCTGGCGTTGCCGGTGGAGGTAATGCTGATCGCGCCGCTGCCAGCATTGCGGCCTTCGATCCCATCGTCACCGCCGCTGCTGCTGGCGGCCGTGATCGTCAGATCGGTGCCCTGGTTGAAGGCATGAATGCCATCTTGATAGGTGCCGGTTGCCGTGCCGGTGGAGGTGAGGGTGAGCGCGCCGCTGCCGGTATTGCGGGCATAGATCCCGTTGTTGCGGCCGGTGGTGATGTTGGCCGTGATCGTCAGGCTGGTGCCATAGGCAGCGTTGTAGGCATTGATGCCGTTGCTGAAGGTGCTGGATGCCGTGCCGGTTGAGGTAACGCTGGTTGCGCCGGTGCCGAAATTGCGGGCATCGATCCCGTCGCCATTTCCGGCGGTATTGTTGGCCAGGATAGTCAGGTTGGTGCCGGTGTTGCGGCCATAGATTCCGTCATCAGTCCGGCCGGTGGCCAGCCCGGTGGAGGTAATGCTGAGCGCGCCGCTGCCATTGTTGGAGGCATCGATTCCGTCGTCATAGCCGTTGCTGATATTGGCCGTGATCGTCAGGCTGGTGCCATAGGTAGCGTTGTTGGCATTGATGCCATCGCTGAAGGTGCTGGATGCCGTGCCGGTTGAGGTAATGCTGGTTGCGCCGGTGCCAAAATTGTCAGTTTCGATCCCTGAGCCATAAAGGCCAGTCGAATTGTTGGCATTAACCGTCAGGCTGGTGGTTCCGCTGCTATTGGTGGCACGGATCCCATCAAACGCGCCATTGGCAAGGCCGGTAGATGTGACGCTGAGCGCACCGCTGCCCTGGTTATTGGCTTCAATCCCATCGCCGTAACCGCCGCTGGTGTTGTTGGCATTTACCGTCAGGCTGGTGCCGTTGTAATTGAAGGCGCGGATCCCATCGGCGTTGGTGCCGGTTGAGGTGCCGGTTGAGGTAACGCTGAGCAAGCCGGTGCCAAAGTTGCGGGCATCGATCCCGTCGTTGCTGCCGGTGGCGCTGTTGGCGGTGATGGTCAGGCTGGTGCCGAGGTTGCGGCCATAGATCCCGTCTCCGGTTTGGCCAGTGGCCAGCCCTGTTGACGTAATGCTGAGCGCGCCAGCAGTGCCCAGATTGATGGCATCGATCCCATCATCATTGCCGGTGACGCTAGTTGCCGTGATGGTCAGCCCAGTGGTGCTGGCATCGTTATAGGCGTGGATCCCATCGCTGCCGCCGCCGGTACCGGTGACATTGCCGGTCGCGGTGATGCTGGTGCTGCCGGTTCCCAGATTTCGGGCCTCAATCCCGTCTGTGCCGCCGCTGACGCTGGCGGCGTTGATCGTCAGATTGGTGGCTGCGGACCCGTTATAGGCAAAGATACCAACGCCGGAGGTGCTAGTGGTGGCCCCGGTGGCCGTGATGGTCATCGCGCCGCTATAGTTGATCCCCTGAATGCCGGTGGTAGCGCCGTTGGTGGTGCTGGCCGAAATGGTGGTGCCGGTGCCGTTGATGTTGAACGCCCGAATACCGATGCCATTGGTGCCGGTGACCGTGCCGGTTGCCGTTACGCTGAGCGCGCCTGCGCCATAATGCGCGGCTTCGATCCCGTTGTTATTGCCAGTGACATTTGCGGCGTTGATCGTCAGGCCGCCGCTGTACACGCTGTTAAAGGCACCGATCCCGTTGCCGGCGGTGCCAGTGGCGGTCCCGGAAGATGTGATCGAAAGATTGCCGATGCCAAAGTTCGAGGCGCCGATCCCGGTTGTGCCGGTGGATGTGTTGGCCACGATCGTCAGGTTGGTGCCATAAATATCGTTCTTGCCGTAGATGCCCGAACTGGTGTTGCCAACCGCAGTCCCGCTGGATGTGATGCTGAGCGCGCCGCTGCCAAAGTTGCGGCCATAGATCCCGCCGACGTTGCCATCGGTATCGACTGTGCTGATCGTTACCCCGTTGCCAACAGCCGTATTGGTAACGTCTACTGCATTGCCGCCAGCACCGATCACCGGACCGGTTGTGGTCACGCTGGTGGTGCCGGTGCCGGTGTTTGTCACCAGCAGGCCCGATGTGGAGCCGGTGATCGTCGATGCATTGGCATCGGTAAAGGATACCGTGCCGTTCCCGCTCAGCGTAATCGCGGTACCTGCCACGACAATGCTGAAGCCCGGAGCGGTGGTGGCGGTTGCGTTTCCAGCGGCGCTGAGCACCTGCGGCGGATCGGCTGCAACCGGACCCGAACAGTTCCAGATGCCCGATCCGGGCGCGGTTTCAAGGCAAGTACCCGCCCGCGCCATACCCGGTGTCAGCGCAACCCCGGCAAAGGCCAGACCCATCGCCAGGGCGGTGCTGGATACGCCGCCAAGCGCAATTCCGACATGCGGGGCATAGCTGGCCGCCTGGCCCTTCCACTTGGTTACGCGTCCGCCGCGCAGGATAACGCTGGTGCCGGGGGCGAAATTCATCTTGCTCTGGGTCATGGGTCGGGCTCTTCCAGTTAGGATTTGATGGCGGCAGGCTGCGGTGCAGCCTTCGCGGATTTCGGGGTTGGGGTTTTGGCAGGAGGAGGTGTTTCAACGTCGATTGGATCGGTCAGTTCAAGCACGGAATCCTGGCCTGATGCCTGTGCGGCATTGCGGCCCTGCCAGGTAACGAAACCCGCAGCATCGCGGGAATTGGGGCTGATTGCCATCGACCGGCCGATTTTCGGCAAGACTTCGACATCATAAAGTTCAGCAACGGTGCCATCGATCCGGAACCATTGAACGCAGGCATTGCGGCGAATATCGATCACCTGAACGCCGCACCACGGCTCGCTATCGGCATCGCGCAGCCGCTGATCCAGCTCAAGCCCTTCGAACCGCTCATACCGCGGCCGCGACAAGCCGACGAAGGCCAGATCGCCATGGAACGAAAGCCCGCGCGCAAAGCCGGGGCAGAAAACCCGGGGGACGAATTTGCCTTTGCCCTTGCCGGCGCCCTGACCAAGGCCCTCGACCACGCCCAGCTCTCCGGTGCCCGAATTGAGCACCCACAGCTCGCCCTGGTGCCAGCGCGGAGAATGCGGCATCGACAGGCCTTCGCAGACGATCTCGCCGCTCTCGACATCGATCACCACGCCGCCATTGCCGCGCCGATCACGCCAGCCGTCGATCGTATCGCTCTTGCTGACGGCGGTAACATAAGCCGGTTTGCCATCGCGCATCGCCAGCCCATTCAGGTGGCAGCGGTCTTCATCGACCAGTTCGCTGATGAACGAGGGCGACCAGACCTTGCGAAAGCTGTGGCGCGGATCGGGCGCGGCAATGCAGTTCATCCGGGTGCTGATGAACACCAGGCTGCCATCGTCGCAGATCCCGATGTCATGCGAATCAAGCTCGCCGGTCATGGTGATATTGCGCGGCACGAAGCAGGTATCGAACTGCCCGTTGATGCTTTCGTGCGCATCCAGCGGATTGGCGAAACGGATAATCTGGTGGCCGGATGCAAGCACGAAAGCGCCTTCGCCATCGCGGGCCAGGCCCATCGGGCGCGGAACAGCGCATTCGTGAAGATGCGGCAAGCCACCGCGCGCGCCCAGCAAATAAAGGCAGCCCGACTGGTACGAAGTAAACGCGATTCCTATGTCCAGACTGGACAACAAAGCAGGAAGCCCGTTTGACTGGCTGTATTTGTTTGGCGGGGCTTGCTGTTCTCCATCAGCCGCCGCACCACTTGGATTTTTCGCCACTTAATCGCCTTAAGCTAATACTGTTGGCGCGACCCAATTATTCTTATTTTTTTGGTTCCATTCCTACCGGCACACTGGCGGGCCGAACCCGTCCAAAGCACCAATATAACCGAGCGTGGAGATCATAACGCACTGAAACGATTGCGTTATTCTAGCCATCCCTGTTAAGCGAGCCGTTACGATTGTGCCCCGAACGCCACGCTTGAGCAGGTTCTTAAGCACATTCGTGGTTAATCGCAATTCCGTATTCATCCTTGGCAGAAAAATTTCTTTCCAGGCATCTGGCGGCAGCACCCGCCGTGCAGAACTGTGCCACGGCCTGCGCAAAACCTTGTGCCACAGCGCGCCCCGCCTGAAACCGTTTCAATCGGCATGCAATGGATTGCAATTGCGGCCGGATAAGTGTGAAGTCGCGTGTGGCAGACATGGTTGAGGGCGGCTGGCGTGGATCAAAGGAATATTGGGGCAATCGAGGCTGGCGGCACCAAATTTGTGCTGGCACTGGCCCGCGCGGATGGAACCGTGCTGGCCGAAACCCGGATCGCCACCCGCAGTCCGGCAGAGTGCTTTCCTGATCTGGCCGCCTTCTTTGAACAGGCCGCAGCCACGCACGGAGCGATATCCGCTTTCGGGGTCGGCAGCTTTGGCCCGATTGATATTGATCCCGCCTCGCCCGCCTATGGCACGTTCACCACCACGCCCAAACCCGGCTGGTCGGGGGCACGGTATCACGATGTGCTGGACCGGTTCGGGGCTCCGATCGTGGTCGATACCGATGTGGCAGGCGCGGCGCTGGGCGAATGGGAAAAGGGCGCCGGTCAGGGCTGCAGGACGCTTGCCTATACCACGGTAGGAACCGGAGTGGGCAGCGGCGTGCTGCAAGACGGCAAGTCGCTGATGGGCTTTTCACACTTCGAAACCGGCCACATCCCGATCGCCCGCGATCCGGCGCGCGATCCATATGCCGGGTTTTGCCCATTCCACGGCGATTGCCTTGAAGGACTGGCGGCCGGCCCGGCAATCAAGGGGCGCTGGGGACAAAGTCTGTCTGAACTGGGCAGCCCGGCCGACAAGATCGAACTGATCGCAGACTATGTCGCGCAGTTGGCGGTGAACCTGATCCTGCTGCACATGCCAGACCGGATGATTTTCGGCGGCGGGGTGATGAAAGCGCCCGGCCTGATCCCGGCACTGCGCAAGGCAACCCAGGCCCGGCTAGCTGGCTATATCAAAGCCCCGCAACTTGATCCCGGTCTGGAAAGCTACATCACCGCGCCCGCCCTGGGCGACGAGGCCGGGATTACGGGCGCCATCGCGCTGGGCCGCAGGGCGCTGGCCTAGTTCGAGACCTGTCAGCCCGCCGCACAATTGCGCGCAACATAGTCGGCATGGCTGGGCAGGCCTTCCGCGGCCCGGGCCAGCGCGGCTTCCAGCTTCTTGAGGTGATCGGCATGATCGGCCCCGCGCAGTGGCAACAGCGGATCGGTTCCGTGCGGCATGTTGCCCTGGCCAATATGCACCGCCAGCCAGCTGGGCGGGCCGAACAGATCGGCATCGCGCTGGACCAGCCGGCCGTTCCGGCGGAAATGCTCCAGCTTCCAGGTAACCGTATCGGGCACGTCCATCGCCCCGCAATAGCGCCACATCTCGCTATCGGTACGGCTGGTCAGCTTGTAGTGGAGGATGATGAAATCGCGGATCCGTTCAAATTCATTGATCGCGATGCGGTTGTATTCGTCGATTACCAAGGGATCGAAATCACGATCGGGGAACAACGCGATCAACTTTGATATCGCAGCCTGGATCAGGTGGATCGACGTCGATTCCAGCGGCTCCATGAAACCGCCCGAAAGGCCTACCGCCACAACATTTCGGTTCCAGAACAGATTGCGCCGCCCGGTTACAAACGAAAGCTTGCGCGGCTCAGCCAGCGCCTGACCATCAAGATTGGCCATCAGGGTGGCCGCTGCCTCATCATCGGAAATGAACCCGCTGCAGAACACGTGGCCATTGCCGGTGCGGTGTTGCAGCGGAATGCGCCATTGCCAACCCGCTGCGCGCGCGGTTGATCGGGTGTATGGGGTGAATTCGCCGGCCCGTTCACAAGGCACAGCATAAGCGCTGTCACACGGCAGCCAGTGCCGCCAGTCCTGATAGCCGGTTTCCAGTGCACCTTCGATCAGCAAGCCCCGAAAGCCAGAGCAATCGACAAACAGATCGCCGGCGATTTCCCGGCCATCCTCCAGCTTGATGTGGCTGACCCTTCCGCTTGCTCCATCCAGCACGGCAGCGCCAACCTTGCCCTCGATCCGCACCACGGCGCGCTGCTCTGCATAGCCGCGCAGGTATTTGGCATAAAGCCCGGCATCGAAGTGATACGCATAATCATACGTTGAAAGGACGCTGCGCGGATCGGGCAAAGGCTGGGCAAATTTGCCGCGCTTGGCCGCCGCCCAGGCCATGCACAATTCATCCAGCGGCGGTGCATCGCCGCGCGCTTTGGCGGCCAGCCAGTACTGGTGCAATGGCAGGAGATCAAAATTGCGCCCGTAGCTTCCAAAAGGATGGAAATAGGTGGAATCCTGAGCGCCCCAGCCCACGAACTGGATTCCCAGCTTGAACGAACCCTGGGTTGCCTTGACGAAATCGCTCTCTGCGATCCCCAGCGCTTCGTTGAACGTGCGGATCGGTGGGATCGTCGCTTCGCCAACGCCGACTGTGCCGATTTCCTCGCTTTCAACCAGCGTGATCGTGCACCCGGTGCGGATCGCATTGGCCAGCGCGGCGGCAGTCATCCAGCCAGCGGTGCCGCCGCCAACGATCACCACCGAACGGATCGAATTTTCAGTCTGCATCAGGTTCTCCTAGTCCGGTGGGCGCTTGACATCGAAGGCAATCACCAGCCGTTCGCCATCGCCGAACGGCACGGTGCTGTGCCACATGGTTGAGGGGAAAATCGCCAGTCGGCCCGGCGCCGGTTCGATTGTGCGGTACGGCTGCAGATCGAGCCCCAGCTCAGCCGGAGCAGTGCCAAAAGCGATGTGCCCGGCCGGCGCCGGCCCCATATGCAATTTTTCAGGCAAAGCCACGTAAAACGCAGTGGAGAGCCAGCCCATCGCATGGGTGTGCGGAACATTGTGGCCCTGGCTGGCGAGCCGCACCGACCAGCTGCCCTCGATCAGCAATGGCGAGCCGCGCGCCGCGCCAAGCAAGGGATGCGCCGGATCGTGCGGGGGCAAGCCGCCGAGATAGTCTTGCACCAGCTCCATCAACCGGGCCTTGATCGCTTGCAGCTCTGGCTCATGGCGCAGCAACACCGAACGATCGGTTTGGGTTCCGCCGCGAACCGATTGCTCGATATAGGGTGCTGCGGCGTTGTGAAACGGGCGCAGCACTGCGGCCAGGGCCCCAAGTTCGGCCGGGCCGAGCCCGCTTTCCAGCGACTGGATCAGCGCGTCAGGCTGATCAAGCCATTGCGCCCGCGGATCACCGCGCAAGCGCCAGGCCAGCGAAAGATAAGGCCAATAGAGCGCGGCCGATGGACCGGCCGTCAGCGGCAATGCCTCGGCCTCGGCCTGCTCCGGCTCGCCGCTGCGCAAGGCATGGCGGATCCGGCACAGGCTGGATACATCGCCCCGGTAATGGGCCGTCGCGGCAATCGTTGCAGCGGCAGTGCTGGCCCGGCTTTCAACCGCAACGAACAAGCGCGACACCGCAATCGCAGGGATTTCCCCCAATTGGTGTTCGGCTTGATCCAGCACCGCAAGTGCGCCGGGCCAATCGCGGGCCTGGGCAAGATTGCGAAACCAGGCCAGCCACAAGGCTTCGTTGCCTGGCTGTGCCCGGCAGGCCTGGGCCAGGTGATCGGAAAAATGGGCCCGATCTCCTTCGGTCCAGTTCAGCGTCGCCAGCGCTTTGTGTCCATCGAGCCAATCGGGGTGGCGCGCCAGCCGTGCCGTCAGCAGCGCGCGCGCCTCGTCGGCTCTGTTTTCCGAAACCAGCGCCAGGGCCTGATTGCGGGCGATATCAGGATGCTCTGGCGCCAGAGCGGCGGCGCGCGCAAACAGATCGGCAGCAGGATACCCTAGCTCGTAACGGGTTTGCGCCAGACCGAATGCCAGGGCGGCATCCTGGTCAAACCGAATGGCCCCTCTGGCAAACTCTGCTTCAGCTTCGCCATAGCGCTGCTCCTCGCGCAAGGCGAAGCCTAGCTGCCGCAAGTGCTGGGCGGTGGGGTTCATCAATTGATTACTGCTTCGTTCGGTGGTTCGTGTCGAGTCCCCCATTGGCGCAAAAGGGGAGGCAGTCTTGCGACTGCCTCCCCCAGCTTGCGACCCTTTGGGTTTAACGTGGCGATCAGAAGCTGTACTTGATCGATGCTGTCCAGTTCTGGCCCAGCGCCGGACCAGTTCCGATCACTGCCGGGCTGACCGAACCATCGGCAACATTGCCGCTGCCGCGCAGATCATACCGGTTGAACACGTTATAGCCCTGCACGCCCAGTTCCAGGTTGGGCAGCGGACGAACCGCGAAATCAACCCCCAGGATCACGCCGCCGGGATAGCTGCGTCCGGCATCATCGATGACATTGCTTTGGCCGGTGGCATTCACCCCGAACGAAACCATATCGTTGACATCGTAGTTGGCCTGCACCGTGTAGATCAGGTTCGGCATATACGGCGCGCGGGTGAACGGCGTCGGATTGCCGCTGCTGTCCACGCCCGAGCGGGTGGCCTTGGTCCAGGTGGCATTGCCCACCAGGCTAAAGCCGCCGCTGCGGTAGGTGCCGTAGAATTCAAGCCCATAGGACTTGTAGCGGGCATCGATCACGCAGCCGCCCGAACCACCGGGGCAACGCGTTGCCGACAGTTCAAACGTCGATTGCTTGAAGCTGCCTTTAAGCGCGGTCAGTTCGATCGTGTAACGACCGCCCATGGCATCGCCGCGGGTCTTCAGGCCCAGTTCGTACTGGCGCACGAAATCAACCGACGGGGTTACGCCGTCCGAGGCGCAGCCCATGGTGCCAACCGCCGCCATTGCGCTGGTGCAAAGCGAACCATCGCTGGCGATCTTGCCACCAAAGGTTTGCCGATCGCCGTTGAAGCGGCCCCCGCGTGAGGCACGGACGAACACGCTGGTATCGCCGCTGACCTTGTACAATGCGCCGCCGGTCCACGAGGTGTAGCTGCGGGTGTAGTTAAGCACTTCGCGGCTGCCGTTCGAGGTGATCGCGGGGATCAGGACGCCGTTCGAATTCACCAGGAATTCGCTGCCGCCGATGGTCCCGCCGCCCGACGCCTTGACGCTTTCGAAGCGGACCGAACCATCGAGGTTAAAGGCATCGCTATCGAGTTCCAGCGCAACATAAGGAGCGGTATTGGTGTACGAGAGATCATAATCCCGCGCGCAGCAATTGCCCCAATTGTTGTTGTAACCCGAGATGCCTTCCTGGGTCAGCTTGTTCCCAGCAGTATCATAAAGATCGAGCTGCGCGGGGTTATTGCCGCTAACTTCGCGCGTTGACTTGTTGGTGTGCCAATCCATCGCGATCTTCTGGTTCATATAGAAGAAGCCCGCGCGCGCAGTAACCTTGGCCGAACCACCGGCATCGAACGTTGCCGCCAGTTTGAGATCGTTGGCCAGGCTGCCGATATCGCGGATATTGGTGTGCACGTTGGTGTTGTTGTCAATATAGGTGCCGGTGTAGACCTGCCCGGCATTGGGCCCGGAAGCATAGCGGGCCGAACCCACGACGCTGCCGTTTACGCAGCTGCCAACCACGCCATTGGCGCTATAGGATGACGGTGCAGTGCAGGCGGTGAAGCCAACCGGAACCGGATTGGTATTGAGCCGGTTTCCGACATTGAGGAACGGTGAGGTAAAGCCGCCGCTCATCTTGGTCCAGCGCATGTTGTTATCGACAGTTACGTTGCTGTCGAATTCATAATGGAACTGGCCGCCTACCGAGGTCGCCTTGGTGGTGATCCCGCTCATCTCAACCCGTTCAAGCTGGCCGCTGCGGCCCAGAATCAGGAAGTTCTGATTGTAGATCGAGTAGTTCGATTCCTTGCGGCCATCGAAACCGGGGAACGGCGCAACGTTTGAAAACGAGCTGCCGCTGAGCGAAGCCAGTGCAGGCGCGCCGGTGTAGTTCGGTTCGCGGGTATCGGCGACCTTGACCAGCAAGCGGAAGAAGCCGCGCCCGTCAGCAAATTCCTTGGTCAGGTTGCCCTTGATCTGGAACGAATCCGAGACGTTGAAATCGGCATGGAGCGGCCCGCGACCGGTCTTGAAGTAACCCCCAACGCTGAACCGCAGGCCTTCGCCCAGCGGACCGCCAACGCGGAAATCGACCTTGGTCTGGTCATAATTGATGCCCTTCGAAAGCCGGACCATGCCGCCTTCCTTGGTGCCAGTATCGCTGATGTAGTTGATTACCGCACCGGGAGCCTGTGAGGCATAGGTGGTCGAACCGCCACCGCGGACCGATTCAACCCGGTCAACCGTGGCGTCATAGTGGGTCCAGTAATCGTTGTTACCAAACTGGATATCGCCAAACAGCACAGTCGGCAGGCCATCTTCCTGGATCTGCACGAAGGGCGAACCACCGGTTGCTACGGGAAGCCCGCGAACCGCGATGTTCGAATTGCCGCCCGGGCCCGAAGTGCCGGGCACCTGGATCCCCGGGATCATGCGGAACACTTCGGCTTCCGAGGAAGGCTGCATGTTTTCGATCACGGCATTATCGATGCTGGTCACCGAGACGGAGCTGTTGAGCTTGGTCTTGTTGCCGCCCGCTGCGGTGACAACGATGTCGCTCAGGCTATCTTCAGCAGCTTCATCAGCCGGCGGCGCGTCTTGCGCCATAGCTGGTGCTGCAAGCATTGCAGCGGCCGCCACGGCAACAACCGAAGCACAATTCCGGAATACGGATTTCTTCATAACCTCTCCCCTCCAACAGGACTGGCGCCTGCATGATGCAAGTCGAGCGTGTCACTCGCACACATAACAATCGATTGCAATGCGTTTTCACAATCGATTGTCAGAATGCCGTAACTGTGGCAGATTAACCACAATTCCGGGTCATGCGGGCAGTCTGTGATGGACCTTGCGCGCGGTTTCGGCTCTTAAGGGGTCACCGATGCTGCTCACCAACACCCTTCCTGCGACTGCATGACCGATATGGCCCCATCGCGCGTCCGCAATATTGCGGAATTGGCTTTGCTGGCCGGCGTCAATGCCGGCACGGTTTCGCGCGCATTGGCGAATAACCCGCTGGTTAAGAAAGAAACCCGCGAACGCATTCAGGCGCTGGCCCACAAGCATGGCTATCGCCCCAATCAGATGGCGCGGCGGCTGCGGATTCAGGAAACCCGGGTGATCGGGGTAGTGGTGCCGCTTGGTCATGAAAAGCGCCAGCACCTTTCCGATCCGTTCTTCATGTCAATCCTGGGCCATCTGGCCGATGCCCTGACCGAAAACGGATATGACATCATGCTCAGCCGGGTGATTCCCGATGCAGAGGACTGGTTGGAACGAATTGTCGATTCGGGGATGCTGGATGGCGTTCTGCTGATCGGCCAATCGAATCAGTTTGAAGCGATTGAGCGTGTAGCGGCCTGGTATAAGCCGATGGTGGTCTGGGGCAGTCACAAGCCCGGGCAAATCCACTGCACGGTTGGCGTTGACAATCGCACCGGCGGACGCCTGGCGGGTGAATGCCTGATCGCCGCCGGGCGCAAGCGGCTGGTTTTCCTGGGTGAGACAACCGCACCCGAACTGCACGAGCGTTACCGCGGGCTGTGCGATGCGGCCAGTGCCGCGGGCCTTGCCAAGCCGGTCAAGCTCGATACGCACCTCGCTTCCGAAGTAATGGCTGACGAAATCGCGGCGCATGTCGAGCGGATCGGGGCCGAAGCCGATGGTATCGCCGCTGGATCTGATCTGATTGCGATGCATACCGTTCGGGCGTTGGCCGATCGCGGCGTGATGGTGCCGCGTGATGTGTCGGTCACCGGATTCGATGACCTGCCGCTGGCCGAACAGACCATCCCGCGGCTGACAACGATCAGCCAGAATATCGCGACAGGCGCGCGCGCGATGGTGAGCGCGCTGTATGAACGGATCGCCGGCCGCGAAGGTCCGTCGGTGGAGATGGACCCGATCCTGATCCGCCGCGATACTGCCTAGGGCCGAAAACCGGCCTGTTTGTGTTACAGAAAAGCCGGAATTTCAGCAGCCTGCTCATAGTGGACCGACAGCACGTCACCACTCAAGCGGTGCTGCAAGGTCAAGGCCGTCCGGCCATCGTTTGACACTATTTCAAGGCTTCCGCAGTCAAGCCACAGGCAAACAGGTTCGCCTGCTGCGATCGGAGCAGTGCATTGCGCATCCAGAAACGGCGATCCCGGATCGCGCCGGGCCACTGCAAGGCGGTTTGATTGGCGCACAACCTCAAGCAGCCGGCCGTCACAATCCTCAATTGTCATTGAGAAATCGGCAGGATGGGTAATTTCAAGCCGAGCGGCTTGCCCGATGTCCGTGGTCCCGATCTGAACGGCATGGACCCCGGCAATTGCAGCGGGTTCCGGTTCCTGGCGCAGCCAAAACCCTTGGGGTGAGCGGCCCAGTGACAGCCGCCGCGGTACGCTCATCGCGCCGCGCCAGCCTTGTTGCGGCAATTGCCCCTGATAGGCGTGATTGCCCATCCAGCCGATCCACACCGGCCGCCGCTGATTGTCGCGCGGTTCGTGCCAGGCGACTGCCGCATAGAAATCACGGCCATGATCGGCCACTTGCCAGATCGGGTCCAGGGCTGGTCCATCGGGCTGAAAGCGGATCCCGTCAAAGGTCCCGGTCTGATAGAT
The DNA here is from genome assembly GCF_040079535.1 of Novosphingobium sp. GTDB lineage: Bacteria > Pseudomonadota > Alphaproteobacteria > Sphingomonadales > Sphingomonadaceae > Novosphingobium. The sequence goes on along the minus strand of NZ_JBEBKB010000016.1, from coordinate 43,793 downwards.
GGCGCCTGCGCCAGGGCCATCGTGCAGCACATCAACCTTGAACAGCCAGCGGGTTTCGTCGGTCCCTTCAACCGGCAATTCGATCAGCAGCGGGCATTCCCAGACCCGGCCCGGCGCGCCTGCGCCATGGATCACCGAAAGCTCGTCCCACTGCTTCAGATCGGACGAAGCATAGATCAGCGCGCGGTTCTCTGCTGAAAGCGCCACTACCATGATCCAGCGCCCGGTCGGCCCGTGCCAAAACAGATTTGGATCGCGAAAATCCGCCAGGCCCCGGTCGATCACAGGATTGCCGGCATACCGCTGCCAGGTTTGGCCCTGGTCTGTGCTCCATGCCAGTGCCTGGCTTTGATGCGCGGGGCCATGCGCGGCAGAAGCGGTGTAGAGCGCGATCAGGGCATCGCGGCCAAACCCGGCCGCACCGCCAGGATCAGCTATGGCCGCGCCAGAGAAAATCATATGCTGGGCATCTTCGGCAATCGCCACCGGCTGTTCCTGCCATTCGGCCAGATCGTGGCTGATCGCATGGCCCCAGCTCATATGGCCCCAGTCCTCGCCCAACGGGTTGTACTGGTAAAACAAGTGCCAGATGCCCTGATGATAGACCAATCCATTGGGGTCGCTCAGCCAGTTGGCTGCAGCAGCATAGTGATATTGCGGGCGCACAAAACGATCCGGATTCAGAGTAATGAGACGGCATCGCCGGCAAAGGCCAGCCGAAATACCGGGGCGGGCGTCCCGCCAAACTGGCCGCGCAACAGGGCCGGATCCTGCTCGAAACTGCGGCCCTGCATTCCCCAATGGTCGATAAAGCTCCAGACCTCGCCTTCGCCGGTCACCCACCAGCTGTAGCCCTGGGTTGGCTCTTCGGGCGGATTGGCGGCTACCAGCCCGGAACCGTTGACCGGCCGATAAGGACCGCGCAGGCTTTCGCCGACCATCGCATAAAGGCCGTTGGGACCGCTTGGGCCGGCCGGATTGAAGGTCCGCCGCTGGGTTGACCAGAACAGGTAATAGCGCCCATCGCGCACAACAACATGCGGCCGTTCAAGTTCGTTGTTGATCCCCACTGCGTCGATAAGTGGATTATCAAGCCGCCAGTTTCCAGCTTGATCCAGACTCGCCAGACCGATCACCCCGTTGAAGGCGGAATTGTCCCATCCGGCACTGGCGGTGAACAGCAAATGGCACTGGCCGTTGGCCGGATCGCGAAACCAGGCAGGATCGCGAAACGCCTTGATCATCCCGGGCGTCCCTTCGCCCTCATCGGCCACGAAATACCGGTTGCCATCGGGACGGATCACTTCCTCGCTTGCCGCCCATTCGCCCGGGCCGGCATTGCCAATCCGCCCGCTTGCAGCGAACAGGCGTTGTTCAAAGCTGTGGCCGCTGCCGCGCCGTCCTGCGGCAGTGAAGAACAATGTCACGCTTTGCTGATCGTCATGCAGCACGGCACTGCCCGCCCATTCGCGCGAGCCCGGGCTGAGCGCGTCGGGCAGGCAATCACCATGATCGCGCCAGCCGTCTAACCCATGCGAAGCAAGCCTGATTTTGGCCGCACTGTGGCGTTTGCCGGGATCATCAAAGCGCGGCGAGCTGAGGAAAAACCAGTACTGCCGGCCTCCGATGATTGCGGTGGTTCCATCCTCGCGGGCAAGCGGCCAGCTATCCCACAGATCAAGCGCGGGAAAGATCGGTGCCGCATCAGCAGCGGTGATCGTTGCAATCTGCGCCGCTGGCTCGATCAAGCGCGGCCTCCATGCAGAGATCGCGTCGGCCGATCCGACGGGCAATTTGGCTTCAACTCGGTTCATTTCAGTTTCCCGGCGGCCTGGCCACCTGCCCCTTCAATCATGATCGATAAACGCGCGCCGCCAGGCGCGCTGTAGTCTTGTTCCACGGCTGCCTTGACCCGCGCCACCTGATCGGCGCGAAGCACAGCCACCACAGCTCCGCCAAACCCGCCGCCGGTCATCCGGGCGCCGCCATCGCGGCAGATCGCGGCGTTGAGCAGTTCCGCAAGTTGATCAACTTGCGGAACACTGACTTCGAACAGATCACGCAGCGAAGCATGGCTGGCGCGAAGCAAGCGGCCGAAGCTTTCAATATCCCCGGTTTCAATTGCACCCACTGCCGCTTTAACCCGTTCGATTTCCTGAACAACATGCAAGGCCCGGCGGCGCACTACCGGATCCAGATCGGCCGCAGCGATTATGGCCGGATCGGCATCGCGCAACGCCGGCAAGCCAAGCTGCCGCGCGGCAGACTCGCAATCGCTGCGCCGCGCATTGTAATGGCCACTGGCCAGTTCGCGCACCACGCCAGACTGGACCACCATCACTGCCCAGTCGGCTGGCAAGGCAATCTGACGGGTTTGCAGGGTTCTGCAATCCAGCAGCAGGGCGGCGCCAGGCTGCCCCGCAGCAACCGCCATTTGATCCATTATTCCGCAATGGACCCCGGCCCAGTCGTGCTCAACCTGCCGCGCCGCCTGCGCCAATTCTGCCGGATCGGGAATTGCTGCCTGGGCCGCAGCAGCCAGGGCGCGTCCAACCGCCACACACATCGAGGCCGATGACGACAGGCCCGAGCCTTGCGGGATCGAGCCGGTGATCGCCAGCGCAACGCCTGACTGACCCGCCAGCTGCGCCATACCGCGGACATAGGATTCCCAGCCGGGCGGCTTCAGCGGCGCGGCGGTTGCCGGATTAAACCGGTCCCGGGCCTGGTTGAAATCAAGCGCCACGGCTTCGACCGTATCTGCGCCTGCTGGCCCCCAGGCAACGGCAGTCCCGGCTGTGATCGGCATCGGCAAGACCAGGCCATCGTTGTAATCGACGTGCTCCCCGATCAGATTGACCCGGCCAGGCGCGAATGCCACGCCGAGCGGCTCCTGCCCGAAGGCGTTCGCAAATCCTGCGCGCGCGCGCTCCAGCAACGGCATCAATCGATCTCCACCGCGCGCAGCCGCTGCGCAGCGGCTTCGGGGGTCAGATCGCGCTGCGTTTCACCCAGCAGCTCAAATCCGACCATATGCTTGCGCACACTGGCAGAGCGCAGCAGCGGCGGCAGGAAATGGGCGTGCAGCCGCCAATGGGCGACATCGCCTTCATACGCGTGCGGTGCGCCGTGCCACCCCATCGAATAGGGAAAATCGCAGCCGAACAATCCATCATAGCGGCGCAGCAACCGGGCCAGGATCAGCCCCAGATCAGCCCGGGCGGTAACTGATAAATCCTCGATCCGGGCCACAGGATCGCGGGCAATCAAGAGCACTTCGAACGGCCAGGCTGCCCAGTGCGGAACAACTGCCAACCAGCTGAGATTGGCTTCAACCACCCGTGTGGCTTCGGCCAGTTCCGCTTCAGCGACTGCGTCGAGCAAAACCATCCTGCGCGAAGCCAGAAATTCTCTTTGCTGATGATCCTCTTTCGCCACTTCCTGTGGCACGAAATCGCTGGCCCAAACCTGCCCATGCGGATGCGGGCTGGACGCGCCCATCATCGCGCCCTTGTTCTCAAACAGCTGGACGTGGGCCCAGCGCGCGCCAAGTTCGGCCGATTGATCGCACCAGCATTCTATCACCCGGTCCAGCCCACCGGTCGGCAACCGCGCCAGGGTAGCGCCGTGATCCGGGCTGAAGCAGATCACCCGCGCTTCGCCGCATGCCGGGGTGCTTTCGAACAACGGGTGGTCAGGTGCACTCCCGCCGTTGTCCAGCAGGGCCGCAAAGTCATTGGCAAACACGAAGGTCCCAGCATAGCCGGGATTAACCTCACCGTTGGCGCGGGTATTGTTGGCGCACAGGTGGCAGGCCGGATCGTGCGCCGGCGCAGACGGCAGTGGCGGCGCTGCGGCCTCGCCTTGCCAGGGACGCTTGGCCCGGTGGGGCGATACCAGCAGCCACTCCCCGGTCAACAGGTTGCGGCGGCGATGCGGCAGATCAGCCAGGCTCATCGCATTGCTCCGTGGAACACTGCGACCGTTTCGGCCGCCAGCGGCGGGACCGGCAACCCAGCCTGCGCCAGCCACGAACCGGTGAAGGATTGCGGTGCACAATTCATGGCATCGAACAGCGCGGCACTGTGCACCGTGTGGCCAAGCTGCCCACCGCCCATGCACAGCAGTCGCATGGCCACATCACCGTGATCCGCCAGGTGCGGCAAGCGCAGCGGCTGCGGGCGGCGATCCAGCGGCGGGTCAGTGCGAAGAACGAACAGCAGGAATTCGCTTGCGCTTCCGGCCGCCTGCCAAACAAGCCCATCGGCGCTTTCGCCCAGCCAGGTCTGCCCACCATGCAGCACGCGGCGCCACTCTTTGTAAAATGCGATCCAGCCGGCCAGCTCTGTCTGGTCCGAACCGTCCAGTTGCCGGGGATCAAGCTCGATCCCGAAGTGCCCCGGCATCGCTACGCCAGCGCGAAAACCCAGCGACTGGCTGCGACCTGAGGCATGCGCCGGGCTGGCTCCGACGTGCGATCCCATCATTTCAGGTGGCAGAAAGGCCAGAAAACCGCGCTGCATCGGCACGCGGCTGACAGCATCAATGTTGTCGCTGGTCCACAAGCGGTGAACCTGCTGCGCCAATCCGGCATCGCTGCGGCCACCGCCGCCAGCGCAACCTTCAATCTCTACCGCCGGATGCGCGGCGCGCAGACGGGCCAACAGATCATAGCTGCCCGCCACCTGTGCCGCGCCGCCGGCGGGCGCAAGATCACGGTTGTGGTCCCATTTGAGGTAGGCGATCGGGGTTTCGCGCAGCAGCGTATCAAGCGCGCCGAACAGATAATCCTGCACCGGCGCCATTGCCAGATTGAGCACCAGCTGGTTGCGCGCGGTCGGTCGGTCCCGGCCGGGCAAGTGCAGGGCCCAATCAGGGTGCGCGCGATACAGATCGCTATCGGGGCTGACCATTTCGGGTTCAACCCACAAACCAAACTCCATCCCCAGCGAGCGCACTTTTTCGGCCAGTGGGGCCAGTCCGCGCGGATACTTCAACGGATCGCAGGTCCAATCGCCCAGCCCGGCGGTGTCATCACCCCTGCCCTTGAACCAGCCATCATCAAGCACGAAGCGCTCTATCCCGATCGCCGCGGCCGCTTCGGCCAACGCGCCGATCCGCGCCGCATCATGATCGAAATAGCAGGCCTCCCAGCTGTTGAGATGCACTGGGCGCGGCCGCATTGTGCCACCGTGCCAGCGCAGCTGCGCCCGCACGGCGGCGTGCTGCTGGGCCATGGCGCCATTGCGGCCGCGGCTGGAAACGGCCAGGATCGCTTGCGGCGCAGCAAAGCTCTGGCCCGGCTCAAGCAGCACCTCGCCCGCCTGCAGCACTGCCCCGGCGCTAAGCTGCCAGTAGCCTTCATCGTCCCGCTCAACACTGATCCGGCTATCGCCCGACCAGGCGAGTTGGAGCGCATGGACCAACCCCGCGTGATGCCCGGCACCTTCGCCCAGCACGACAACGCCGGGCGGGCCGCCATGTCCTGAAATTCCGCGCCTTCCTTCGCGGCTCCAGCCTTGCTGCGGCATCGCCTCGCGGCATTCGACCAATTCCGCGTTGTGCCGCCCCCGCCAGGAAACCAGCGCTTCGCAATGGTGTGGCAATGGCACAAGCGCGCTTGCCAGCCAATCAAGGCCCAGCGGTGCCCGGCCCGTGTTGGTCAATCGCGCATCGAACCGGAATGCCCCGCCAGGATCACGGGAAATTGTCTGCTCAAGCAGCAGGCCTTCCAGCGAGTCTTCCAGGCGGATTGCGATCGTGTCCGCATCCTTGGTCACTTTGACATGGGTGAAATCGGCCGAGACGGCGCGCCCGCCGCGCCGCACTGCCAGCGCAGGCGGGCCAAACCAGCCCAGTCCATTGACCGGCGCAGTCGCCATCGGGACATCGCGATCGAACGAGAAGCTGGCCGCAGTCCGCACGTCCTCCAACGCCGCCAATGCCCCAGGATCGACCCGCGCACCAAGGTGGCGCCACAATGGCGCAGCATTGGCGCGCGGTTCAAGCACTAGGCTCGCCTGAGCGCTGTGGAGTGAGGCGAATTGGACCGGCATCAGGTGGAAACGGCGGCCTTTGGCTCAGGCCTCGGCTCGGCCGCCGGTCCGGATTGTCCGCCTGATCTCACCCGCAACACCGCCACCGCCGCGCACAGCATCAGCACGCCGCCAAACGCCAGCGCGTTGCGGGGATCGCCGCCCAGCACCGGTTCATAGATAAAGGTCATTGTCCCGGCGAACACCAGCATCGGCGCACAAATCATCATGTTGAAAATGCCCATGTAAACCCCGGTTCGCTCTGCCGGGATGGCATTGGCGAGGATGATGTAGGGATTGCCCATGATCGAGCCCCAACCCAGCCCCATGATCCCCATCAGCAGCCACATCGGCGGTTCGCTGTTCATCATCGGCATCGCAATCATCGCGCAACCGGTCATCAACAAGCAGGCGGCATGAAGCCGCGCCGCGCCAAGCCGCCTGGCAAGCGGAGCCATCGAGAACGCGGCGACAAAGGCGATTGCATTGTAAAAGGCCCCCATCGGACCCGATAGCAAATCTGCTTCCCGAAACTGCGACGTACTGCCATCCGAAGTGCCAAACAGCGCCATTGAAACCGATGGAACACGGTAAGCCCAATAGCAGCACATCGCATACCATTGGAACAGGCTCATCCAGGCCATGGTCCGCATCGCCTCGGGCATTTCGCGGATCGCTGCAAACACTTCGGCAAAGGTCGCGCCAAAGCCCTTGGGCAGGGCGGTGATCCGGGCCCTTTCAAGATCTGTAAGCGGGAGTTCCGGCACCCGCAGGATCGACCACAGGATCGTGCTGATAGACAAGACTGCGCCGATGAAAAAGGCCATCCGGGTATAGTCCGGGATCACGCCAGGTTCGGCGATTTTGGATACCCCGAACAGGTTGACCAGCAGGAATGGACTGGCATAGGCCAGGCACTGGGCCAGGCCGGTGAACCCGCTTTGAGACAAAAAGCCAAAGCCACGCTGTTCCTCGCGCAGGCGGTCGTTCACATAGGCGCGATAGGGCTCCATCGTGATGTTGTTGCCTACATCGAGCAGGAACAGGATCGAAAACGCCATCAGCAGGCTTTGCGAAAACGGCATGAGAAACAGCCCGGCGCTGCACATCAGCGCGCCGATCAGAAAATAGGGCGTGCGCCGCCCGTACCGCGAAAGAGTGCGATCGCTCATCACCCCGATCAGCGGCTGGACGATCAGACCGGTAAGTGGCCCGGCAATGCCAAGCCAGGGAAAGTCCTTTTCGTCTGCCCCAAGGTAGGCAAAGATGGGATTTGCCTGTTGCAACCCGAAACTGAACTGCAAGCCCAGGAAGCCCAGGTTCATCTGCAGGATTCGCGGAATCGAAAGGTGCGGTTTTCCCATTGCCATCGGCCTCTCCCAAGCGGCCTGAGGCCGCGTTATTGACGCCTCAATGTCACATTCGGCAGGACAAAACAACAATCGATTGCAATATGCCTTTTTGCCCCGCTGCAGGTGTTTCCGCCAGCTCGCTGGGCGCTTCCTTTCAAGCCCCGGTTTCCGTTAATTCCGGCTCTGGCCCGGCCCTGGCCCGGCTCTGCAATTGTGCGGTTTCACCCCCCGCTTTTGCAAGGCAGAGCCAGGTCAGCTGATGATCATTTGACCAACCGGAACCGCACTGCCGCTCCGCCGCCCGGGGCCAGGCGCAGTGTCATGCTGTCCCTGGCGGTCACCTGGCGCTGCTCGATCACGATTGAATGGCGCTTTTCGGTGCGGAAATCGGCATCGTCGCCATCGCGGTAGATTTCGGCGATATACCGCTTGCCCGGGGTAAGAAAATCAAGCGCGAACGAAACGTTGCGCGCGTTCTCGTCACCCACTGCGCCCAGAAACCAGTCGCTGCCGCCGCGCACCTTGCGGACAATCGTGACATAATCACCCACTTCGCCGTTTAGCACCCGCGTCTCGTCCCAGTCGGTCGCAACATCGCGGATGAACTTGAAGGCCGGCATATCGCGCGCGTAGTTCTCTGGCGTATCGGCCGCCATCTGCACGGGCGAATAGATCACCACATAAAGCGCCAGTTGCTTGGCCTTGGTTGAAAGGATCGCACTGCCCTTTTCGCCGGTCAGGCTCAGCACACCGGGGGTGAAATCCATCGGCCCTTCCAACATCCGGGTGAAGACGATGTTGGCTTCGTGTTCGGGCGGATTCTTGCCCGGCCACGAATTGTATTCCATCCCGCGCATCCCTTCGCGCGCGACCCAGTTGGGCCAGGTGCGATGCAGGCCGGTGCCCTTGATCGGTTCGTGGCTGTCAATTGCGATACGGTATTTGTAGGCGGCTTCGGCCACGCGGATCAGATGGTTCGACATCCACTGGCCTTCGTGCCATTCGCGATAGCGCTTGCCATCGGGATCGACTCGTTCGATCTGTCCTGCATCGGTAACATAGCCGGTTTTGACCACCATGTAGCCATGGTCGGCGGCGAATTTGAAGGCCTTGTCAAACTGGCTCTCATAATGGCTGGCCGCGCCGCCGGTTTCGTGGTGCCCGATCAGCCGGACGCCCCTTTTCTTGGCATAGGCGGACAGCATATCCGCGTCGAAATCCTCCACCGGCCTGGCGAAGTCCATGTCCCAGCCGTTGCCGAACCAATCGCCGTCCCAGCCCACATTCCAGCCTTCTACCAGCACCTGCGGGATACCCTGCGCAGCGGCGAAATCGATGTAGCGTTTGACGTTTTCGTTGGTTGCGCCGTGGTGCGGCCCGCGGGCCCAGGTCCATTCACCCTTGATCATGTTCCACCATACGCCAACGAATTTGCCCGGCTTGAACCAAGCCATGTCGCCCAGCTTGTTCGGCTCGTTGAGGTTGAGCATCAGGTGGCTCATATAGAGCCCGGCGGCATCATCGGCCACGATCAGCGTGCGCCACGGAGTGATCCAGGCGCCGTGCTTGATCACCTTGGGCACACCCGCTCCCGGAGTCAGCTGTGCGCGCAGCGTGTTGCCCTCGGTCCGGGCAACGGCCATCGCCGAATAGTCAACCAGCGCGGCTTCGTGCAGCGCCACATGGGTGCCATCGGCCAGCTTTATCGTAACGGGTGTATCGGCCGTACCCAGCCCCGAAATCGCAGTCTTGTTGTAAAGATACTCTTCGCGGTTCCACAGGAAGGCGGGCTTCCACCAAGCGGTGCCATCCTGCGCGAAGGCGAACTCGGTCAGCTCCTCGGCAATGTTGGCGTGGTGCATATTGGGCTGGTCGGGGAACTCATAGCGCAAGCCGACCCCATCGTCATAGATCCGGAACGTGATCGTGAAGTTCCGGCCCAACCCCTTGCTTTCCCGCAAATGAACCCGAAGCTCGCGGTAGTGATTGCGAACTTGCGCCCATTCACCCCACGGCTGCTGCCAGGTCTGGTCGAATTCGCCGATTTCGTGCCCGGTCAGTTCCAGACTGCGATCAATCTTGGCCACATCGGTAAACAGAAAGCCCAACCGCGAAGGGGCAAGGATCGGTTTGCCCTTGCGGCTTATCGCATAGGCCGCGCGGCCATCACCATCGATCGCCAATTCAACCGCGATCACCCCGCCGGGCGAGCTCGCGCGGATCTGCTCAGCCGCAAATGCCGGCATAGGGAGCATGGCCAGAATCATGGCCAGCAAAGCTTTCAGAGCACCCACGATGAAACCTTTCTTGTATCTTCAAGACCTGCCCGCACTTGCGCAGGGTTTCGCAAGGTGGATCGTATCCAAATCAACAATCGATTGCAATTCCGGATCGGGCAAGCCAGGTCCGGGAACTGAGGCCGGGTCCGGGCCAGCCTGGCGGATTGCGGTGGCGCTGGGCCGGCGCGCTGGGCCACAGGGCGTTTGCGCGCGTATGAATCCGGGGTTGAGGCGCAGGTGCCACACAGGTGCGGCAGTGGAATGGTGCTGCTGGGGAGGATTGAACTCCCGACCTCAGCCTTACCAAGGATGCGCTCTACCACTGAGCTACAGCAGCACACCATTCCAAATGGCCCAACACGGCCAAGGCCGGGGGGCAGGGGCGCGCTATTGGCTGCGCCCCCTTGCTTTGTCAAGCCGATGCCTGATAGCGCACGAACTATTGCCAATGCGTGAAAGACAGCCCGCCCCCACCCGCGAAGAACGCCTTGCCGCCAAGCTGCGCGAGAACCTGCGCCGCCGCAAGGCGCAGGCGCGCGCGCAAGACGGCGATGGATCAGAGAAAACGGGTTCCGAAGGGCAATAGCGGTTTTGGTGATGTCTTTGCATTGATGCGCGCCAAGCCACCAGCAAGCAGCATCGCAAAGCGAAGCCTTGGGTGGACTGAGCCCTGCGATTCAGTCCCGCGCTTTTGCGGCTTGGCGTGGATCAATTTTTGACCCGCCTTGCTTCTTGCCGAACGCCCTTCCCAAACCCGGCTTGACCGGCTAGGCGCGGTGCTCCTGAAAAGCTTGGAGTTTGGCCCCTTGCCCCGCCTAATTCTTGTCCGCCATGGCCAGAGCCAGTGGAACCTGGAAAACCGCTTCACCGGCTGGTGGGACGTTGACCTGACCGAAAAGGGCGTAGCCGAAGCCCAGGCCGCCGGTGCGCTGCTGAAGGCAACCGCCATGCTGCCCAGCATGGCCTTCACATCGCTGCAAAGCCGGGCGATCAAGACGCTGCACCTGGCGCTCGAAGCGGCCGGTCGGCTGTGGATTCCCGAGATCAAGGACTGGCGGCTGAATGAGCGCCACTATGGCGGGCTCACGGGGCTTGATAAGGCTGAAACGGCCGCCAAACACGGCGATGATCAGGTCAAGATCTGGCGCCGCAGCTTCAATATTCCGCCGCCTGTGCTGGAAGATGGCTCTGCGTTCGATCTTAAATCTGATCCGCGTTATGCCGGGATCCCGATTCCCAGCACCGAAAGCCTGAAGGACACCATCGCCCGCGTGCTGCCCTATTATGAAAGCGCGATCGCGCCGCAGCTGGCCAAGGGCGAAACTGTGCTGATTTCGGCACACGGAAACTCGCTGCGCGCGCTGGTCAAGCATCTCTCGGGGATTTCCGATGATGAGATCACCGGGCTTGAGATCCCGACCGGCCAACCAATCATTTATGAACTCGATGCCGATCTGAAGGCGATCGAGCGTTATTATCTGGCGGAGCGCTGAGCATGGCTGCACTTGTCGCGATTGTCATGGGCAGCCAGTCTGACTGGCCTACGATGCAACGCGCCGCCGAAACGCTCGACAAGCTGGGCCTGGCGCACGATGCGCGGATCGTATCGGCGCACCGCACGCCAGATCGATTGGTCAAATTTGCCCAGGGCGCAGCCGATGAAGGCTTCAAGGTGATCATCGCCGGGGCGGGCGGCGCAGCGCATTTGCCGGGGATGGTAGCCAGCATGACCCACCTGCCGGTGCTGGGCGTGCCCGTGCAGTCCAAGGCGCTTTCAGGGCAGGACAGCCTGCTGTCGATCGTCCAGATGCCGGCCGGGATCCCGGTGGGAACGCTGGCGATTGGCGAGGCCGGGGCAACCAATGCCGCCTTGCTGGCCGCCTCGATCCTGGCGCTGAGCGATCCCGCGCTAAGCTCTCGGCTTCAGGCCTACCGCGCCGCGCAAAGTGCCGGCGTGGCTGAACGGCCAAGCTGACAGCCCATGGCGATGATCCCCCCCGGCGAAGTGATCGGCATTCTGGGCGGCGGGCAGCTGGGACGAATGCTGGCCATGGCGGCGCAGCGGCTGGGCTATAAGGTCCACATCTATGCCCCAGAAAACGATAGCGTTGCCGCAGAGGTAAGCCAGGCCCACACCCGGGCAAGCTGGGACGATGCCAGCGCGCTGGCCGCGTTCGCCTCGGCCTGCGCGGTTGTTACCTATGAGTGGGAAAATGTGCCGATCGCCGCACTGAAAGGACTCGGCGAAACGCCGTTGTTTCCTTCGGTTCGCGCACTTGAAGTGGCGCAGGACCGGCTGAATGAAAAGGAATTCGTCGAGAATCTGGGGGGCCGCACGGCATCCTATATGATGATCGACACGGCTGAGGATCTGGACCAGGCGCTGATCCGGATCGGATCGCCCGGGATCCTCAAGACCCGGCGCGAAGGCTATGACGGCAAGGGCCAGTGGCGGATCGCCTATGACCATGAGGCCGAGGGGATATCGCTGGCGGGGCAGGCGTTGATCTATGAAGGGCTGGTGCGCTTTTCCAGTGAATTCAGCGTGATTTTGGCGCGCGGCCAGGATGGCAAATGCGTGTTCTGGGACAGCGCCGAAAATGTCCATGAGCATGGGATTTTGGCTAAATCGACCGTCCCGGCCGGCCCGGCGGTGCAGGCCCAGATTGGCGATGCCCGTGCGCTGGCCCAAAAAGTGGCCGATGCGCTTGGCTATATCGGCGTGGCGGCGTTTGAATTCTTTGCGACCGATCAGGGCGCGGTGTTCAACGAAATGGCGCCCAGGGTCCACAATTCGGGGCACTGGACGATCGAGGGCGCGGCCACCAGCCAGTTTGAAAACCACATCCGCGCAATCTGCGGGCTACCGCTGGGCGAAACCCGGCTTGCCGCGCGCGGCGTGGAGATGCGCAATCTGATCGGTGACGATGTGCTGGACATTTCCGCGCTGGCGGCTGACCCGGCCAATCACGTCCACCTTTATGGCAAAGGCGTGGTGCGCCCCGGGCGCAAGATGGGCCACGTCACCCGGCTGCTGGCGTGAACCGCAGCGAAATCTTCCTGGTTGCTGCGGTGGCCGCAAACGGCGTTATCGGTGCTGGTGGCGAGATCCCCTGGCACATCAGTGCGGACTTTCGCCGGGTCAAGGCGCTGACCATCGGCAAACCACTGGTGATGGGCCGCAAGACCTTTGAATCGCTGCCCGGCCTGCTGCCCGGCCGCCGCCACATCGTGATTACCCGCGATCCCGCCTGGCAAGCCGATGGGGCCGAAGTGGTGCATGATCTGGCCGCCGCGCTGCGCCTGGCCAATGCCCCCCATATCGCGATCTTCGGCGGGGCCCAGATCTATGCCGAAGCCCTGCCGCTGGCGGACCGGATAGAGCTGACCGAAGTGGCCCTGACGCCCGAAGGCGATGCCCGCTTTCCCGCATTCAACCGCGCCGACTGGGCTGAGACATTCCGCGAAAGTCATCCCCCACAAGGTCGCGTGCCGGGGTTTGATTTCGTAACATTGCTGCGTAAACCAGCAGTCTGATTTTGGGGGGCACGATGCGCAAGATATTCTGGTCTTTGGCTACCGTGCTGGCAATCGGTGCCCTGGTGTTCTTCCGGCTGCTCCCGCCAATGCTGGAATCCGGCATGAACAAGCTGGAAGGCAAGCCGCTGCTGGTGATTTCACCCGAAGCCGAGGCGCTGCACCGTTCGCTTAACATCGTCGATCTGCATTCCGATACCCTGCTGTGGAAGCGCGATCTGGTGGCCGCATCCAATCGCGGGCACGAGGATCTGCCCCGGCTGATCAAGGGCAATGTCACCTTGCAGGTGTTCGCATCGACCACCAAGAGCCCCAAGGGCCAGAACTACGATAGCAATCCAGCGGATTCCGATATGCTCACGCTGCTGCTGGTATCCCAAGGCCAGCCGCGCCGGACCTGGGATTCGCTGCTCGAACGCTCGCTGTTTCACGGCCAGAAGCTGGATGTCGCGGTTTCGCAATCGCAAGGCACCTTGCGCAAGGTGGCAGACCAGGGCGGGCTTGATCAGCTGCTGGCCTTGCGCGCCCGGCCGCAAGCGCCAGTTGGCGCGCTACTTTCGGTCGAAGGGCTGCACAATCTTGAAGGCAAGGCCGAAAATCTGGACCGGCTGTATAGCGCCGGATTTCGGATGGCCGGGCTGACCCATTTCTTCGATAACGAGCTTGGCGGATCGATGCACGGCCTGGTCAAAGGCGGGTTGACCCCGTTCGGCCGTCAGATCGTGGGGATGATGGAAGATCGCGGGATGATCGTCGACATCGCCCATTGCAGCCACACCTGCGTGGCCGAAGTGCTGAAGATGGCGCGCCGCCCGGTGGTTTCCAGCCACGGCGGTGTTCAGGCGGTGTGCCCGGTCAACCGCAACCTCAGCGATGCTGAAATTCGCGGCGTAGCCCGCACCGGCGGAGTGATCGGGATCGGCTATTGGGATGCCGCCGTGTGTGACACCAGCCCAGCCGGAATCGTCAAGGCGATGAAGCACGTGCGCGATCTGGTGGGGATTGAATACGTAGCGCTGGGCAGCGATTATGATGGCGGCACAACGGTGCGGTTCGATACCAGCCAGTTGGTCCAGTTGACCCAGGCATTGCTCGATGCAGGCTTCTCGGCAGAGGAAATTCGCGCGGTGATGGGCGGCAATGCCCTGCGCGTGATCCATGCCGGGCTGCTTCCCTATGCCGAATGGGCCAAAGGCCGCCGGCAGCACTGAACGGATTGGCGCGGTGGATCTGGTCAGGCTGAACGCACGGGCACCGATGCCACCATCCTTGCGCGGCGCAGTGATCGCACTGGGCAATTTCGATGGCTTCCACCTGGGCCATCAGGCGGTTGTGGGTGAAGCCATGGCCTGGGCCCGGGCTGAGGGCCGCCCGGCGATTGTCGCCACGTTCGATCCGCACCCGGTGCGCTTTTTTGCGCCGCTCAGCCCGCCGTTCCGGCTGACCACGCTCGATCAGCGGGCCGAGCTGTTCGCCGCTGCCGGGGCCGATGCCATGCTGGTTTTCGAATTTGATGCCGCGCTGGCCGCAACCACTGCCCGGGCCTTCGTCCAGGATTTGCTGGCTGGTCAGCTGGGCGTGACCGGGGTGGTGACCGGGGAAGATTTCACATTCGGCCAGGGCCGCAGCGGGAACGTGGCCGTGCTGAAGGAACTGGGCGCGCCGTGCGGTCTATCGGCGCGCGCGGTTGGCCCGGTTGGCGATGGCGGCGAAGTAATCTCATCCAGCCGGATCCGCGAAGCGCTTAAAGCCGGGGACTGCGCCGCCGCCACCCACTTGCTGACCCGGCCCTTTGCGATCCGCGGCACGGTCCGGCACGGGGCCAAGCTGGGCCGCACAATCGGCTTTCCCACCGCCAACCTTGAACTGGGCAGCTATCTGCGGCCGCGTTATGGGATCTATGCCGTTACCGGAACCCTGCCGGGCGGGCAGGTGCTGCACGGCGCGGCCAACCTGGGCATCCGCCCCAGTTTTGAACCACCGGTCGAACTGCTGGAAAGCTATTTCTTTGATTATTCCGGCGATCTTTATGGCCAGGAAATTGAAATAGCGCTGCATCACTACTTGCGCGGCGAAGAAAAGTTCGAAACATTGGAAGCATTGACTGCGCAGATGGCGCACGATTGCGAAGCGGCGAAAGCGCACCTGGGGAGAATTTCGGAATGACGCTTTGGCTCAAGCGGATCGGGTTTGTGCTGGCGCTGGCTTTTCTGGTGATGACTTTCGTCAATGCCAGCTGGATTGCCGAACGGCCCACGGGCTACCCCCGCTTGCTGGCGGTGCGCGGGATCAGCCAGCAGCCTAATAATTTGCCCGCCACGCTGGCCGCCGCGGACGGCGTTTGCACCGCCGACAATATCGAAGTTCCGGTGCATGACTATATCGAAAACACCCTGCCCGCGCTGCAGCGCGCCAGCGGAATGGGCGCGGCGATGGTTTCGGTCGATGTGGCGCAAAGCAGCGATGGGCGGATCGTGCTGCTGCGCGAAGCCACCCTCGATTGCCGGACCAGCGGCAAGGGCGCGGTTTCCGCGATGACCCTGGCCCAATTGAAGGCGATCGATGCCGGGCACGGCTATAGCGCCGATGGCGGCAAAAGCTTTCCGCTGCGCGGCATGGGCATTGGCTATGTGCCGACGCTGGAGGAAACGTTGAGCGCCTTGCCGACCGAACCGATCCTGTTCAACCTGGGTGGCCAGGATCAGGCCCTTAGCGCCCGGCTGATCGATGCGCTGCTGGCCGCTGGCCGCAAGGTTGAGGATCTGGGCGATGGCTTCATGGGCAGTGAAGCCGCGATTGCCCCAATCCGGCAGCGTTTTCCCAAAAGCTGGGCCTTCTCGATGGAGGCTGCGCGGGCCTGCACCAGTGCTTACCAGCTGCAAGGCTGGCTGGGGCTGACCCCGGCAAGCTGCAAGGGCGGGACCATTCTGGTGCCGCTCAACCGCCAGTGGCAGTTCGCCGGCTGGCCCAATCGGCTGATCGCGCGGATGGCTGCGGTGGGCGGCCATATTGTGGTGACGGGCCCGGCCAGTGACGGCGCAGAACCGCGCGGGCTGGATCTGCCCGAACAGATCGGCCAGGTTCCGGCCAGTTTCAACAGCCACATCTGGGTATCAGACCTGTGGGTGATCGGCCCGGCGCTCCACCCGGCGGGTGATCGCCGCAACGGTCGCGAAAAGGCGGAGACTGAAGCGCTGATCGCCAAGCGGCGCGAGAATCGCTGATCCCCGCATTGGGGAGGAATTGCGCATTCACGCCGCCCCGGCTAAGGCCCGCGGCCTATGACCCAGCAGCGCGATCTTAAAGACACCGTCTTCCTGCCGAAGACTGATTTCCCGATGAAGGCCGGACTCCCCCAGAAAGAGCCGATTATCGCCGCGCGCTGGGAGGCTGAAAAGCTGTATGAACAGCTGCGCGATGCCCGCCGGGGCCGCGAAACCTTCATGTACCATGATGGTCCGCCCTATGCGAACGGCGATATGCACATCGGCCACGCGCTGAACCACACGATCAAGGACATGGTCTGCCGCACCCAGAACCTGCTCGGCAAGAACGCGCCCTATGTGCCGGGCTGGGATTGCCACGGCCTGCCGATCGAATGGAAGGTGGAAGAGCAGTACCGAAAGAAGAAGCTCGACAAGGATCAGGTTCCCCTCCTCGAATTCCGGGCCGAATGCCGCGCCTATGCCCAGCACTGGGTCGATGTGCAGCGCGGGCAATTGAAGCGGCTGGGCGTGATGGCCGATTGGGACAATCCGTACCTCACCATGCAGGCCGAGAGCGAAGCGACGATCGTGGCGGAGCTGCTCAAGTTCGCCACCTCGGGCCAGCTCTATCGCGGGGCCAAGCCGGTGATGTGGTCGCCGGTCGAAAAGACCGCGCTGGCCGAGGCTGAGGTTGAATACGAGGATATCACCTCGACCCAGATTGACGTGGCGTTCGAGATTGTCGAGAGTCCTGTCCTGGATGGGCTCGGTTGGAGGGAGTTTGCCAATCAGGGCGTGGGAGAGCCAATCAAGCTCTTTGCACTGATTTGGACGACTACTCCTTGGACGATTCCTGTAAATCAAGCGATCGCCTATGGACCAGACATTGAATATTGGGTGTTCCACGATGGTGGAACTGGCAACGCGTTCCTCGTAGCCAAAGAATTGATCGAACAGGTCGAGCAACGATCACGAAACTCGAACTTCGAGCGTTTCAATTTCATCGCTTGTGCAGAGCCGTTCGCGAAAATCAAAGGCTCCGACCTCGCCGGAACCATCGCTCGCCACCCGATGCACCACCTCGGCGGGTTTTTTGCAGAACCGCGGCCGTTGCTGGCGGGCGATTTCGTCACCACCGACAGCGGCACGGGACTGGTCCACATGGCGCCCGACCACGGCGAGGACGATTTCGAGCTGTGCAAGTCGGTCGGCATCGGTCCCAAATTCGCGGTTGAGGGCGACGGCAAGTACCGCGAGGACTGGCAGTGGCTGGGCGGGCAGGGCAGCGTCATCAACCCCAAGTTCAACGCCCCCGATGGGCCGATCTGCAGCGACCTGCGCGAAGCGGGCGGGCTGCTGGCGGCATCGGCCGATTACAAGCACAGCTACCCGCACTCGTGGCGCTCCAAGGCCAAGGTGATCTACCGCTGCACCCCGCAGTGGTTTGTGCCGATGGACAAACCGATGGCCGATGGCCGGACGCTGCGCGAAACCGCGATGAGCGAGATTGAGCGCGTTGCCTTCACCCCCGAAAAGGGCCGCAACCGGATCGGTTCGATGGTCGCCGGGCGGCCAGACTGGGTGCTCAGCCGCCAGCGCGCCTGGGGGGTGCCAATCACGCTGTTCGTCAACCGCAAGAGCGGTGAATATCTGATCGACGAAGCGGTGAACGCACGGATCGTTGCCGCCGTGCGCGAACAAGGCATCGACGCCTGGACGCCCGAGACGGCGCACAGCTTCCTGGGTGAAGGCTATGATCCCGAAGAGTGGGAAGCCGTGCCCGACATTCTCGACGTATGGTTCGATAGCGGCACCAGCCACGCCTATGTGCTCGATAGCGGGCGCTGGCCGGACCTGAGCTGGCCGGCCGACATCTATGTCGAAGGCAGCGATCAGCATCGCGGCTGGTTCCAATCGTCATTGCTGGAAAGCTGCGCCACCCGCGGCCGCGCGCCCTATGACCGGATCCTGACCCACGGCTTCACGATGGATTCCAAGGGCATGAAAATGTCCAAATCGCTGGGCAACACCATCGATCCCAACAAGGTGATGGAAACCTATGGCGCGGACATCATCCGGCTGTGGGCGCTGACAGTCGATTTCACCGAGGATCACCGGATCGGCGATGAAATCCTCAAGGGCGTGTCCGACCAGTACCGCAAACTGCGCAATACCTTCCGCTATCTGCTGGGCGCGCTGGACGGCTTCAGCGAGGCTGAGCGGGTGCCGGTGGAGGCGATGCCAGAGCTGGAACGCTATGTTCTGGCGCTGCTGGCGCGGATGGATGAAACGCTGCGCGCGGCCACCGACAGCTTCGATTTCAACACCTATGTCCGCACCCTGACCGACTTCTGCAACGAGGACCTTTCCGCCTTCTTCTTCGATGTGCGCAAGGACTGCCTCTATTGCGATGCGGCCACCGATCCCAAGCGGATGGCCTATCGCACCGTGCTGGATACGCTGTTCCACGCGCTGGTCCGCTGGGCCGCGCCGGTGTTGGTGTTCACCAGCGAAGAGGTGTGGGGGACGCGGTATCCAGAGGGCGGTTCGGTGCATTTGCTGGAGTGGCCGGTGCTGCCCGCCCCCAACCCTCGTCATTCCCGCGAAGGCGGGAACCCAGCCGCTGACCAAGCGGCCGGCGAAGCGCCCGAGCTGGATCCCCGCCTGCGCGGGGATGACGAGTTGGTGGAGAAGTGGGCTGAGCTTCGCCAGCTTCGCGCAGCAGTCAATGAACGGATCGAGCCAATGCGGCGCGACAAGATCATCCGCTCAAGTCTTGAAGCCGAAGTTGCGGTCAATCACGCTTACCCCGGCATCGACCTCGCAGAGCTGTTTATCACGGCACAAGTCCATCAAGGTGATTGGGAAACAGTCACCCGCACCACCCACCACAAATGCGGGCGTTGCTGGCGGCACCTGCCCGACGTGACCGAAGACGGCGCGCTTTGTTCACGTTGCGATCAGGTTGTGGGCGGCATGGACGGCGGCGAATGACCATGCTGACGCGCACCCGCAAGATCGGCTTTGCCGTGGCCCTGGCCGGCTTTGTGGCCGATCAGGCGCTGAAGCTGCTGGTCACCGGGCCGCTGGGCTTGATTGCAGATGGCCAGCAGATCGTGCTGACCAGCTTTTTCAATCTGACCCGCACCTCAAACTATGGCATCTCGCTGGGTCTGCTGACCGCCGATACCGATGCGATGCGCTGGCTGCTGGTGGCGCTGACCGGCGCAATTGCGCTGGTAGTGGCAGCCTGGATCACGCGGGAGAGCAAGTTGGGCGATGTGGTGCCGCTGGGGCTGATCCTGGGCGGGGCGCTGGGCAACATTTATGATCGGGCGGTGCTGGGCCATGTGGTCGATTACCTTGATCTGCACTTTGGCGCATGGCGGCCGTTTCTGGTTTTCAACCTGGCCGATATGCTGATCTCGGTGGGCGTGGTGATAATCCTTGCCCGCAGCCTGCTTATCCGCGAAAAGCCCCAACTTGATACGGCGGGCCAAGCATTTTCGAGCCAGTTGGATTCAACTGGCGACTCGGAAAATGCGACCAACCACAAAACGCCCGCAACGGAGATTTGAGAGATGCGTAAGACCACAGGCTTGATTCTGGTCACCACTTCGGCGCTGCTGCTTTCGGCATGCGGCGGCGGCGGGATGTTTAACCGCAATCGGCCCGATGAATTCGCCGTGCAGCGCCAGGCGCCGCTGGTTGTACCGCCCGATTTCGCGCTGGTTCCGCCCGCTCCGGGCGCGCCGCGCCCCAACGATTCCAGCGCAGCCGCCCAGGCGCAAAGCGCACTGTTCGGTGCACCGCAACCGCGTTCAAGCGTGGAAACCACGGTTGGCGGCAAGGCCGGTCAGGCCGCCCCTGCGATCCGTTCGACCGTGGGTGATCCGCAGACCAACACGGTCGACAAGGGCGAAGTGGCCCGCGATATCATCGCCGCACCCGAAGGCGATGGCCGCGAAGCGCAGACCGCAATCGGCGGCAACTGAACCTTTGATCCGGAAAATGCTTCAAAGGGCTCGCTGAACAGCGGGCCCTTTCTGGTTTGGCCCGCAGATCAGTTTTCGGTGCGGATTTCGGCCTGAAGCTTGTTGGCCAAAAGCTTGTCGATCTTGCGGCCGTCCATATCGATCACTTCAAAGCGCCAGCCCTGATCGTGGAAATATTCGCCTTCGCGCGGGAGCTTCTTGAACACTGACAGGGCATAGCCCGCCGTGGTGGCAAAATCGCGGTCAGCCGGCAGATCCAGCCCAAGCTGGTCGATCAGCGCATCAACTGGAAGCGAGCCCGCCAGCAGCAGCGAGCCATCTTCGCGCGTTACCAGCAGCGGCGCATCGCCTTCATCCTGATAGCTGGCGAAATTGCCAACGATGGCTGAAAGCAGATCGGCCGGGGTAACCACCCCTTCAAGGTGGCCATATTCATCATGGACCAGCGCCATCGACACGCCGCTTTGCTGAAGGATCTTGAGCGCGTCCATCGCGTCCAGCTGATCGGGCAGAATCTCCGCCTTCTTGAGCAGACGGGCCAGGTTGGGCTTGCGCCCCGCCAGCAGCACGGCCAGCACATCCTTCACTTTGACCACGCCGACGATATTATCGGGGCTGGCATCGGTAACCGGCAGCAGCGAATGCGGGCTGCCTTTGATCGCGGCGCGAAGTTCAGCCTCGCTGGCTTTGCGGTCAATCGTGTCCAGCTCGGTCCGGGGCGTCATCAGCTCGCGCACCGGCCTGGTGGCCAGCCGCATGATCCCGGTCATGATCGCGCGTTCGTCTTCCTCGATCACGCCCGATCGGGTCGCTTCGGCAAAGACCAGTTGCAGTTCCTCGGCGGTCAGCGAATGCTCACCTTTGTGGGTCACCCCGGTCAGGCGCAGCAGCACACCTGATGACTTGTCGAGCAGCCAGACAAACGGCGCCGTGATCCGCGCCACTACCGAGATCGGGATGGCGGCCAGCACGGCAATCTTTTCGGCCGAGCGCAATGCCAGCTGTTTGGGCACCAATTCGCCCACCACCAAGCTGAAATAGGTGGTCAAGGCGATCACCAGGGCAAAGCCGGATTGCGGCGCCCAGCGGGCCGGCACGCCCAGCGCGGCCAGCCGCTCACCGGTTGGCCCGCCCAGGCTGGCGCCCGAATAGGCCCCGGCGATAATCCCGACCAGGGTGATCCCGATCTGCACCGCCGAGAGGAACTTGCCCGGATCCGATGCCAGCTCGATTGCCCGCCGCGCGCCGGCATTGCCGCCATCGGCCAGCAATCTCATCCGCGCTGGCCGCGCCGAGACAATCGCCAGCTCTGACATCGAGAACAGCCCGTTAAGCAGGATCAATCCCGCGATAATGAAAAGGTCAGACCAGGGAAAAGGTGTCACACAGGCGGCCTAGCAGGTTTGCGGGTAAAGGCGAAGGGGGTGTAAAATGCGATGGGCCGCCCACTGCGCGCCGCTGAATTGTTGACAACCGGGCCATGCACCCGCCATTCAGCTTCAACTACATAGGGTTAATGCCAATCCTGCAACAGGTAAGGGGAATAGACATGAAGAAGACCCATTGGCTCACCTCCGCAATGGCCGCATCGGCCCTGCTGGCAACTTCGGCCTGCGTGACCGATCCCAATACCGGCCAGAAGAAAGTTTCGCGCACGGCCATCGGCGGGCTTGGCGGCGTAGTTGTTGGCGGCCTGCTGGGCGGCCTGATCGGCGGCAAGACCGGCCGCATCGTTGGCGCCGGAATCGGCGGGGTTGCCGGGGCTGCTGTTGGCTATCAGATGGACCAGCAAATCAAGGAACTGAAAGAGCAGACCGCCGGTTCGGGCGTTGATGTGACCGAAACCGATGGCGGCAAGGCGATCCTGGTCAACTTGCCCGATGGCGTGACTTTCGATGTTGGCTCGTCCACACTCAAGCCGGCCTTCCGCACCACGCTGGATCAGGTCGCGCAAAGCCTGATCGCCTATCCCAACAGCCTGATCGACGTTTATGGTCACACCGATTCAACCGGTAGCGACAGCTTCAACCAGGCGCTGTCTGAAAAGCGCGCACAGACGGTGATGAATTACCTGATTTCAAAGGGCGTGCCGGCCGCACGGATCCGCAGTCAGGGCTTTGGTGAAACCATGCCGGTGGCCGAAAACACCACAACCGAAGGCCGGGCCAAGAACCGCCGGGTCGAAATCAAGATCGTGCCGGTGACAACCGAAGACGTTCAGGCGGCACAAAGCGGCACCTGAGGCTGCGAAGTTACGAATCGAGAGGGGCTCGCCAGACCGGCGGGCCCTTTTTGATTCTGGTTCAGCCGGCCAGTTCCTTGGCCCGCCCCGCCAGCCGCTCTACTGCGGCATCGTGGATCCCCGGGGCGCAGGCCAGCACGCCAAAGGCCCGCGGATCGGGTTTGTTGTAGGCCAGCGGCTGGCCAAAGGCATCAGTCACTGCGGCTCCGGCCTCACGCGCGATCAGCGCGGCGGCCCCAACATCCCATTCAAACCCCCAGCGCAGCGTAGCCACCAGATCGGCCTCATCGGCGGCAACCTTGGCGATCCGCAGCGCAATCGAATTGGGCTGATCAACCAGCGTCAGATCAAGATCGGCCTTTGGCAAGGCCTGGGCCGGCACCCGCGAGCCGGTCAATTCGGTGCGGCGCGAAGCCGCCAGCCGGATCCCGTTGCGCCAGGCGCCATGCCCTGCCTCGGCCTGCCAGAATTCGCCGCGGGCTGGGGCATCCAGCATGCCCATCAATGGCCGCCCGGCGCTGATCAGGGCGACCGATATGGCCCAGCCGCTGCGTCCGCGGATAAAATCGCGGGTCCCGTCAATCGGATCGACCAGCCAGATCAAGCGGCCTTCCAGCCGCTCGGGCGCATCAATCGTCTCTTCGCTGAGCCAGCCAGCCGAAGGCAGCAGCGCCGATAGTTCGTGCTTGAGAAAGGCATCCACGGCAAAATCAGCCGCGCTCACCGGGCTGCTATCGAGCTTGTCCCAGCTTTCCAGCACGTGGCCATGGCCCGGCCAGGCGCCAAGCGCGATTTGCCCGGCTGCGCGAACGATTTGTTCCAGACGCGCGCGATCGATCAAGCCGGCATTTTCCCCATTGCTGAGAACCAATCGCAACTGGCGTTCATATTTGTCCGATCCTGCACCATTACGGGCCTTTTCAAGCTGGGTTGACTGTGCTTAGGCGCTTGCCAAGCAGGCCGCAACTTGCTGGCCCCATCTCCGGAGATGCCCACGCCATGAACATCCACGAATACCAGGCCAAGGAACTGCTCAGCCGGTTCGGCATTGCCATTCCCAAGGGGATCGCCGCGATGAGCGTAGCCGAAGCGGTTGCCGCCGCCAAGGACCTTCCCGGGCCGCTCTATGTGGTGAAAAGCCAGATCCACGCCGGCGGGCGCGGCAAGGGCAAGTTCAAGGAACTTGGCCCCGATGCCAAAGGCGGCGTTCGTCTGGCCAAGAGCCTTGAGGAAGTGGAAGCCCATGCACAAGACATGCTGGGCAACACCCTGGTGACAATCCAGACCGGCGATGCCGGCAAGCAGGTGAACCGGCTCTACATCACAGATGGGGTCGATATCGGCAGCGAATACTACCTTTCGATGCTGGTTGACCGCGCCACCGGGCGGATCGCAATGATCGTCAGCACCGAAGGCGGGATGAGCATTGAGGATGTGGCCCACGATACCCCGGAAAAGATCATCACTGTCACGATCGATCCGGCTCAGGGTTTTATGCCGCACCACGGCCGCGCGCTGGCTTTCGGGCTCAAGCTGAAGGGCGATCTGGCCAAACAGGCACAGGTACTGGGCAAGCAATTGTATGACGCATTCATGGCGCTGGATTGCGCGATGATCGAAATCAACCCGCTGGCCGAATGCAGCGGGCAATTGATGGTGCTTGATACCAAGATGAGCTTCGATTCGAACGCGCTCTATCGCCACAGCGATGTGATGGCGCTGCGCGACGAAACCGAGGAAGACCCGGCTGAAGTCGAAGCCAGCCAGTATGATCTGGCCTACATCAAGCTGGATGGCAACATCGGCTGCATGGTCAACGGCGCAGGGCTTGCCATGGCAACGATGGACATCATCAAGCTGAACGGCGAATTCCCGGCCAACTTCCTCGATGTGGGCGGCGGCGCCAGCAAAGAAAAGGTTACGGCAGCGTTCAAGATCATCCTCAAGGACCCGGCGGTGAAGGGCATCCTTGTCAACATCTTCGGCGGGATCATGAAGTGCGACATTATCGCCGATGGGATCGTGGCGGCGGCCAAGGAAGTGAACCTTTCGGTTCCGCTGGTGGTCCGCCTTGAAGGCACCAATGTAGAGCAGGGCAAGGCAATCCTTGAGAATTCGGGCCTGCCGATCGTTTCAGCCAGCGATCTTGGCGATGCCGCCAAGAAGATCGTGGCGGAAGTCCGCAAAGCAGCATAACGGATCGTAAGGTTGACGTTTCCGTAAACGTAAACTAGGCGCTGCGGCGTCATTCTAAGGGAAAGGCTGGACACTTATGAAAGCCCTGGTCTGCGTAAAGCGCGTGATCGATTATAACGTGAAGCCGCGGGTAAAGTCCGACGGCACCGGCGTCGAGCTCGCCAATGTCAAAATGGCAATGAACCCGTTCGACGAGATCGCGGTTGAAGAAGCCATTCGCCTCAAGGAAAAAGGCGTGGTGACTGAAATTATCGCGCTGTCAGTCGGGCCCGCAAAGGCCGCCGAAACGCTGCGCACCGCGCTCGCCATGGGCGCAGACCGCGCCGTGCTGATCCAGGTAGATGACGGCGTCGAGGTTGAACCGCTGGCCGTTGCCAAGCTGGTCAAGGGCGTGGCCGAGGAAGAAGGGGCCAGCCTCATCATCACCGGCAAGCAGGCGATTGACGACGATTCGAACCAGGTTGGCCAGATGGTCGCCGCGCTGATGGGCCGCCCGCAAGGCACCTTTGCCAACGAAGTCAGCATCGAAGGTGATAGCGTTGTCGTAAAGCGTGAAGTCGATGGCGGGCTGGAAACGGTCAAGCTGGCACTGCCCGCGATCGTCACCACCGATCTTCGCCTGAACGAGCCGCGCTATGCCTCGCTGCCCAACATCATGAAGGCCAAATCAAAGCCGCTCGCCACCAAGACGGCGGGTGATTACGGCGTGGATATCGCGCCGCGGCTCAAGACGCTGAAAGTTGCCGAACCGCCAGTGCGCAGCGCCGGGATCAAGGTGGCTGATGTGGACGCGCTTGTCGCCAAGCTCAAAGAAATGGGAGTAGCGTAAGATGAAAACGCTCGTTTGGGTCGAACACGACAACGCCTCGGTCAAGGATGCAACGCTGGCTGTGGTTACCGCCGCTTCGCAAATTGGCGAAGTGCACCTGCTGGTCGCCGGATCGGGCTGCAAGGCCGTGGCCGATGAAGCCGCCAAGATCGCCGGCGTGGGCAAGGTCCACCTGGCTGATGATGCGGCCTATGCCAATGCCCTGGCCGAAAACGTCGCGCCGCTGGTAGCCGGCTTGATGGCCAACCACGATGCCTTCGTGGTGCCCGCCACCACCACCGGCAAGAACATCGCCCCGCGCGTCGCAGCGCTGCTCGATGTGATGCAGATCTCAGATATCCTCTCGGTCGAAGGTCCCAAGACTTTCACCCGCCCGATCTATGCCGGCAACGCGATTGCCACGGTTGAATCGAGCGATGCCAAGCTGGTGATCACCGTTCGCGGCACCGCCTTTGCCAAGGCCGAGGCCACCGGCGGGTCGGGCAGCGTTGAAGCGGTTGCCAGCACCGGCGATGCCGGGACCAGCAGCTTCATGGGGTCCGAAATCGCCAAGAGCGAGCGGCCCGAGCTGACCAGCGCGAAGATCATCGTCTCTGGCGGGCGCGCATTGAAGGATGCAGAAACCTTCACCGCCACGATCTTTCCGCTGGCCGACAAGCTGAACGCCGCCGTTGGCGCCAGCCGTGCTGCGGTTGATGCGGGCTATGTCCCAAATGACTATCAGGTTGGCCAGACCGGCAAGATCGTCGCCCCCGAAATCTATGTCGCAATCGGCATCTCGGGCGCGATCCAGCATCTTGCGGGCATGAAGGACAGCAAGACCATCATCGCGATCAACAAGGACGAAGACGCGCCGATTTTCCAGGTCGCCGATATCGGGCTGGTCGCGGATCTGTTCAATGCGGTGCCGGAATTGACCGGCAAGCTCTGAATTCAGATCCTTCGAACAAGACAAAGGCCTCGCTTCGGCGGGGCCTTTTCTTTTTGATGCAAGGCAGTAAGTTGGCTCCATCCATTGCAAGGAGGCGCCGATGCGTTCGTTAGCCTGGTTGGCCACACTTAGCCTTGCGGTTGGGCAATTTCCCGCAGCAGCAGCAAACAAGGCGCCCATATCGTTGCCAAAAACCACCAAGTGGGAAATGAATTACGATATCGATGCCTGTCACCTGTTTGCACGGTTCGGCAACGGCGTTGATTCAGCACTGCTTTCGCTGACCCGCACTGCGCCGGGCGATTATGTGCAGATGACGATTTTCAGCAAAGTGCTGAAGTTCGATGGCATTGCCATGCCGGTCCAAGTCGCTTTCGGCGGTCAGGCCATACCCTTTTCCCGCACTGGTGTGGCGATAACGGCCGGGGATGACAAGGTTCCAGGGGTTATAATCGAAGGGCTGCGGCTGGATGGCTGGGAACCTCCGAAAAGCACCAGAGAGCCGGTTCAGGCGCCGGGCCTGACAAGCGCGGCAGAAGCAGCGGCAAACTCTATCACAATCAAGCGCAAAGGCGGCAAGGCCTATCGGCTGGAAACCGGGTCAATGGCCGCGCCGATGGCGGCGATGCGGACCTGCACCGATGATCTGCTGGTCCAATGGGGCTTTGATCCCAAGGTGCAAGCTACGCTTTCACGGCAAGCCCAGCCTGCCAGCAATCCCGGCACATGGTTCCGCTCCGGCGATTTCCCCGAAAAGGCGCTGCACCGCGGCCAGAACGGTATCGTCCGCTTTCGGCTTGATGTGGCCCCCAGTGGCGCTGTCACGGGATGCCGGATCCTGTTCCGCACCAATCCCGATGAATTCGCGGATCTATCGTGCAAGCTGCTGATGGTTCGCGCGCAGATGAAGCCTGCGCTTGATGCCGCCGGTCAGCCGGTAAAATCCTATTACATCAGCCGGATCAATTGGGTGGCTGGGGAATGGTAAGCCGCTCATAGAGCACCAGCGCCGCACCGTCATCCGGCTGATGCCGCCCATAGCGCACGAAGCCCAGCCGCTGCGCCAGGGCATCGGACGCGGCATGGCCTTCCTCGATCATCGCGGCGATCCGCTGTTGGCCATGTTCCGCATCAAACCAGGCCAGCGCGGCTTCCATCGCTTCGCGCGCGATGCCCTGGCCCCAATGGTCCTGGTGCACGATCCAGCCGGCTTCGGGCACATCATCAAGCCCCTGATCGGCCCCAAACCCGCGATGGCTGCGAAACACGCCGCAGTTGCCGATTATCCGCCCCTTGGCTTTCAGCCGCACCATGAAGCTGCCATAACCGTGCAGCGCCCATGATCCGGCATTGCGGTGCAACCGGGCAAAGGCATCCATCTGTGTCGGCACGAAGGTGCCTAGAAACCGGCGGGTTTCCTCGGCCAGGGTCAGATCAAACAGATCCGCCTGATCGCCCAGCCGGGGCTGCCACAGTTCAAGGCGGGCGGTGGTGATCAGCGGCATCACAGCACAAGATCAACCCCGTGGATCACCACGCCAACAAAGCCGCCCACCAAGGTGCCGTTGAGCCGGATGAATTGCAGATCGCGGCCAACCGCACTTTCCAACCGGGTGGTGACGGTCTGCGCATCCCAGCGCTTGACCGTTTCAGAAACCAGCCGGACAATCTGGGTGCCATAACGCACCGAAATGCCCACCAGGGTGCGGCGGGCAAAGCGGTTGATCTGCAGCTGCAATTGCGGATCATCACGCAGATGCTTGCCCAGCTCGGTCAAGGCTTCGGCCAATTGCCCGCTGGCTTCGCCCGAAGGCCGCCGCAGCCGATCGAGCATTGCGGCGCGCAACCGTTCCCACACACCCTGCCACCAGACCGAGACCGCCGGATTGCCAACCAGTTCGCCCTTTAGCCGCTCTATCCTGGCGCGCAGATCGGCATCGTGTTGAAGATCCTGGGCGAGCTTGGCCAGCCCTTCCTCGACCTTGGCGCGCAGTGGGTGATCGGGATCGACGATCACTTCGGCCAACAGCTTGTACAGCCCATCGAGCACCGAATTGGCCAGCGTTTCATCCAGCCCGGTCCAGCGCAGCACGGCATTGGCGCGGGCGTGGATCAGATCGCGGATCATCTGTTCGTTGTCTTCCAGCGTCAGCCCGGCCCAGCGAACCAGCGATTCGATCACCGGCATGTGGCGCTTGTCAGCAATCGTGGTGCCCAGCATCTGGCCGATCAGCGGCGAAACCTCAAGCTTGTCAATCTGGCGAAACAGCCCGCCACGAACCTGGTTGCCCAGCCGATCGGGATCGAGCGATTCCAGCACCTGAGCCGCCAGTTCAGCCGCGCCATCGCGCAGCCGGGTTGATCCGCCCTTGGCCGGATCGGCCAGCCAATCGCCCGCCGCCCCGGCCAGGTTCATCGATTTCAGGCGCCGCGCCACCACCGGCGGGATCAGGAAATTGTCCTGCAGGAACTGCGCCATCGTATCGGCGATCCGGTCCTTGTTTTCGGGGACGATGGCGGTGTGCGGGATTGGCAGACCCAGCGGATGGCGGAACAGGGCGGTCACCGCAAACCAATCGGCAATCCCGCCGATCATCCCGGCCTCGGCAAAGGCCAGCACAAAGCCCCAGGCCGGGTGCGCACCCTGAAACTGCCGGGCCAGCAGGAACAGCGCGGCCATCGCCACCAGCAGCCCGGTGGCAACGCGGCGCATGGTTCTGGCCCGATCGGGCAGAGGGGCGCTGACCGGGCGGCGCCAGCGCAGCCGAGGCGCCGATCCGCTCACTCGGCCGGCGAAGGTCCTTCGCCGCGCCGGCTGGCCGGTGTGGCGGCCGACGGCTGGGGTGGCGGCGAGGGTAGCTGCGGGGCCATGTCAGATGCAGGCTCATGCGAGGGCATTGTGGCCGCTTCGGCATGGGCTGGTTGATAGGTCAGGAACAGGCGGCTGAGCCACGGGCCAATGCGCACTTCCAGACCGTTGGCAAGGCTGAAGCCGGCCGGAACGATCAGCAAGGTCAGCACTGTAGACAGGATCAGGCCGCCCATCACCATCGTGCCCATCGGTTGCCGCCAGGCCGAATCGCCGCCCAGCGACAGCGCGGTTGGTACCATCCCGGCAGTCATCGCCACGGTGGTCATCACGATCGGTTGGGCGCGTTTGTGGCCGGCATCAAGGATCGCCTCATACTTCGGCACCCCTTTGGCCATTTCCTCGATCGCGAAATCGATCAACAGGATCGAGTTCTTGGCGACGATCCCGAACAACATCAGGATC
The DNA here is from genome assembly GCF_040079535.1 of Novosphingobium sp. Taxonomy (GTDB): domain Bacteria; phylum Pseudomonadota; class Alphaproteobacteria; order Sphingomonadales; family Sphingomonadaceae; genus Novosphingobium. The sequence goes on along the minus strand of NZ_JBEBKB010000016.1, from coordinate 13,917 downwards.
CCGATGAACACCGGCAGGGTCACTTCCTGTCCGGCCAGGAACAGCGCGATCAAGCCGCCCAGCGGCGCAAGCAACAGCGAGGCCATATTGACAAGGGGCGAGACGAAGCGGTGATAAAGCAGCACCAGCACCGCAAAGACCAGCAGAAACGCTGATCCCAGCGCGATCTGGAAGCTGGTAATCAGCTCTTCGAAAATTTCGTCAGAGCCATACGGCTTCTTGCTGACCCCGGCGGGCAGGTTCTTCATGACCTGCAATTCTTCGATCTTGGCCTTGATCGGACCTTCCTTGGCGTCCGGCGCAAGATCGGCCCCCACAAACACGCGCCGCTGCTGGTTAAAGCGGCGGATCGATACCGGGCCCGAACCCAGACTGATATCGGCAACCCGCGCCAGCGGCACCGATCCGCCGCTGGTGGTTTGCACCGGCAAATTTTCGATCACGGAAAGATCGCGCCGCGAATCTTCGGACAAGCGGACCCGGATCGGGATCTGCCGGTCTGCGAGCGAGAATTTGGCTGCGTTCTGATCGATATCGCCAATCGTGGCGATGCGGATCGTCTGGCTGAGTGCGGCGGTTGTAACCCCAAGGCTCGCCGCCAGTTCTTGCCGGGGCGTGATAACCAGTTCGGGCCGGCGGGTATCAGCAGCCACCCGCGGGGCAACCACGCCGGGGATCGATTTCATCTGTTCGGCCAGCTGCGCCGCGGTCGCTTCCAGCACAACCGAATCTGCGCCGGTCAGCATGACCGAGATCGGCCGGCCAAGCCCCGGAGGGCCAGCCTGGAACAGCGCCTGGAAATTGACCCGGGCATCGGCGAACTGCTGAAGCTGCGGGGTCAGCCCGCGTTCAAATTCCTGGCTGCTTTTTTCGCGGTCCTTTTTCAGCGTGATGAAAACCGATCCGCTGCCTTCGCGGATCCGCTCCTGGACCCGTTCCACTTCGGGCTGGTCTGCGATCAGTTTGGCCACTTTGCCCAACACCGCCTCGGTCTGCTGCAAGGTGGTGCCGGGAACCATTTCGATGGTTATCCGGCTGAAATCGCTGTCCTGTTCGGGAAACAGTTTTTGCGGAAGTATCCCGAACAAGACGCCCGACATCACCAGTGCGAACAAGGCCACGCCCAGCATCCAGATCCGGTGATCGCGCAGCCGTGCGCCCAGCCGCAGCGCCCAGAAACGGCTCCAGGCCAAGAACCCAGCGCTACGCTGCTTTATCGCCAGGTTGACCAGGGCCATCAGCAGGGTCTGGATCAGGAACACCAGGCCATAGGCAATCGGCGCGCCAAGGATCAGGGCGGATAGGGCCAGGCCCACCCCCGGCCCCTTGGCCACTTCGCCGACAACCGGCTCCCCACGCATAACGAACGGCGAAATCGCTACGAAAGCTGCCGCCAGTGTCGGCAGCAGGTGATAGAACGGCAACCCGCGAACCGCTTCAACCTGGCCGCGCAGCGCGCGCTGCTTGCGGTTATCAAGGCTGAAATGGAGAAGCCGCTCATAGCGTTCCATCCAGATCCCGCCGCCATGCTCGGCCGGGCCAGCCGGCTTGAGGAAATAGGCCGCGATCATCGGCGTGATCATGCGTGCCACCGCCAGACTGATCAGCACCGAAACCACCACGGTCCAGCCGAAATTGAAGAAGAACTGCCCGGGAATCCCCGGCATCAGTCCAACCGGAAGGAACACCGCGACAATCGAGAATGTAGTTGCCACCACCGCCAGGCCGATCTCGTCAGCAGCGTCAATCGCGGCCTGATAGGCGCTTTTGCCCATCCGCATGTGCCGCACGATATTCTCAACCTCAACGATCGCATCATCAACCAGCACACCTGCCACCAGCCCCAGAGCCAGCAACGACATCTGGTTGAGCGTGATCCCGATCATATCGATGAACCAGAAGGCCGGGATCGCCGAAAGCGGGATCGCAATCGCCGAAATCATCGTTGCGCGCCAATCGCGCAAGAAGAAGAACACCACGATAACTGCCAGGACCGCGCCTTCGATCATCGCTGCAATCGAGCTGGAATATTGTTCCTTGACGTAGGGTACGGTGGTGAACAGCTTGGTGAACTTGACGCCCGGATTGTCTGCCTCGATTTTTTCAAGCCGAGCGACGGCGGCATCATAGACCGAAACATCGGATTCACCCCGGCCCCGGGCAATCCCGAAGGTGACCGCCGATTTGCCGTTGGTTTTGCCGATCGAGGTTATTTCGCTGTACCCGTCCGATACCTTGGCAACATCGGTAAGCTTGATCACCCGCCCGCCGCCCAGCGGAATGTCGGTCTGCGAAAGCTGATAGGCAGTTGCCGTATTGCCCAGCACGCGGACCGACTGGCGCGATCCGCCGATTTCAGATCGCCCGCCTGCCGCGTTGAGATTGAGCTGCCGCAAAACCTGATTGATCTGGCCGGCGGTTACACCGTTGGCCTGCATCTTGGCTGGATCAAGGATGACCGCGATTTCACGGGTCACGCCGCCGCCCCGGTTAACTTGGGCCAAGCCTGACACACTGAGCAGATTTTTGGTGACCGTATCATCGACAAACCACGACAGCTGCTCAAGCGTCATGTCATCGGCCTGGACCGCGAAATAACCGATTTCGTCGCTGGAGATTTCAACCTTGAACACTTCGGGTTCAAGGATCCCGTCGGGCAGGCTGCCGCGAACCTGATCTACAGCATTCTTGACGTCGTTCAGCGCCTCGATAACATCGGTGCCGATATCGAATTCAATCTGCGTTTCGCTGGACCCTTCGCGCGCGGTTGAACTGATGTTGTTGACGTTTTGCAACGATTGCAGCGATGCCTCAACTTTTTGCGTGATCTGGTTCTCGATCTCGGTCGGCGCGGCGCCTGGCTGGCTGATCGCAACGATCACCAGCGGAAATTCGATATCCGGATCGTTCTGGACCTTCATCCCTGAGAAGGTGACCATTCCGCCCAGAATCAACGCGATAAACAGCACAATCGGCACCACCGGGTTGCGGATGCACCAGGCCGAGATGTTCTGGAAATTCATGTCTGCGCTCCTGCCCGGTGCCCTATCACGGCTTCGGCGCTATCGGCTTGATCGTCTCACCGGGCTGGAGGAAGCCGCCGGCCCGCAGCACAACCCGCTCTGTGCCAGAAAGGCCGCCCGCGATGACGACGCCCCGGGCTGTAATCCGGCCCTGCTTCACATCCCTGCGCTCAACCTTGTTGTCCTTGCCAACAATGTAAACATAGCTGCCCTTGCTGTCCGAAAGCAAAGCCGATTCGGGCAGAAGCGGGGCCACCATGGTGCCGGATTTGATCACAACCGAGGCAAATCCACCGGGGCGAAGTTCCGGGGCATAGGCCAGTGCGATCCGCGCGGTGCCCTGGCGACTGGCCGGATCAATCACCGGTGAAATCTGCCAAACCTGGCCAATAAAGGATTTTTCCCCGCCAACCGGGATCACTTCGGCGCTGACCCCTGGGCTGATGCCAGCCAGATCAGTTTCGCCCAGCTGCGCCATCAGCTCCATTTCCCCGCCCTTGGCGATGCGAAACAGGAAACCCGATCCGGCACTGACCACTTGCCCGGGTTCAACCCGCCGCTCAAGCACCAGCCCGGCGGCCGGTGCAACCACGTTGAGCCGGCGCGACTGCGCATTAAGCACTCCTAGCTGGGCATTGGCCACCCGGACCTGGGCAAAGGCCGAATCGCGCTGGGCCCGAAGGCGATCGACATCAGCTTTTGAAACAAAGCCTTTGCCGACCAGTTTGAGCGCGCGCTGATAGTTGGCTTCGGCCAGATCCGCATTGGCCCTGGCAACCTGGATCTGCGCGGCCTGGCTGCTTTGTTGCTGAACCTGCACCGATCGATCGATCACCGCCAGGGTCTGCCCGGCCCGGACCCATTGGCCCGGCTCTACCAGAACAGCAACAACCTGGCCGCCTTCGCCGGCGATGCCAACCGGCATTTCGCGGCGCGCTGCCAATGTGCCAGTGGCATTGATCGTGCCTTCGATGGTGGTCTGGCCGGGCGCGATCACGGTTACAACCGGGACCTGATCCTTGGCATCGCCTTCGTCTGCCGCGGTGCCACTGTGGGTCATGAACCAGATCCCGATCAGCACCAGCAGCACCACAACCCCGGCGATAATCAAACGCCAGCGCGATGACCGATCAGCCTCTGAATCGAGCAGCGGATTATCCGTAGTATCCGAGCCGTATGTGGATTCGAAACTCATTGGTCCTGCTGCCCTCTTCATCGCATCAGTTTTATCGGATCGGTTTTGGCGGATCGGCACGCCTGTTGCCAAGCGTTCCGCCATTTGCCGAACTGTGTTACAGTGCTAAATCACCTGCGGCAAGCCCCTGTTGCATAAGCACCTGGCCACAAGATCCAATCAGTGCCCGCTTTGGCGATTTGAACGGGCCCGCGCAATGCGCACTTCTGGGAACCGCTGATATTGACCGACAGACGGTGCAGTCTGGCAACAATTGACCGTTTTGAAATGCGAAACGGCCGGCGCAGGGATTTCCTGCGCCGGCCGCTATCGGCAACCAGTGGTATTGGCAGTTGGTATTCGGTTCAGTACTTCAGCTGGCGCTCGTAAAGATCGCGATAGTGCTGGATCCGCGTAACACGCAGACCCTGCATGCCCGAACGATCAACCGCACGCTGCCACGAGGCAAACTCCTCGAGCGTCAGGGTATAGCGCTCGCAGACTTCGTCGATCGAAAGCAGGCCGCCATTGACCGCGGCGACGACTTCAGCCTTGCGCCGCACGACCCAGCGGGTGGTGGTGGGCGGCGGCAGCGAATCGACCGTCAGCGGCTCCCCGAGCGGGCCGATTACCATCGCAGGTCGGATTTTCTGATTTTCGATCATCATGTTCCTCAACCACCAACCTTGAAATGTTCGGCGGTAGGGACAGCATTGCCAGTAAACGCTTTGCTATCTGTTGAATCTGTAAGGTTAACGCGCTGTGAGGGATTTGCTGCGGGTTGGACCGAGCGCGCCCAGCAGGAAAATCCGCCAACGGCAGGCCGCCGGCGTGATTCGTTCGATTCGATTTCTGCCCGCACCGCATGTGCGGCGCAAAGCCGGGCGTGCAGCCCGGGCCAGTCCAGCCCGCACGAATCCACCGGGTTTGAACGGTGTGAAACATTGCCGCGGAGGCCAGCCATGAAGTCGTTTGCGAATTCCATCTGCCAGCCACTAGAGGATCGAGGTCAAGATCAGGTAAAGCCCGGCTTTACTCCTTGTTGAGAATGCTTACCGAATTGCGAGGGCCCTTTGCCGTGATACCCGCACAGTGTAAGGGCCGCAGCGCAATGTCTGTGCTGCCTCCATTTGAAGAGCTGTTCCAGCTGTCTGCGCCGCTTGCCGGCAAGCGGATCGTGGTGGCCATGTCGGGCGGGGTCGATAGTTCGGTGGTGGCAGCGCTGGCTGCGCGCAGCGGGGCCGAGGTAATCGGGGTTACCCTGCAGCTCTACGATACCGGCCCGGCAAGCGGCCGCAAAGGGGCCTGCTGTGCTGGCGATGATATTCGCGACGCCCGCAGCGTGGCCGATCGCCTGGGCATCGCGCATTATATCGTCGATCACGTAAGCCAGTTCCGCGAGGAAGTGGTTGAGCAATTTGCCGACGACTATCTGGCCGGTCGCACCCCGATCCCCTGCATCCGCTGCAACATGGGCCCGAAATTTACCGATTTGCTGGCGATGGCCCGCGAGTTCGGCGCCGATTGCCTGGCAACCGGCCACTATGTTCGGCGGCTGATCGGCCCGGCCGGCCCGGAATTGCACCGCGCACTCGATCCGGCCCGCGACCAGAGCTATTTCCTTTACGCGACCACTGAAGCGCAGCTCGATTTCCTGCGCTTTCCGCTGGGCGGCCTGCCTAAATCGATGGTTCGCGAAATTGCCGAGGCCGAAGGGCTGCGCGTGGCGATGAAGCCGGATAGCCAGGACATCTGCTTCGTGCCCGATGGTGACTATGCCAAAGTGGTTCGCGCGGTTCGCCCGGCAGGGGTCGAAGGCGGCGAAATAGTCCATGCCGAAACGGGCGATGTGCTGGGCGCACACCAGGGGATCATCCATTACACCGTCGGCCAGCGCCGCGGGCTGGATATCGGCGGCCAGCCAGAACCGCTTTATGTGACCGGGATCGATGCCGGCCAGCGCCGGGTGCTGGTTGGGCCCAGGCGGCTGCTGGCGGTCTGTTCGGCGCGGATCGTCGAAACCGGCCGGATCGGGCCAGTCCCGTCAGCTCCGCTCAGCGCCAAGGTCCGATCGCTGGCAAAACCTGTGCCGGTCACGATCGCGGGAGAGCTGGGCCAGGGCAGCGATTGCATCCTGCATTTCGCCGCGCCGGAATTTGGCGTTGCCCCCGGGCAGGCTGCGGTGATCTATGCCGGTGACCGCGTAATCGGCGGCGGCTGGATCGCTGAAACGGCAGCTTCCTAGCCCACGGGCTGCGTAATCAACGATCGGCCCGCGCCAAATTCAACTGCGCGCATAGTTTCTGCCAAGGCGCATTCGCCCGGCGCAATCGTCTGGCCGTGAACCAAAAGCGCCGCATCAAGCGGCAACACCAACACCGCCCCGTGATAGCGCCCGGCGGTGGCCGGATCAGGCGCGCCGTCAATCCGGTCTAGCCGGAAGTGCGGCCCATTGACCAGATCCGCATTGCCCAAGGCCGGCACATGGCAGTGCAGCGCCGCAGGATACCGTTCACCCAGCGCCACCTTCATCCCTTGATCCAGATGCAGTTCACGCGGGCGGCCATAGTCATAAAGCCGGTAGGTAACATCGCTGTTCTGCTGAACCTCGATCAGGCTGATCCCGGCACCGATCGCGTGGACCGTTCCGGCCGGGATATAGAAAAAGTCGCCCGGTCGGGCCGGATGCCAGTCCAGCAAATGCTCGATCTCACCGCTCAGCGCGGCTTCGCGCAGCTGATCTGCCGATAGCGCCTGTTTGAAACCGATCCCCAGCTTTGCATCCGGCTGCGCGCCGATCACATACCAGCATTCTTCCTTGCCGCGTGATCCGGCGGGGGCATCGGCATCGCAAGGGTGGACCTGCACCGACAGTGCCTGGCTGGTGAAGATGTATTTGACCAACAGCGCATCCAGCGCCGCTGGCGGCGTGAACCAGACCTCACCAATCCGCTCGTCCGCCGGCGATAAGAACGGTGGCGGCAGCCGATCCACCCCCCACGGCCGCGCCGACATGGTTGTGGCCAGCTTTCCGCTCACTGGTTGACCGCGCCTTGTAATTTTCCCACCAGCTGCGCCCCGGCCCGGGTAGTGACCAGCACATCGTTGCCATCAACCACGATCACCACGTCTTCCAGCCCGATCGCAGAAACCTGGCGGCCATCACTTTCAACCAGGACCCCCCGGCACCCGACCAGTTCAGCCGGTCCGGTCACGCTGTTGCCCATTTCATCGCGCGGGCGCGCAGCCAGCAATGCATCCCAATTGCCAATATCAGACCAGCCCATATCGGCCGGAACCATCGCCGCGCGGGCGGTATTTTCCATCACCGCATAGTCAACCGATTCGCTATCGATCCGGGCAAAGGCATCCGCGCCGGGATGAAAGCGCTGGCCATCGGCGTGTCCTGCTGCAACCGCGGCGCGCGCGCCCGCCGCAATCGCAGGACGGTGCTGTTCCAGCTCAGCCAGAAACGCGCCGACCCGGAACGCAAAAATTCCGCCGTTCCAGGCATAGCCGCCATCAGCCAGAAAGGCCTGGGCCCTTGCCAGATCGGGCTTTTCGACAAAGCGGGCAACCTGATAGCCCAGCGCGCCAATCGCGGCGCCGCGCTGAAGATAGCCAAAGCCGGTTTCGGGGCTTTTGGCCTCGATCCCGAATGAAACCAGCCAATCCTGGCGGGCCAGCGTGGCGGCGGCATGGGCCGCCGATTGAAAGGCCGCAACATCAGCGATGTGGTGATCGCTGGGGCAGACCAGCATCACATCGTCCTGATCCAGCCGCAGCGCCGCCAGCGCAATCGCGGCGGCAGTGTTGCGGGCCGAAGGTTCAACAATCACGCGCGCGCCGCTGCCGGGATCCAGCTGCGCTTCAACATGGGCCAGATGGGCCGCGCCGGTTACCACCAACGGAGCGGCAAAGCCGGCGCCCGGCGCGCAGCGCGAAACGCTTTGTTCGAACAGGGTCGAATCGCCCACCAAGGGCAGAAACGGTTTGGGCTTGATCGCCCGGCTGCGCGGCCAAAGCCGCGTGCCGCTGCCGCCGCACAGGATCACGGGATGAATCAGGGAATCGCTCATGAACCGGGGACTAGCACAAGATTCGGGGGAATGGGTTACCGCAGGATCAATCCCGCCAAGGCTCTAGCTGGCAGCCCAGGCCCGGATGATAGCTGGCGGTTTCGCTGGCCAGCAGCGGAAAGCTGGCGGTGACGCTTTTCGTAGCGGCATCTTCAGACAACATCACCAGTTCCATCCCGGGTTCGAAATCCTTTTTGCAATCGCCCAGATCACGCCCGCCGACATAGCGGCATGAACAGGCGACGCGTGCGCCATAGGCCGCGCCGGTCTGGGCATAGGCCCCCAGCGGCCCCCAGAACCAGGCCGCCAGGCCCAGCACCAGGGCAACACCCAACAACAGCATCCGGCGGCGCAAGGATGGACGGGTGGTGGGGTTAACGGTTGCCATCGGACGGCCTTTGCGCGAGTGAAGCGGGCAATGCTTGCCCGCCGCCTGTCTCATATCGCGCCGTTGCTGTTGCTGCCAGCCCTGATCGCTTGCGGCTCTGGCCAATCCGCGCCGCCGCCGCCGCTGAGCGGGGCCGCGATGGCGGCGGTGATCGCAGAGCCCGGCGTTGGCCGCGAGGCGCTGGCCCGCGCGGTCGATGATCTGTTCAGCCGCGAGGATACCGCCGAAACCAGGGCCGTTCTGGTGCTGAAAGGCGGACGGATCGTGGCCCAGCGTTATGGCCCCGGCTATCATGAGAACACCCGCTTTGTGTCATGGTCGATGGCCAAGACGGTAACCGCGGTGATGATCGGGATGCTGGTGGCCGATGGGCGGCTGCGGCTGGATGAAGGTGTGCCAATTCCGGCCTGGCAACGCCCCGGCGATCCGCGCGGAAGCATAACCCTGCGCCATCTGCTGCAGATGCGTTCAGGGCTTAAACACGAAGAGGTGAGCGATCCGCCGTATGAAGCTGATACGGTGCGGATGCTGTTCCTCGACGGGCGCGGCAATATGGCCACCTATGCCGAGGCGCAGCCGCTTGAGGATGAACCGGGCACCAGCTGGGAATATTCCTCGGCCACTACGGTTATTCTGGCCGATCTTGCGGCCCGGTCATTGACTACCAGCCAGGATCCGGCCGAACGCGCGCGGGTGGTGGGTGATTATCTCAGGACCCGGATCTTTGAGCCGCTGGGCATGAAAAGCATGGTTCCCGAATACGATGCCGCTGGCACACTGATCGGCGGCAGCCTGATCCACGGCACCGCCCGCGATTGGGCCCGGTTCGGCGAATTCCTGCGGAGCCGCGGCGCGGCACAGGGGGCTCAGCTGGTGCCTTCGAACTGGATTGATTTCATGATCGCGCCCAGCCCCGCCAACCGGGGCTATGGCGCGCAGACCTGGCTCAACAAACCCCGGCCCGGCCAGGCCGCGATGTGGGCACCGCTTTCCGCAAACGCCTTTTCGATGAACGGGCATCTTGGCCAATTCGTGGTGGTTGACCCTGGCCGCGGCGTTACCGTTGTCCGCCTGGGCCGGACCGACGATGCCAACCTTTTGCCCGTCCGAGAGGCGATTGTCAGGATAGCCGCGCTGTTCAAATAGCGCAGCACTGCCGGGCGCTATCTTAGCCTTTGTCCTGCGCCATGACTTGCGCCTCGATCCAGCGATAGGTCTTGGCCAATCCATCGCGCAGCGGCTCGCTGGGGCGCCAGCCCAGCTCTTTTTCGATCAGCCGGTTATCGCTGTTGCGCCCGCGCACCCCGGTGGGGCCAGGCACAAACCGTTTGCTGACAGGTTTTTCGGCCAGATCGGAAACCACATCGACCAGCTGCGAAATCGTCACCATCTCGTCCGAGCCGATGTTGTAGGGGCCGGTCTTGTTTGAACGGGTCAGCCGCAAGGTGCCTTCGATGCATTCATCGATATACAGGAATGACCGGGTCTGCTGGCCATCGCCCCAAACTTCCACATCACCGCCACTTTGGGTCATCGCGACCTTGCGGCAGACTGCGGCCGGAGCCTTTTCCTTGCCGCCCTGCCAGGTGCCTTCGGGGCCGAAGATATTGTGGTAACGCGCGATGTGGACCTTCATTCCGTAATTGCGCGCATAGGACAGGTAGAGCCGTTCGGAGAACAGCTTTTCCCAGCCATATTCACTATCCGGCTCGGCCGGGTAGGCAGAGCTTTCCTCGCAATTGGGGTTATCGGGATCAAGCTGGTTGTACGCCGGGTACATGCAGGCCGATGATGAATAGAACAGCGCGCCCACGCCCTGCTTGTTGGCAGAAGCGGCAATGTTGAGGTTGATACTGGCCGAATTGTGCATGATATCGGCATCGTGTTCGCCGGTGAAGATATAGCCGGCCCCGCCCATATCGGCGGCAAGCTGATAGACCTCGTCAAAATGGCGATCATAGGCAGCGCGGCAGACATCCTGTTCGCGCAGATCGCCGATCACGAATTCATCAGCTGGGCTGGCGCCAAATTCGGTTTGCTTGAGATCGACCGCCCGCACGAAAAAGCCTTCGGCCTTGAGCCGTTTGACCAGGTGGCTGCCGATAAATCCTCCAGCGCCAAGTACCAAAGCTGTTTTCACGAGCTATCTCCAAGAATCCGTCAACCGGCAATCACGCCGATGAAGCGTTCGCCAATATTTTCAATGTCAAATGTGCGCAAGGCATAGCTGCGCGCGTTTTCGCCCATGGTCTGGCGCAGAACCGGATCGCTGGCCAGCTGGCGGGCCTTGGCCAGGAAATCGGCGGTATCATCACAATCGCTGACATAGCCGGCCTGGTGCGTTTCAAGCAGCCGCGAAGCCAGGTTCTCACGCGGCATTGCGCCCAGCACCGGCCGGCCCGCCGCAAGATATGACAGGATCTTTGACGGGACCGAATAGATCCCGGCCTCAGGCTCGATAAAGGCTACCACGACATCGGCCCCGCCCAGCAAGGCCGGTAGATCGGCAAACGGCACCCAGGGCCGCACGATCAGGTTTGCAAGCCCCGCGGCCTTTGCCTGCGCGGCTACTCCATCCGCCACTTCACCTTCGGAGGTGACGCAAATCTCAGCCTCAGGAAATTCCTGGGCGAGCGCCAGCAGCCAGTGCGGGTTGTGCTTGTAACCCAGCGTGCCCGAATAGACGAAGCGCAGCGGCCTGGCGCTGAAATAGCGGGCGGCCCAGGCGCTATCGCGCGGCATTGGCTCAATCTCATCGAGCGGGGCCCAGTTCTCGATCACGGCGATCCGCGCTGCATCGATTCCATGATCGATCAGGATCGGACGAAAATCCTCGGTGATCGCCACCACCCGGTCGCTGCGGCGCAGCATGGCGAATTCAAGGTGCTTGTACCAGGCGGCGATAGCGTGGCCAACAAGCGGAAGTTTGCGGGGCACCACTGCACCGATCGCCCGGCTGTAGATATCCTGCAGCCAGAATACGAACCGCGCACCAATCTGCCGAGCCGCCTTCTGGATGTGGTGCTGGGTATCAAGCGGCGCGTTGCTGGAAATAACCACATCGGGGCGCAGCGCCGCGATCCGCCCGGCGATGATCCGTCCAACCTCATTCTCCTGGCGCCAGCGCGCCACAAAGGTTGCCTTGGCAAAGGGCCGGTCCAGCGTGATGGCTTCGATTGCAAAAAGCGCGGGATCGCCGGGTTGCACGGTCAGATTGCCTTTGGGAGTCTGAAAGCCGGCAAAGTGCAGGTGCGTTACCCGGTGCCCGCGGCGGGCAAGTTCACGGCTGAGCTGAACCTGAAAGGGATGGCCCGAATAGTCCGAAATCAGAATATGCATGATGCGGCCCAGCGCCCTTCAACTGCTGCGCTGGTGCGCGGTCTGAACAGCTACCAGCAGATCTTGCGCGGCCAGTCCCACCTCGTTGACCAGCCCTTCTGGATCAGGATGGATCAGAATCTCGATCTCTGGAAATTCGGCCAGTAATTTCGCCTCGATCTCGTCCATCACATCATGAGCGGTGCGCACGGTCATTTCGGGATCGACCGCCATGTGGAACTGCACGAAATCGCGGTTTCCAGAAGTCCGGGTGCGCAAATCATGCAACCCTTTCAGCTCAGGATGGCGCGCCACCACTTCAAGAAAGCGGGCCTTCTTCTCCTCAGGCCATTCGTGATCCATCAGCTGCTCGATTGCATCTTGCGAAGCCCGCCATGCCCCCCAGCCCAGCCACAAGGCGATGCCAAAGCCAAACAGCGCATCAGCGCCTCTGACCCCGGCAAACTGATCGACCGCCAAGGCCGCGATCACCGCCAGATTGAGCGCCAGATCGCTCTTGTAGTGCAAATGGTCGGTCGAAATCGCGATCGACCCGGTGCGCTTGATCACCCGGTGCTGCCAGACCAACAGCATCAACGTGGCGGCAATTGCGATAGCCGAAACCACAATCCCGCCTTCAGCAGCTTGCGGACGGGCGCCTTCGCTCCACTGGATCACCGCACGGAACGCCAGACTGAGCGCAGAAATCGAGATCAGCACCACCTGAAACATCGCCGCCAAAGCCTCAGCCTTGCCATGACCAAAGCGGTGATTGTCATCATCGGGCTGGGCCGCAACCCAGACCCCCAGCAGCGTCGCCAGGCTGGCGATCAGATCCAGCGCGGTATCGGCCAGGCTGCCAAGCATCGCGGTGGACTGGGTGGTCCAGACCGCCCAGACCTTGAGCCCCAGCAGCAAACTGGCCACCGCGATCGAAGCATAGGCGGCGCTGCGATTGAGTTTACCGGCTTCGCTCATGGGTAAAGCAGCTTGCTCGACCATTGGCCCGCGTCGCCGCGTTCGAACCGGCGGCGTTCGTGCAGGCGAAACGGCCGGTCGAGCCAGAATTCGAATGCCGATGGAATCAGCCGAAAGCCGGTCCAGTGCGGCGGCCGCGGAACCGGGCCCAGCAAATAGCGCGCGCCGGTCTTGGCGATCCGGGCAATAAATTCACCACGCGATCCCAGCTCCGCCGATTGATCCGAAGCATGTGCGCCGATCTGCGAATCGCGGCCACGGCTGGCAAAATAGGCATCGGCCAGCTCTGGCGTAACTTCCTCGATCTGTCCTTCGATCCGGATCTGGCGGCGCAGTGATTTCCAGTGGAACAGCATCGCGGCCTGCGGATTTGCGGCCAGTTCACCGCCTTTGCGGCTGTGGCCATTGGTGTAGAACACAAAGCCATCTGCGCCCCAGTCCTTCATCAGGACCATCCGCACCGAAGGCGCGGCATCGGGCGTGGCGGTGGCCAATGCCACGGCTTCGGGATCGTTGGGTTCGTTGGCCCGGGCCGCAGCGAACCATTCGCCGAACAGGGCAAACGGAGCTTCGTCCGGGATTGCATCGTGCTGTTGGTCGTGCTGCTGGTCTTCCATCGCGCCAGCCGCATAGCCCGTGCCCGCGCCCGAGGGAAGGCCGCGCGTTTCGCAATTGCCGCAAAACCTTGCCGTTTGCGCTTCGCGCCCCTAGCTAACCTGGATGGCAGATCCCTATTCGATCCTTGGTGTGGCGCGCGGCGTGGGTGAGAAAGACATCAAGTCCGCTTATCGCAAGCTGGCAAAAGAGCTTCACCCCGACCGCAACCAGGACAATCCCAAGGCAGCGGAACGCTTTTCCGAGATAACCCGCGCCTATGATCTGCTGAGCGACAAGGACAAGCGCGCCCGGTTTGATCGCGGTGAGATTGATATCGACGGCAACCCGCTGGGCTTTGGC
>NZ_JBEBKB010000015.1:0-64214 GCF_040079535.1 Novosphingobium sp. | reverse complement strand
ACCCGCACCGCGCTTGGCGCAATCGCCTTTGTCCTGACAGCTTCTGCGCTTCCGGCCCAGACCGGGGTGCAGACCATGACCCCGCAGGATCTGGTGACGCTGAAGCGGCTGGCCGCGCCGGCGGTTTCGCCCGATGGTCAGTGGGTGGTCTATCAACAGACCGATACCGATCCGGTCAGTTACAAACGCGTGACGGGACTGTGGCAGGTTTCGATCAAGGGCGCAGCGCCGCAGCGGATTGCAGACATTGCCGATGCCGCAGAAAGCGCGCCAGCCTTTAGCCCGGATGGCAAGCGGCTGTATTTCATCTCTGACAAATCGGGCAGCGATCAGCTGTGGGTGCAGGATCTGGCCACACCGGGCAGCGCGCCGGTTCAGGCCAGCGCGTTCAAGGCCGATCTGGCCGGTTTCGCGATTTCTCCCGATGGTCAGCGCGTGCTGGTTTGGGGCGATGTGGCGCGCGATTGCCCAACGCTGGGCTGCGATCACAGCGGCGATACCAGCCGCCCCGGCCCCGGAACCGGGCGGCATTACCGCGACGGTGCCGGGTTTGTGCGGCATTGGGATAGCTGGGAGACGCCGGGCAATTTCAGCCGCGCTTTTGCGTTCGGGCTCGATCCGGCAGGCAGGATTACCGGGTCGGGCGCGGCGCTTGATGGGCCGGCCGGCACCTTGACTGGCGATACCCCGACCAAGCCGATGGGCGGGGGTGAGGAACTATCCTGGGCGGCCGATTCGCAAAGCGCGTTCTTCGTTGCGCGCCAGGCGGATCGGGCCGAGCCGCTCTCTACCGATACCGACGTGTGGCATTCGATGCTGGACGGCAAGGCCCCGCACAAGGCTTCGAAAGACAACCGCGCAACCGATACCTTGCCCTCCGCTTCGCCCGATGGCCAATGGCTGGCCTGGGCAGCCATGGCCCGGCCTGGCTATGAAAGCGACCGGCTGGTGGTTCAGCTGATGAACCTGAGAACCCATGAGCGGCGCAGCCTGACCCAGAATTGGGACCGTTCGGTAAGCTCAATCGCCTGGACGGCCGATTCCAGGGCGCTGATCGTCACGGCTGAGGATGTGCTTGATACGCCGGCCTTCCGGATCGATCTGGCCAGCGGCAAGATCGCCCGGCTGAATCTGGCCCCCAAAGGCCTGGCCCAAGGCCACATCAGCGCAGTCACTCCGCTTAAATCCGGCGGCTTCGTCTTTACCCGCGATGCGGCGGCCAATCCGGCCGAGATTTATGTGGCCGAAAAGGGCAAGCCAGGCCGCGCGCTAAGCCATGCCAACGATACGCAGCTGGGCGGCCTGAATGCCATTACCTCGCAGCGGTTCAGCTTCAAGGGTGCCGGCGGCGATACGGTCTGGGGCCAGATCCACAAGCCGGCCGGCGCCAGCGGCAAGCTGCCGGTGCTGCTGGTGGTTCATGGCGGGCCGCAAGGTTCGTTTGGCGAGGGCTGGTCGTTCCGCTGGAATCCGCGGATTTTGGCAAGTCAGGGCTATGCCGTGGTGACGATCGATTTCCATGGATCAACCGGATACGGCCAGGCATTTACCGACAGCATCAACCGCGATTGGGGCGGCAAGCCGCTGGAAGACCTCAAGCTGGGGCTGGCCGCAGCAATCGCTGGGGATCCCGCAATCGACGGTGAAAACGCCTGCGCGCTGGGCGCCAGCTATGGCGGCTATATGATGAACTGGATTGAGGGGATGTGGCCCGATCGGTTCAAATGCCTGGTCCAGCATGACGGTGTATTCGATGCCCGCGCGATGGCCTATGAAACCGAGGAGCTGTGGTTTGATGAATGGGAGCACGGCGGCAAACCCTATTACGAAGCACCCGATGAGTACGAGCGGTGGAACCCGGTGAACCACGTGGACAAGTGGAAAACCCCGATGCTGGTGATCACCGGCGAAAACGATTTCCGCATCCCCTATACCCAAGGGCTGGCGGCCTACACCGCATTGCAACGCCGCGGTGTGCCCAGCGAGTTGCTGGTGTTCCCCGATGCCAATCACTGGGTACTAAAGCCCAAGGATTCGTTGCAATGGCACCAAAGCGTGTTTGCCTGGTTGGGCAAGCATCTGAAACCAGGGGGTTAGACCTGATGCCGCGTCCCGAACCCGCGCTGCTGGATCCTGCGCGCTATCCGTTTGCGCACCGGATCACCACGCGCTTCGCCGATATCGATCCCAACCAGCATCTCAACAATGTAGCTCTGGCGGCGATGATGGAGGATGCGCGGGTACGCTTTAACCTGGCGATCGGCAGTGCGATCCGGATTGGCGAACGCCGGGCGATGGTGGCCAGCGTAGCGATGGAATACCTCGCCCAGGGCCACTTTCCCGATCCGGTTACCGTCCACTGCGGGATCGAAGGTGTGGGCCGGTCAAGCTGGACCGTGGCCCAGCTGCTGGAGCAGAACGGGAACCCGGTTGCGTTCGCCCGTTCGGTGCTGGTGGCGATTGCCGATGATCGGCCAACGCCGGTGCCTGATGACTACCGCGCCGTGCTGCTGGACCGCTGGACGCTGCGGGCATGAGCAGCGATCCCGCTGAGGTTGAACGCGCGCGCAGTGCCCTGGCCCTTACCGGCGGAGACAAGATCAGCCGCCACATCTTTCTGTGCGCTGAATCCCAAAAGGGCGAATGCTGTGCGCGTGACGACGGCGCGGCTGCCTGGAAATTCCTAAAGAAGCGGCTCAAGGATCGCGGGCTTGATCGCGATGGCGGGATTGCCCGGACCAAGGCTGATTGCCTCAAGATCTGTGCCGCCGGCCCGGTCGCGGTGGTTTGGCCAGACGGGGTCTGGTACCATTCGTGCAGCCCCGATGTGCTCGAAAGAGTCATCGACGAGCATCTGGTGGGCGGCGTTCCGGTTGAAGAATTCCGGCTCTATCCGCCCGATTAGGCCAATATTCGGCCCTGACTCGCCAAAGCCCGCCCTTCGTGGCATCCTCTTGCGGACCGGACCAAACGAGGAGATGCGTGATGACTATCGCACGACTGATCGAGGGGCGCAGCGCTGACATCGTAAGCTGCCAGGCTACAACAAGTGTAGGTGATGCGGTGAAGCTGCTTGCAGAAAAGCGGATTGGCGCAATCCCGGTGTTTACCGATGGGCAAATCGCCGGGATCTTCTCCGAACGCGATGTTGTCTATCAGCTGGCTGCGCATGGCCCGGCGATGCTCGACAAGACGGTGGGCGATGTGATGACCTCGCCGGCCATCACGGTAGATCTGCAAAGCGGCGTGCTTGATGCCCTGGGATTGATGACCCGGCGCCGGATCCGGCACCTGCCCGTGGTTGAGCGCGGCGCAGTTTGCGGGTTCGTTTCAATTGGTGATCTGGTCAAATACCGGATCGAAGCCATCGTATCCGAAGCTGAAGCGATGCGCAGCTATATCCAGTCTGCGTGAGCCCGGCTTGCAGGCAGGACCGGCAACGCTTACATCAGGGTGATGGACGCCCAGACAATGATCCTCAGCCCATCGGCCGCAGCCCGTGTCGCCGTGATTGCGGCAAAGCAAGGAAAGCCAGCGATACTGCGGCTTTCGGTCGAAGGCGGCGGCTGTTCAGGGTTTCAGTACAAATTTGGCCTGGCTGAGGCGCCGCAGGACGATGATCTGGTGATCGAGCAGGGCGGGGTGGTTCTGGTGGTCGATAGCATCAGCCTTGATCTGGTTGCCGGCAGCGTGGTGGACTACGTCGAATCGCTGGGCGGCGCAGCGTTCAAGGTTGAAAACCCCCAGGCCGCCAGTGGCTGCGGCTGCGGATCCAGTTTTTCGGTATGAACAGTGTTTTGGCTGGCGCTGGCCACACCACCCCATGAAAATCGCCACCTTCAACATCAACGGAATCAAGGCTCGCCTGCCGCGTTTGCTGGAATGGCTGGAAGAAACCCGGCCTTCGGTTGCCTGCCTGCAGGAAATCAAGACCCAGGACGAAGGGTTTCCGGCCGAGGAATTTCTCAAGATCGGTTACCATGCGATCTGGCACGGCCAGAAGGGCTTCAACGGGGTCGCCATCCTGGCCGATGGCACCCAGCCGATCGAGGTCGCTCGCGGGCTGGCCGGTGAGCCTGAGGACGAGCATTCGCGCTATCTCGAGGCAGACGTGTTCGGGGTGCGGGTGGCCTGCATCTATTTGCCCAACGGCAATCCGGTACCCGGGCCCAAATTTGATTACAAATTGCGCTGGATGGAGCGGCTGCGGCTGCGGATGGCGGCGATCGCGGTTGAGGAAGTACCGGCGGTGATAACCGGTGATTTCAACGTTATCCCGCAGCTCTCCGATGTCTTCTCGCCCCGGGCGATGGAGGCTGATGCACTGATGCAGCCCGGCGCGCGCGATGCCTATGCCCGGCTGCTGGCCGATGGCTGGACCGATGCGCTCGGCACGCTAAACCCGGCAGGCGGGGTCTGGACGTTCTGGGACTATCAGGCCGGGGCCTGGCCCAAAAACCATGGCTTCCGGATCGATCACGCGCTTTTATCACCCGAGATGGCTGATCGCCTGAAAGCAGCGGGCGTCGATAAAGAGCATCGTGGCCGCGAAAAGGCCAGCGACCACGCCCCCGTCTGGTTTGAGTTTGAAAGCTTGCGTGGTTGAGTTTTTTGGATTGGTGCGCAATTCGCGTCCGCGAATTGCTTGCAACACCAGCCCGCTCCCCCTCCCGGCCACCCACGAGAGTACCCTGAATGGGTGGCCGGGAGGGGGAGCGGGCTGGTGTTGCTAGGCCAGACGGACGTCTGGCTGCACCAGCGTGAGCCGGATAAGAGTTCGGCGCACCAGACTAGCGGTAAAAAACGTGGTTTTCGACCCGGCCCACCCGGCGCAGCTTCCAACCGGGGCTGACATAGCTGGCGTGAAAATAGAGCGCGCCTTCAACCGGGCTGCGCCAGGATCCAGCATGCGCGATCTGGGCAATTGCGACAGCGTTTTTCCACTGCTTCGATCCGCGCGCGATGGCCGGCATGGATGATCCGCGCACGAACGAGAACTGCGACGGCTGGAAAACCACCCCGCAATACGAATTGGGGAATCGACCCGATTTCGAGCGGGCCACAACCACCCGGCCAACGGCCAGCTGGCCGACCAGCGATTCGCTCTTGGCTTCGAAATAGACCGCACCAGCCAGGCACTGCAATTCACGCGAAAGCTCTGATGGATGCGGCTGGCCTGCAACCAGTTCGGCCAAGGACCGGGCTGATAGTTGCGGCGCGTTCAGCCCGGCTTCGTCTGCCTCGACCAGAACTGCAGGCGCAGGAACGGGAAGCGATTGAACAACCGGCTGGGAGATCATCTGTGGGGAGGGTTGGTTTGCACTGGCTGCGGGTGCGCTGCTCTGTGCGTCGGCACCAAAACCATTGGTGCTGAAGGCAATCGAGGAAATCATTGCGGCCACTGCGATCACACTGGCCCGGCGGAGCTGCTTGCTCATCAAACTTCATTCTTGGGCGGTTGGCGCGCCCGCGCAGGACCGGATTGAAGCAAAACCAGAGATTTATGCCCCAAGCCGCAAGAAACCCTGCCGGCTGCCCCCCGTCTGCGTGCTTGCGTGCCGGGCCTGTTTGCCTGGCGCGCCGCCTGCGCACTTGGAAAGTGGGGGCGCTTTGATTGTGCAGTGCAGCAAAGTCAACCTGGAAATTCGGCCAATCCGATGAACCGTTCACCATTCGCGATATCCAGTTCGATAATCCACAGCTCCGGATCCTGCGCACCGCGACGCTCTAGATAATCGTCGAAATTTCTTGTATTTTCAGTATCTTCGCTGCGGGAAAGGGTCCAATTTCGGCGCCCGTCCAGCTGCGGCATCCGTTCAAAAACCCGCCGTGTTGCACCCTTTTCGGCGCAAACGACAAGGATTGTTCCGGCTTCGTGTTCACCTTTTTGCAGGACACAGGCAAAGCCGCCGGCCTGGTTCACCGCGCGGAGCAGCCCGGCCACTTCCAGGTGGGCCGCTAGCCTGGAATCCATCGCTATGCGGCGTCCCGATCGATGCCGCCTGCCAGCAGCGCATACAGCGCTTCGCCATCGGCGGCATCGCCCAGCGCGGCATGCAGCTTTTCATCGCGCATCATCCGGCTGATCGCGGCCAGGGCATGAAGGTGCGCCGCACCAGCCGCCTCTGGCGAAAGCAGGCCAAAGACCAGATCGACCGGCATCCCATCGGCGGCATCGAACGCCACCGGGCTGGAAAGCCGCAAGAACGCGGCAACTGGCCGGTTGAGCTCTCCAATCCGGGCGTGCGGGATCGCTACACCGCGACCAAAACCGGTGCTTCCCAGCTTTTCACGTTCTTCGATTCGTTCCAGCACGATAACCGGATCAAGCCCGTAAACCCCGGCGAATCGCTCTGCCAGCTGTTCCAGGATGGTCTGCTTGCTATCCGCATCGATGGTGCCGACGGATTCAGGCAGGAGTGAAAAGAGTGCAGTCATAAGAGGCACTTCGTCCAAAAAATTGCGCGACTGGCGGTGGCCAGGGGCAGAGCTGCACGGGAAACTATCCGCGCCGCCAGCCCTTGCTCGCCTGACATGATTGGGCGCGCCTTTACGCTTACCTTCAGGAAGGTTCAACCCAGCCGATCGATCCATCCCCGCGCCGGTACACCATATTGTGTTTTCCAGTGCCGGCATTCTTGAACAGCAGCGCGTTGGTATTCCTGAGATCGAGCATCATCACAGCATCGGAAACTGTCGATTCGGGCACATCAACGCGGGTTTCGGCAATCACCACCGGGGCATCGGCGAACACTTCCTCAGCCGCGATATCGGGTTCGGCAAAAACGGTATAGGCGGCTTCCTCCTCGGCCGCGGCCTGGGCGCTTTCGGCATGGCGATCGGTCAGCCGGCGCTTGTAACGGCGCAATTGCTTGTCGATTTTTTCAGCGGCCTGATCGAATGCAGCATGGGCATCATGGGCAATGGCCGCGCCTTTCAGCACCAGCCCGTGCATCACATGGGTGATGACATCGGCGCGGAATGCGCCGGCCGGGGCGCGGTTGAATGTTACCGTGCTGGATAAGGCGCCCGAAAAGTACTTTCCAACGATTGTACCCAGCCGGTCCTGCACATGGCGCTGCAAGGCTTCGCCGGTTTCGATCTGGTGGCCGGATACACGAATGTCCATGGGGTACTTCTCCTGTCTTGATCGTGAAACAGGGTCAGTCGTTCCATAGGGGCGACTTCACCGTTTCGAGGAATGCGGCATGCGCCGCGAGCTCCTCCTCGCTGGCCGCATGCGGCCGGGCGGGGCGGAAGGGGCGTTCGCGCCGGGGCGCGGCAAGCGTGACAATTTCAGCAGTCTCGCCCGCAGCGGCAAGCGAAAGCCCGATCTGGCGGCCGCCGGTCAGTTCGACATAGACCTGCGCCAGCAATTCCGCATCGAGCAGCGCGCCGTGTCTGGTCCGGTGGCTGCGATCAATCCCATAACGGGTGCACAGCGCATCGAGCGAGTTCTTGGCACCAGGGTGGCGCATCCGGGCCATTGCCACCGTATCAACCATCCGTTCGCGGCTGAGTGGGGGCAGCCCGCACATATCCAGCTCTGAATTGACGAAACCAAAGTCAAACCCGGCATTGTGGGCGACCAGATTATCCTCTTCGCCGATGAATTCGAGAAATTCGGCGACGCGTTCATGAAACCGCGGCTTGTCTGACAGGAAGCCGATCGAAAGCCCGTGCACCGCCTCTGCCGCAGCAGGCATATCGCGATCGGGATTGAAATAGGCATGAAAGGTATTGCCGGTGGTCACCCGGTTGACCATTTCGATACAGCCGATTTCGACCAGCCGGTCACCGCTCTTGGGATCAAGGCCAGTGGTTTCCGTATCGAAGATAATCTCTCGCATTACCTAATTGATATCTGCCTGTTGCAGCCGTGTTACAAGAGGGGATCGGGTTAAATTTGCGCGCCGGCTATCGCATGCACCAGGCGCTGCACCGCGTGGCGGGTTTCGGCCAGGCTAACCCCGGTATCAATCACATGATCGGCCCGGGCGCGCTTTTCGGCATCGGGAACCTGCAACCCGAGGATTTGTTCGAATTTCTGGGCAGTCATGCCTGGCCGCGCCAGAACCCGTTCGCGCTGCATTTCAGGCGGAGCCGAAACCACCACCACCGCGTCAAGGCCATGCTGACCAGTTTTTTCGAACAACAGCGGGATATCGAACACAATCAGCGACTGATCGGCGTTATCAGCCAGGAACGTGCGGCGCAGTGCGGCCACTTCGGGGTGGACGATTGATTCAAGCACCCGCAACGCTTGCGGGTTGCCGAAAACCGCTGCGCCCAGCTTTGCCCGATCAACCCCGGCCGGGCCAGTGGTGCCGGGAAAAGCCCGCTCAATCGGCGCGGTGCAGGCCCCGCCTGGCCCCTGCAGCACATGCACGGCGGCATCGGCATCAAACACCGGCACGCCCAACCCACGAAACATTGCCGCAACCGCGCTTTTGCCCATCCCGATCGAGCCGGTCAGGCCAAGGATGAACGGCTTGGTCATGCGATCAGGATTGCCCGCAATTCATCATCACAATCGCGCGGCGGGGGCTGCCCGAAAAATCGCTCAAACGCAGCAGCGGCCTGGCCGATCAGCATGGCCAGCCCATCGACGGTTTCAAATCCGCGGCGGCGCGCTTCGGCCAGGAAAGGGGTCTCAAGCGGATGGGTTACAATGTCATAGATAACCGATCCCGGCGGGGCATGGCTGAAATCAAACGCCAGCGGCGGCTGGCCGGCCATGCCAAGCGGGCTGGCATTGACCACCAGATCGAACAGCCCCTCGCGGTCATCGAAAGCAAAATCGGTGGCGGGCGCAAAATGCGCAAGTTCAACCGCGTAGTGATCGCTGCCAGGCGCAAGAGCATCGAGCAGCGCCTGCGCCTTGGCCGGATCACGCGCGGCCAGCACCAGATGAAATCCCCGGCCAGCAAGCGCCGCAACAATCGCCCGGGCCGCCCCGCCCGCCCCCAAAATCCGGGCCATGCGATAAAGATGCGGGCGATCCAGCGCACTGCGCAGTGGCTCAAGAAAGCCAGGCGCGTCGGTATTGTGCCCGGTCAGCACGCCATCATTGCCGCGCACCACTGTATTGACCGCGCCGATCGCGGCAGCGGCGGGGTTGATCGCTCCCAATAGCGGGATGATCGCCTGCTTGTGCGGCATGGTGACATTGCAGCCGCGCCAATCGGGATCCTGCGCCCGGCCAGCCAGATAGTCGGCCAGATCCTCATGTGCCACGTGATATGCCCTGTAGTCAGCATCGATCCCTAGCTTGGCCAGCCAGAAATTGTGAATCGCGGGGCTTTTCGATTGGGCAATCGGATCACCGATCACTTCGGCATAGGCCCGGGTCATGCCGCCAACTCACCATGTTCACGCAGTGCGCCCAGCACCGCCAGCAGCGGCATGCCCAGCACCGTAAAGTGATCGCCTTCGATGCTTTCAAACAGTTGGACCCCGCGTGCCTCGATCCTGAATACACCAACGCAGCCGCTTACCGCGGGCCATTCGTGCCCCAGATAGGCGGTGATGAAGCGATCAGACAATTCGCGCAGTTTGAGCCGGGCCAGCGCGCCATGATCCCACAATACCGCGCCATCGCGCGCCAGTGCGGCTGCGCTGTACAGTTCCATTACCTGGCCAGAAAAGAACCGCAAATGATCGGCTGCATCCTCGCGGCCTTGCGGCTTGTCAAACCGCCGGCCGGCAACGCTGACCAGCGAATCGCTGCCCAGCACAAGCCGGCCAGGGCGCTGGGTTGAAACCGCCAGCGCTTTCGCCCGGGCGAGTTCCAGGGCGGTCTGCGCTGCGGTTGCCCCGCCCAGCTGCGCCTCCAGTGCGCGTTCATCGATCGCGGCGGGCACGGCTTCAAACGGCACCCCGGCGGCTTCAAGCATGGCCTTTCGTGATCCGCTTTGCGAGGCAAGGATCAGGCTCATGGATTAACCTGCCCGTGGCCGCCGCGAAATTCGCTGTAAAGATTGATGATCGCAGCAGCCGCTTCTTCAATCGAACGGCGGGTCACATCGATCACGGGCCAGCCGTTATCGGCAAACATCCGGCGGGCATACTGCACCTCTTTGGCAACCCGGTCCTCCTCAACATAGGCTGTTTCCGGGGCCTGCCCCAGCGACAGCAAGCGGTTGCGGCGAACCTGGATCAAGCGGTCTGGCGCTGTTGTCAGCCCCACGACCAGCGGATGTTTGAGCCCGAACAGCGCCGCGGGCGGCGGGCTTTCCACCACAACCGGAATATTGGCAACCTTGTAACCACGGTTGGCCAGATAGATGCTGGTTGGGGTTTTGGAGCTGCGCGATACGCCGGCCAGGACGATGTCTGCTTCTTCCCAGTTCTCCCAATTCACGCCGTCATCATGGGCGATCGTGTAGTGGATCGCATCGACCCGCGCGAAATATGCCTCGTCCATCACGTGCTGGCGGCCGGGGCGGGCTTTGGGGTGCTGGCCCAGCGCTGCTTCCAGCGCATCAACCGCGGCATCGAGCACCGCAACAACCGGCAGTGCCAATGAGCGGCAGTGTTCTTCCAGCCGCAGCCGGGTATCGGCATTGACCAGGGTGTAGAAAACCAGCCCGGGGTTGCTGGCAATTTCGGCCATGATCCGATCAAGGTGCTGCTGCGAGCGAACCATGGGCCAGAAATGGCGGATCACGTCCGATCCTTCAAACTGGGCAAGGGCTGCCTTGGCCAGCATTTCCAGCGTTTCGCCGGTGGAATCTGACAAGAGGTGAAGGTGCAATTGCGGCATGACGGCGTGACAGCGGGCCCCTGTGGATGATTTACGGCATAAACCACGGGAGAGAGGGGCTTACAAGTTTGGGACAGAAATGCATGCCCATTACCGGCGCCGCGATCTGATCGTTGTAGACAGGTGGACAGCGTTCCCCACAGGCTGGGGATAGCGGGAACAAGATCGGCTTGACGCGAAGCCTGCACGATTCGATCCCGCCTTTGGTCTGTTCAGCGCGGCAGAAATCCGGCAAGGACGGCCAATCCCCAGTTTCCACAGGGCCAACTAAAACAGAATCCTTATAGGAATCTAATTTGTATTTGATTGGATCTATGCGCGATGCCCGGTTTGCTTCTCGATACCCTGCGCGGTGCCAACGCCAAACCGCGTCCAGTCTGGCTGATGCGGCAAGCCGGGCGGTATCTGCCTGAATACCGCGCGCTGCGGGCCCAGAAGGGCGGGTTCCTGCCGCTGGTCTATGATAGCGCGGCAGCGGCCGAGATCACCCTGCAGCCGATCCGCCGGTTCGGGTTTGATGGCGCGATCCTGTTTTCGGATATTCTGATCGTGCCATATGCGATGGGACAGGATCTGGAATTTCTGATCGGTGAAGGCCCCCACCTTTCGCCGCGGCTGGTGGATGCTGCGCTTTCCAGCCTGACTGCGGTGCCAGACCGGCTGAGCCCGATTTACGAGACGGTAAGGCAGGTGAAAGCCCAGCTTCCAGCCGACAAGACGTTGCTTGGTTTTGCCGGCAGCCCATGGACCGTGGCGACCTATATGGTAGCTGGTGAAGGCAGCCGCGATCAGCATGAAACGCGGGCCTATGCCTATCGCGATCCGGGCGCGTTCCAGGCGATCATTGATGCCATCGTGGGTGTAACGATTGAATATCTTGGCGGACAGATCCATGCTGGTGCCGAAGCAGTGCAGCTGTTTGACAGCTGGGCTGGCAGTCTGGCTCCGGCCGAGTTTGAACGCTGGGTGATCGCGCCCAATGCGGCGATTGTTACCGCAATCCGTGCGCGTTTTCCTGGTGTGCCGATTATTGGCTTTCCCAAAGGTGCCGGCGAAAAACTTGCCGCCTATGCCCGCGAAACCCGCGTGGATGCGCTGGGCCTGGATGAGACGATTGATCCGATCTGGGCTGCGCGTGAATTGCCCAAAGGTATGCCGGTGCAGGGAAATCTTGATCCCTTGTTGTTGATTTCAGGTGGAGCGGAGCTGGACCGTCAGGCTGGCCTGGTTCTTGAGGCTTTTGCCGATCGGCCGCATGTTTTTAATCTTGGCCACGGGATTGGCCAGACCACACCGGTTGAACATGTTGGTCAACTGCTGTCTCTGGTTCGGGGCTGGCGGGGGTGACGAACCTTGGCAAGCGTGTTTATATCAGGGCGTGATGAACTGGGTGCTTTCGATGACTTACTTCTGGCTCAAGGCCGGCCACATCGTCTTCGTGATCTTTTGGATGGCGGGGCTGTTCATGCTGCCGCGCTATTTTGTGTACCATCAGGAAGCCGCCCCGAATTCGCCTGAAAACGCGCAGTGGATCGATCGTGAAGGCCGGCTGATCAGGATAATCCTGTGGCCGGCGCTGATTGTCAGCTGGGTGTTTGGCCTGGTTCTGGCCTGGTCAACCGGCGCCTTTTCACAAGGTTGGTTTCTTGCGAAATTTGCACTGGTTGCGGGCCTGAGCGGATACCACATCTGGATGGTGGGCTATCACAAGGCGCTGGCCCGCGGTGATCGGCGGCTGAGCGGCAGGCAATTGCGGCTGCTTAATGAAGTACCCGGGATTGCCGCTGCGCTGATCGTCATAATGGTGGTGGTGCGGCCGTTTTGATTGACCTTTTTTGGTCTGACGCTTATTTGACGTGCTTACCGGCATGACCAGCGCGATCACGCGCGGTGCGATCCGCTTTCTCCAAGCCCCATGATCGTCCGGCCATTGCCAATGCGAATTCAACGGAAACGACAGTCAAAATGCATCTTAAAGAACTCAAGAAAAAAACCTCCGCCGAGCTGGTCGAAATGGCCGAAGAGCTGGGCGTTGAAGGTGCCAGCACACTGCGCCGCCAGGATCTGATGTTTGCGATCCTCAAGGAAGTTGCTGAGGACGGTGAAGAGATTGTTGGCCAGGGCACGATCGAAGTGCTGACCGATGGTTTCGGTTTTCTGCGCAGTCCCGAAGCCAACTATCTGGCTGGTCCCGACGATATCTATGTTTCGCCCAATCAGGTCCGCAAATGGGGCCTGCGCACCGGCGATACGGTTGAAGGTGAAATTCGGGCGCCCAAGGATGGTGAGCGGTATTTTGCCATTACCAAGCTGGTTACGGTGAACTTTGATGATCCCGAAGCGGTTCGCCATCGGGTAAATTTTGACAATCTGACCCCGCTTTATCCTGATCGGAAGCTTAGCCTTGATACGCTTGATCCAACCGTCAAGGACAAGTCGGCACGGGTGATTGATATCATCAGCCCCCAGGGCAAGGGCCAGCGTGCATTGATCGTTGCTCCGCCGCGGACCGGCAAAACCGTGCTGTTGCAAAATATCGCCAAGGCAATCACCGACAATCACCCTGAGGTGTTCCTGCTGGTGCTGTTGGTTGATGAACGGCCCGAGGAAGTCACCGATATGCAGCGATCGGTAAAGGGTGAGGTGATCTCCTCTACCTTTGACGAACCGGCCCAGCGCCACGTCCAGGTTGCTGAAATGGTGATTGAAAAGGCCAAGCGGCTGGTTGAACACAAGCGCGATGTGGTGATCCTGCTCGATTCGATCACCCGCCTTGGCCGCGCCTACAACACCGTGGTGCCCAGCTCGGGCAAGGTCCTGACCGGCGGTGTCGATGCCAACGCATTGCAACGCCCCAAGCGCTTCTTCGGTGCGGCCCGCAATATCGAGGAAGGCGGATCGCTTTCAATCATCGCGACCGCATTGATCGATACCGGCAGCCGGATGGACGAAGTTATCTTCGAAGAATTCAAGGGCACCGGCAACAGCGAAATCGTGCTTGATCGCAAGGTGGCTGACAAGCGGATATTCCCGGCGCTGGATGTCGGCAAGTCTGGGACCCGCAAGGAAGAGCTGCTGGTTGAGAAGGACAAGCTTTCCAAGATGTGGGTGCTGCGCCGGATTCTGATGCAGATGGGCACGGTTGATGCGATGGAATTCCTGCTCGACAAGATGAAGGATTCCAAGACCAACGAAGATTTCTTCGCGACGATGAATCAATAGGATGGACCTGTCTGCACCCCGGCACGCGGTTCTTACCGGCGCGCCGGGGGCGGGCAAGACCACGTTGCTGGATGCTGCTGCGGCAGCCGGAATCCGGACCTCTCCCGAGGTTGCCCGCGAACTTCTCAAGACCCCCGGCGGAATGTCCCTGCGGGCCCAGGATCCACTCGGTTTTGCGGAAGCGATGGCCGAGGCGCACATCAAGGAGCATGAGCGCCACGCAGGCCAGCCTTGTCTGGTGGTGTTTGATCGCGGCCTGCCCGATGTGGTGGGCTTTCTTGATGTTTCAGGCCTGGCGGTTCCAGCTGCCATTGATCATGCCTGCCGGTCCTGGCGCTATTGCGGCCCGGTTCTGCGGGCGCCGGCCTGGGCCGAAATTTACGCCCAGGACTCAGAGCGAATTCAAGACTGGGACCAGGCCGTGGCCAGCGACCAGGCCGTTACCGCAGCATGGCGGCGCTATGGCTATGAACTGATCGATTTGCCGCTTGTGCGCGTGGAAGACCGGCTGAGCTTCATGAAAGCGAAAGTCTATCCTGCGGCCTGAAGCTGTGCTGCCATCATTTCCCACAGCTTGTTGACTGCCTTGACCGGGCGGACCATTACTTTGAAATCAATGATTTTTCCATCGTTATCGAAGCGAATCAGATCAATCCCGTTAACGTGAACCCCATCAATCTCAGCGGTGAATTCAAGGCAGGCATCGTTTGCGTCCACCACTTCGCGGACATAGCGAAAGCTGTCATTGCCAAGCACTTTGGCGGCGCTGAGCAGGTACATCATAACCTTGGCCTTGCCCACTTGCGGGCTGTGCACCACCGGCGAATGGAACACCGGGTCATCGGCCAGCCCCGCCGCCAGCAGATCGGCATCGCCGCCGCTTTGC
The DNA here is from genome assembly GCF_040079535.1 of Novosphingobium sp. GTDB lineage: Bacteria > Pseudomonadota > Alphaproteobacteria > Sphingomonadales > Sphingomonadaceae > Novosphingobium. The sequence continues at coordinate 49,341 of NZ_JBEBKB010000015.1, read as the reverse complement.
ATATAGGTGTGCCAGGCGGCGACACCTTGCCGGGCCGGGCTCATGCCAGGTGCTCCGCCAGGAACGCTTCCGTCCGGGCGTCGGCCAGTTCGGCTTCGGCAGCGTGGCGGCGATCACCCATTTCGGCGGCGAAACCGTGGGGCATGCCGGGATAGTCATAGAGCGTAACACGGGGATGGCCATCCAGCCCCGCATGGACCGCCGCCTGTGCCTGGGCCGAGACGAACTGGTCTTCGCAGGCAATGTGCAGCATCAGCGGATTGGCGATGCGGTGCGCTTCATCCAGCATCGTGTCGATCATCACGCCGTAATATCCAACCGAGGCATCCACATCGGTGCGCGCGGCCGCCATATAGGCCAGCCTGCCGCCAAGACAGTATCCCGCGCAGCCGACTTTGATGGCGCCGGCGTCCTGACGGATCCAGCGGATCGTCGATTCGATATCGTAAACCCCGTCGGCGGGATCATACTGCTGGAAATAGCCGAACGCCTGATTAAGCTGCGCCTCAATATCCGGGTCCAGTTCAACCCCGGCGGCAAACCGCCAGAAGATATCTGGTGCAACCGCCAGATAGCCATTGGCGGCCCACTTATCACATTTCTGCCGAATTCCGGGGTTTACCCCGAAGATCTCCGGAATAACGATGATGGCGCCTTTGGGTGCAGCAGCCGGGCGGGCGACATAGACGGGTATCGCGCCATCGTCCTTGATTGAGGCAATCTGGACTGCTTCAGACATCGGTCATTCTCCAAAGGGGTTGTATCGGCGGCACCCTAAGCCGACATTGGACTTTGTGAAGGGCCTATGCCAGCTTGCGGGCAGGGAATGGCTGGGTGCTGGTTAGGAGTCTCCGAATGAAAGTCCATGTTGAGATCGAATGCACCCCTGAAGAGGCCCGTGCCTTTCTGGGTCTGCCCGATGTATCCAAGGCCAACGGCCTGTATGTCGAGGCGATTGCCAAAGCGATGAAAGGGGCCGGAAACCTTGATCAGGTCCAGGATTTTGCCAAGAACCTTGCGCCGATGGGCCAGGTTGGGATGAAGCTATTCCAGCAATTCATCGAAGGCGGCGCGGCTCTTGCAGCCGGGGCCAAAAAGAAGGACGCGGACTGATCCCGCCGCTCAGCCAATGACAGACACCATCTTTGCCCTTTCCAGCGGCGCTCCGCCTGCGGCGATCGGGGTCATCCGGATCAGCGGCCCGCAGGCAGGGCAGGCACTGGTTGCACTGGCAGGGCGTTTGCCTGCGCCGCGCCGCGCCAGTCTGGCCAAGCTGCGCGATAGCGCGGGCGGCCTGCTGGATGAGGCGCTGGTGCTGTGGCTGCCCGGACCCGCGACCGAAACCGGAGAGGACGTGGCCGAGCTGCAATGCCATGGCGGGCGGGCGATCATTGGCGGGATCGAAAGTGCGCTGGCCAAGCTGCCGGGTTTGCGGCGGGCCGGGCCGGGTGAATTTACCCGCCGGGCCTTTGCCAATGGCAAGATTGATCTGGCCGAGGCCGAAGGGCTGGCGGACCTGCTGGAGGCTGAGACCGAGCTGCAACGCGCCGTTGCCCAGGCCATGGCGGGCGGGGCCTTCTCGCGGGTGGTGAGCGATTGGCGTGAGCGGTTGCTGATGCAATCAGCCGCGCTTGAGGCGGTGCTTGATTTTGCTGATGAGGACGATGTTACGACCCTGCCGGGCGATTTCATGGTGCGGATTGCGGCGCTGGAGCAGGAGATTGGCGGGTGGCTGGGTCGGCCCCGCGCAGAAGCGCTGCGTGAAGGCTACAGGGTGGTTATTGCTGGCCCGCCGAACCTTGGAAAAAGCACACTTTTCAATGTTTTGGTTGGATCTGATGCGGCAATTGCCACTCCAATTCCGGGCACAACCCGCGATGTTCTGACCCGCCCGGTGGCCTATGAAGGTATCCCGTTACTGTTTGCCGATACCGCAGGACTGCATGATGCGGCTGGCGACGGGGTTGAGGCAATCGGGATCGAACGCGCGCTGGATGCGCTGGACCGGGCTGATCTGGTGCTGTGGCTGGGTCCTGAGGGCGAAGGGCCAGATGGGGCCTGGGAAGTTGCCTCGCAGATTGACCGTGAGGCCAGCCTGGTCAAACGCAGTGCCCGCCACCGGATCTCTGCAATCAGTGGTGCGGGAATTGCGGAACTGCGCGCAGACCTGATTGCCGCGGCCCGCGGCGCCTTGCCCAAACCCGGTGAGGCGGCCCTAAGCGAACGCCAGCACAGCCTGCTGTTGGGATCGAACCGCGCGCTGGCCGCTGCCCGGCATGAGAATGATCCACTGCTGATCGCTGAAGGCCTGCGGCTGGCCCGGGTCGGCTTTGACGGCCTGCTGGGCCGCACCGCAACCGAAGACATGCTCGATACGCTGTTCGGGCGATTTTGCATTGGGAAGTAGCACCCGCGAAAGCTGTTCCACGTGAAACACTCCTCGGCTATGCGCCGAGGTGATATGGTGCGTTTTGATGTCATTGTTGTTGGCGGGGGCCATGCCGGGGTGGAAGCTGCGGCTGTGGCTGCGCGGATGGGCGCGCATGTTGCGCTGGTCAGTTTTGATCCTGCTGCGATCGGGGCGATGAGCTGCAACCCGGCGATTGGCGGGCTGGGCAAGGGCCATCTGGTTCGTGAGGTGGATGCGTTTGACGGGATCATGGCGCGCGCCGCCGATGCCGGGGCAATCCATTACCGGATGCTCAATCGTTCCAAAGGATCGGCGGTGCAGGGGCCACGGGTCCAGGCTGATCGCAAACGCTTTCAGGCTGCGGTCCAGGCGCTTTTGCCGCAGCAAGGTGATCTGACCTTGATAGCCGGCGAGGCGGCGGCGCTGCGGCTAACTGGCGGACGGGCCAGCGGGGTTGATCTGGCCGATGGCACCGCGCTTGCTGCGCCCACGGTGGTGCTGTGCACGGGGACCTTTCTGGGCGGGCTGCTCTATCGCGGCGAAGAGCGGTTGACCGGAGGCCGCATCGGCGAAGCTTCGGCCCAGCGGCTGGCCAGGCAACTGCGCGAGGCAGACCTGCCGATGGCCCGGCTCAAAACTGGGACACCGCCTCGGCTTGATGGGCGAACGATTGATTGGGCCCGGCTGGAGGAACAGCCCAGTGATCGCGATCCCTGGACCATGTCGCCGTTGTCTAGTGTCAATGGCCGGCCATGCCGGGCGCTGCCGCAGGTGTTCTGTGCGATCACCCGGACCAATCCGGCCAGCCATGATGTGATTCGCGCCAATCTGCACCGTTCACCGCTGTTTTCGGGTGCGATCGGGGCCTCTGGGCCCCGCTATTGCCCGTCGATCGAGGACAAGATCCACCGCTTTGCCGATCGTGATGGGCATCAGGTGTTTCTGGAACCGGAAGGACTTGATAGCCCGCTGGTCTATCCCAACGGGATCAGCACTTCGCTGCCCGCCGATGTCCAGCTGGCAATGCTGCGGACTATGGCCGGGTTGGAGCAGGTCGATATGGCGGTTCCGGGCTATGCCGTGGAATACGATCATATCGATCCACGCGCGCTGCGCCCCAGCCTGGAATTGCGGGCGATCCCTGGGCTATACTGCGCCGGTCAGATCAATGGCACCACCGGGTATGAGGAGGCTGCGGCGCAAGGGCTTGTCGCCGGGATGCACGCGGCCGCCACTGTGCTGGGCCGTGATCCGCCCGCGCTTGATCGGGCCAACAGCTATATGGCGGTGATGGTTGATGATCTGACCCTGCACGGGGTGACCGAGCCTTATCGGATGCTGACCGCACGGGCCGAATACCGTTTGCGGCTGCGCGCCAACAACGCCAGCAGCCGGTTGACCCCTCTGGGCATCCAGATCGGCTGCATCGGGCCGGAACGGGCGCAGTGGTTTACCCGGCGTGAGGCTGAGCTGGAGCGGATTGACGCGGCGCTTGGTTCAGCCGCTGCGGCCAGGGATCTGGCCTCGGCAGGATTGCCGGTGCGGCCTGATGCCGGGCGCTTGCCCTTGCGTGAATGGTTGCGCTTTGGCGGCGTGGGGCTGAAGGATCTGGTCCCCTGGCTTGATGAGGAACTGCCCGAGGACGCTGAATTGCTGGCCGAGATTGAAGAAGACGCGGCCTATGCCCCATATCTGGCGCGGCAAGACAGCGAACTGCGCGATTTGCGCGCGGGGGAGGCTTTGCCGCTGGGCGATGCGTTTCCCTATGCCGCAATCCCGGGGCTCTCGCATGAAATGGTTGAACGGTTGAGCCGGGCGCGGCCCGCGACCCTGGCTGCGGCGGGCCGGGTGCCCGGGATTACCCCGGCGGCGCTGGCAGCGCTGCTGGTCCATGCCCGCAGGCGCGCGGTATGATACTTCGAGATGAACCTGCGGCCCGGGCCTGGCTTGAGACGCTGCCGGAATGGGATAATCTGGCGGGTGAGCGGCTTGAGGCGCTGATTGCGATGCTGGCGCAAGAAAATGCGCGGCAAAATCTGGTCTCGGCGGCCAGTCTCGATTCGGTCTGGCTGCGGCATATTGCCGATTCGGCCCAGCTGCTGCGGCATGTTCCACGTGAAACATCGACACCCTGGCTAGATTTGGGGACCGGCGCCGGGTTTCCTGGATTGGTGATTGCCGCGCTGCGCCCCGATTCGGAAGTGGTCATGATCGAATCGCGGGCCCGCCGGGTTCAGTGGCTTGAGGATGCGCGATCTGCGCTTGGTCTGGAGCGCGCAAGCGTGATCGGCCGGACTTTGGAGAAAGTGCCAGCGCGCCCATTCCGCGCCATTTCGGCACGGGCGTTTGCACCATTGCCCAAACTGCTTGAGCTATCCGCAGGATTCTCCACAAGCGAAACGATCTGGTTGTTGCCGAAAGGGCGTTCGGCCCGGCAGGAACTGTCAGAGCTGAAAGGCTGGGATCACGTGTTTCACGTGGAACAATCGCTGACCGACGCCGAATCGGGCGTTATTGTTGGCCGACTGGCCGGGAAAGAAGGGAAAAAGTCGTGATTCGCGTTGCGATCGCCAATCAGAAGGGCGGGGTGGGCAAGACCACTACGGCCATCAACATCGCTACGGCGATGGCGGCAACCGGCTGGAAGGTCTTGCTGATCGATCTGGACCCGCAAGGCAACGCTTCAACCGGGATCGGAATTTCCAGCGCCGATCGGACCAGGTCTTCCTACGATCTGGTGGTAGATCAGGTCGCACTTGCCGATTGCGTCATGCCCACGCGAATTCCGGGGCTCGATGTGGTCCCGGCAACCGAGGACCTTTCTGGCGCGGAAATAGAGCTGGTCAATGTCGAGCACCGCACCGACCGGTTGCGCGATGCCTTGGCGGGTGAACACGGCTACGACATTGTCTTTATCGATTGCCCGCCTTCACTCGGGTTGCTCACGCTCAACGCGCTGACGGCCGCCGATACGCTGCTGGTGCCGCTGCAGTGCGAATTCTTTGCGCTCGAAGGTCTCTCACAGCTGCTCCAGACGGTTGAGCGTGTCCAGCAGCGGTTCAATCCTGATCTGGGCATTGTCGGGATTGCGCTGACCATGTTTGATCGGCGCAATCGCTTGACCGATCAGGTTTCTGATGACGTCCGCTCGTGCCTGGGCAATCTGGTGTTCGAGGCAGTGATCCCGCGCAACGTCCGCCTGTCCGAAGCGCCCAGCCACGGTTTGCCGGCGCTGGTCTATGATATCAACTGCGTGGGCAGCCGCGCCTACATGGCTTTGGCGCGTGAATTGATCACGCGATTACCCAAGCAAAGGAAAGCCGCATGAGCGAAGATCCGGTCGTCCGCCTATCGGCCCACAAAAGCGATCCTGCCCCAAAGCGGCAGGCACTTGGGCGCGGGCTTGGGGCATTGCTGGGCGAAACCCGGCGGGAAGAGCCGCTGGTGACGCAGTTCCCCGCGGCCGGCGCGCCGAAGGGCGAATCAAAGCCCGGATCGGGCCTGGCGATGTTGGCTGTGGCCGATATTGTCCCGCATCCCGGCCAGCCGCGCCGCCGGTTTGACGAGGCGGCGCTGGCAGAACTGGCGGCTTCGATCGCAGCACGCGGGGTGATTCAGCCGGTTATCGTGGTGCCGCACGGTGCCGGACAGTATCAGCTTGTAGCGGGCGAACGCCGCTGGCGCGCCGCGCAACGTGCACAACTTCATGAAATTCCAGCAATTATCCGCGATTTAAGCGATCGTGAAGTAACCGCGCTGGCCTTGATTGAAAATCTGCAGCGCGAAGACCTGAATCCGATCGAGGAAGCGCGGGCCTATCACCGGCTGGCCGAAGGCGAAGGTCTGACCCAGGCCGAGATTGCCCGGCTGGTCGATAAAAGCCGCAGCCACGTTGCCAATCTGCAGCGGCTGCTGGCCCTGCCCGAACCGGTGATCGAACTGGTCGAGGAGGGCAAACTGTCGATGGGCCACGCCCGCGCGCTGATCGGGGCTGACAATGCGCTAGAGCTTGCCGCCCAGGCAATTGCCAAGAATTTGACTGTGCGCGATGTTGAACGGCTGGTCCGGCGGGCCAATGCCCCGGCCAGCCCGCCGCGCCGGGCGCGCACCGAGCGCGAGCCGGGGGCTTCAGCCGATATTGCTGCGGTTCAAAACCATCTTGAGGAATTTCTAGGCCTTTCGGTCCGGATCAACACCGATGCCGATCCGCGTTCGGGCGCGGTAACGATCCGCTATCGTTCGCTCGATCAGCTTGATCTGATCTGCCAGCGGCTGACAGGCGGCGGAATCTAGGGGTTTTTCCGGGGGAGGCGTTAACAACGCGCCCAATTCCGTTAACCACACTCGAAAGCAAACACTGAACACTGTGTTCCTACTTATGATCCGCGAATGGGGGGGTTTGCCAGCCATTCAGGGCAGCGGTCGCGCTGCCGGCAAATTTGAAGGGACCATATACTTATGCGTAATACGCTTCGCCTCGCCGCTGTCGGCGCTGCACTCGCCGCCGCTTCGTTGGCAACCTCGGCTCAGGCCGCTGCTTCGGCTACTGCTACTGCAACCGCAGAAGTGCTCAGCTCGCTGACGGTAACCGTTGATCCGGGCAGCCAGCTCGATTTCGGTCAGATCGCTGCCAACAATGGCGGCACCGTCACCGTCAATGCTGACGCAACCGTTGCCAGCACCGGCGATCTGATTTCAACCGGCACCCGCAGCCCGGTTGCGCTGACCGTCACCGGTTCGGCCAACTCGATGGTTTTCGTGACCCTGCCCACCACTGCGGTTAACCTGACCCGCGTGGGCTTCACCGAAACGATGTCGCTGGGCGGCTTCAACAGCTCGCCCAACGGCGCCTTCCAGCTGGGAGCCACCGGCACCGGCAACTTCACCGTTGGCGGAACGCTGACGGTTGGCGCCAGCCAGACGCCGGGCGTCTATAGGGGTACCTTCAGCGTTTCGGTCGAATACCAATAAGCGCATTATCGCCCCGACCCGGGCGATAACCAAGGCCGCATTCGCATACACTGCGAATGCGGCCTTTTCGTATCCGCTGAACAGCCGCGTGGTTAGCCGAAAATTAACCGTGTTTGCCTATCTAATCAGGGAAATCACCCAGGCCGCGCCCGGCTGAGGGAGGAACTTTGAGAGGTCATGCAATGCCGATTGCCACACGTTTCCGCAAACTCGCCCGCTTGATGGCCATTTGTGCCAGCCTGTTTGCAGCGCCGCCGGCTTTGGCCCAGGGTGATCTGCTGGTCGCGCCCACCCGGGTAATTATCAACCAGGGCGGCAGCGCAGAAGTGGTGCTGAGCAATATCGGCAACCAGCCAGCAACCTATCGAATCTCGGCAGAACTGCGCCGGATGGACGAGGATGGCGATTTCTCGGAAGTGGCCGAAGTGGACGCCAACCCGGTCGAAAAAGCATCGCTGGGAATGGTTACATTTGCCCCGCGGCGGATCATGCTATTGCCAGGCCAGCCGCAATCGGTGCGGATCTCTATCCGGCCACCCGCAGACCTGCCCGATGGGGAGTACCGGGTTCACCTTAATTTCCGGGCGATCCCCCCCGCGGTCAAGGCCGAGGACGCTGCCGGCGCCCCGGCAACCGGGATGACGATCAAGCTGGTTCCGGTTTACGGGATTACGATCCCGGTCTTTCTTCGTCGCGGGCGGCTTGAGGCTGCGGCCGCGCTGGCCAATCCGCACCTGGTCAGCACGCCGAACGGAACATTCATCGAACTGGATGTCAGCCGCAGTGGGCAGCGATCGGTATTTGGCGAAATGATCGTCAAGGATGCCGGCGGCGCCGTGCTGTTCAACCTGCGCGGTATCGCGGTTTATCCCGAGGTTTCGCACCGCATGGTCAGGCTTGGGGTTCCCGCCGATGTCCTGCCCAGGCTCAAAGGCCGGGTCACGATCGAGTATCGCGAACTGCCGGAAAACGGCGGCGCGCTGCTGGCTGAAACCACGGCAACTTTCCCATGAGGTACCGCAAGTCTTTGACTTGACGAGAGAAATGACGTCATGACCCGACCTTCAGGCACCACCAGGCAGATTGCCGCAGCTTTTGCTGCGGCCTTTGCCGTGTGGGCCTTGCCGGCGCGGGCAGACAATTGGCAGGCCAGCGAGGACGATTCGCTGCTGCTTGAATTGCACGCCGGAAACTACCGGATTGGTGATACCATTCGCGGCTATCAGACCCCCGATGGGGTCTGTGTTGATTTTGCCGATCTGATCCAGACGCTCGATCTGCCGGTCAGGCTCGACAAGAAGTCGCGCCGCGCAACCGGCTGGTTGTTCGCGGAGGACCAGAAACTGGCGATAGATCGCGATTCTAACATGGTACAAACCATGAACGGAAAGGCTGCGATAGCGCCTGGGGCGATCCGCGACACGCCCGAAGGCTGGTGTGTCGACGTCAAGGCGCTGTCGGGCTGGATGAACGTCCGGTTCCGTCCTGATCTGCCGAATATGGTGGTAATGCTCGAATCAGACCGGCCATTGCCGGCGATTGAGGCGATTCAACGCAAAAGTCGCGCGGCGCGACTTTCCCGGCCCAAGGACAACAGCTTCGATCTGGCCGCTTTGCCACAAGCCGATGCGCCCTATCGCACCTGGCGCACGCCTTCGGTTGATGTTCAGGTTCAGGCGCAATGGTCCAGCCGCAGCGGCACCCAGGTTCAGTATGAAGGGCTGGCCAGCGGCGAGCTTCTGGGCCTCAGCTATGGCCTGCGTGTAGCGTCGAGCAATGGCGCAGTACCTGATGCCCTGCGGATCGGGTTCTATCGCAACGATCCCGCCGGCGGCCTGTTGGGCCCGCTTGAGGCGACCCGCTTTGCCTTTGGCGATGTTGAAAGCCCATCCACCGCGCTTTCCAGCCAAAGCGCATTCGGCCGCGGTGCCTTTGTTTCCAATCGCCCGCTCAACCTCCCCTCGCGCTTTGGCGCAACCACGCTGCGCGGCGTGTTGCCGGCGGGTTGGGATGCAGAGCTCTACCGCAACGGCGATTTGCGCGGCTATCAATCGGATCGCGGCGATGGCCGTTATGAATTCGCCGATGTCGAGCTTGATTTCGGTGAGAACGAATTCGATGTGGTGCTTTACGGTCCGCAAGGACAGGTCCGCCACATCCGCTCCAGTCTACCGGTCGGGATCGAGAACCTGCCGGCTGGCAAGACCTGGTACTGGGCCGGGGCCGTCGAAGATCGCCGCGATCTGATCGGGCTGGGCGGCAGGCCGGATGATCCGCTTACCGGCTGGCGCTGGGGCGGGGGGATCGAACGTGGGCTGAACCGCCGGACAACGATTGGCATGTCCTACAACAGCGTTGTGCTGGGCGGGCGGCGTGAACACTATCTTGAGGGCGTGCTGCGCCGCTCGCTGGGGCCGTTGCTGATCGAGCTTTCGGGCGCACAGCAGATCGGGGCCGGGCGGGCCTGGCGGACCGAAGCAATCGGCCGCGTGGCCGGGGTGCGGGTTTCCGCACATGTACTGTGGGTTGATGGGCAGTTTGATAGCGAACTGGTCGATGCGCAGCAGCACCGCGAATACGATTTGCGGCTGGGCGGAACCTTGAAGCTGGGTGGTTGGCGGCTTCCGGTTGAGGCCGGGGTCCGGCATACGCTGAGCCGCCAGGGGGTGAAGATCACCGAAGTGCTTACCAGCAGCGCGTTCCGGATCAGCCGGGCCACGTTAACGGTCCAGCTGCTGCACCGCAGCGCCGCCGGCAATCCCGCGTTGACCGCCCAGGAAGACCGCGGCCTTGCTGTCAGCCTGCTGGGCAGCAGCATCATCGGCCGGGTCCACTTGCGTGGGCAGGCCGAATTCGGCCTCAGCGGAAATCGCCCCGGTTTCCGCAAGGCGCAGCTGGTGGCAGACGTCCGCGTGGCCGAAAAATCGACCTTACGCGGCGCAATTGATATCGATGGTCCATCTGATACGCAGGCTTATTCCATTGGTTTTGTTAGACAATTCCCAACATTCGCACTGCGCGGCGAAGGCCGGCTGGACAATCACGGCAATGTCAGCGCTGGATTGACCCTGGCCCTAAGCCTGGGCCCCAATCCGGTTGATGGCGGCTGGCGCGTCTCGCGTGAGCGGCTGGCACAGCAAGGCCAGGCCAGCATCGAGGTGTTCCGCGATGATAACGGCGATGGCCTGCGCCAGCCAAGCGAACCGCCGATCGAAGGGGTCAGTGTCGAAGCCGGATTCCATCACAGCGAACAGCCAACCAATGCATCGGGCCGCACAGTCATCGATGGGCTGAGCCCGCACGTTCCGGTGATGGTTTCGATCGATCTTGGCAGCCTCAATGATCCGCTGCTCAAACCCAAAGTCCAGGGCGTGGTCGTGGTGCCGCGCCCAGGGGTTGCCGCCGCGGTATCGATCCCGATCGCGCCGACCGGCGAGGTGGAAATTGTCCTGCTTGATCCCGCCGGTCAGCCGCAGGGCGGGGTGATCGTGGAACTGGTTGATGCGGCCGGGCGGATCATGTTCCAGACCAACAGCGATTTCGATGGCTATGTGCTGTTCGATAGCGTGCCCTATGGCGATTACCGGATCCGGGTGGAGGCCAAAGACGCGGCGGTGATCGGGGTCAGGCCCGAAGTAACCAGCGCCCTGCGGATTGATCAGCATCGCCCTTCGGCCCGGCTGGGCCGGATCAAACTGGAAGCGCAGCCAAATCTGCCGCCGCGCGGACAGTCCCCTTAATCGCTCGATTAAATTACGGTTGACCGCCGGCTGGGAGCGCGGCAAGCCAGGCGTAGAGACGCCTCGAAACTTACGGAGCTGTGCCAATGTCGCTCGATTCGCTTGCCCGCACTGCCTATGATGAAGATCACGAAGCTTTCCGCCAAACCGTGCGGCGCTTTATGGTCGAACAGATTGCCCCGCACGGTGCCGATTGGGCCGAAGCCGGGATCGTTCCCAAATCCATCTGGCCCAAGGCGGGTGAGCTGGGGCTGCTCTGCCCGACCGTGCCCGAGGAATACGGCGGGCTTGGCCTCGATTTCGGCTACAATGCGATCGTGGATGAGGAAAGCGCCTATTACGGCGGAGTGACCACCGGCTTCTCGTTGCAGTCCGATATTGTCGCCAACTACATCGTCAACCACGGCTCGGAAGAGCAGAAGAAGGAGTGGTTGCCCAAGCTGGTCTCCGGTGAGGTGATCACCGCCATCGCCATGACCGAGCCTGGGACCGGATCAGACCTTCAGGCGATGCGGACCACGGCCAGGAAAGATGGCAACCATTATGTGATCAACGGATCCAAGACCTATATCACCAATGGTCAGAATGCCGATCTGATCCTGGTCTGCTGCAAGACTGATAGCCAAATCGAGCCGGCCTGGAAGGGGGTCTCGATCGTTCTGGTCGAGGCGAACCGCGACGGGTTCAAGCGCGGCCGCAATCTAGACAAGATCGGGCAGGATGAAGCCGATACGTCTGAACTGTTTTTTGAAGATGTGCGCGTGCCGATCACCAATTGCCTTGGCGAAGAAGGTAAAGGTTTCATCTACTTGATGAGCGAGCTGCCGCAGGAACGCCTCTCGATTGCAGTCTCGGCCCAGGCCAGCTCACAGCGCGCCTTCGATATGACGGTTGATTATACCCGTGATCGCAAGGCGTTTGGCAAACCGATCCTCGATTTCCAGAACAGCCGCTTCGTACTGGCCGATCTCAAAGCCAAGCTGCAGGTCGGCTGGGCGCATCTTGATTGGGCCCTGGCCCGGCACATGAAGAAGGAACTGACCCCCGAAGAAGGTGCGGCGGCCAAGCTGTGGCACACCGATCTGCAATGGGAGGTGATGGACAAGTGCCTGCAGCTGTTCGGCGGGGCTGGATATATGAACGAATATCCGATTGCCCGGGCCTGGCGCGCGGCGCGGGTCACCCGGATCTTTGGCGGCACCAATGAGATCATGAAAGAACTGATCGGGCGCAAGCTTTAGGGCCCGCTTCAGGCCTACCGAAGCAGGGCAGCGCCGGAACACAAAAAAGGGGGGCCGATCTGGCCCCCCTTTTCGTATTTCTCATGCGCAGGAGGATCAGATCCGGACCCGCTTGTCAGCCACAACGCGCACCCGCTTGTCAGGACGCGGACGTGCTGCCGGGATATAGCGGCGGCGCGGCGGTGTGGAGACCGTGACCCATTCCTCGGTCACGATTGTTTCCTTGCATTCGCGCTGCTGCGATTGAACGGCAACCGGCACCATCGCCACCGGGACCATCATCATCATCGGGGCATAGCCATAGGCGACCGGCTGGGCATAGCCGTATCCGGCTGGATGCTGGCTCATGTATTGATCGAGGTAGGCCTCGCAATAGTCACTGGCTTCGCGCCGATCAGCCGCCGCGCCAACCACGCCGCCGGCAACTGCGCCAACTGCTGCGCCGATCACGGTGCCTTCGGTGCGATTGCCGCGCCCGGCCACCCGGTTGCCAACTACGCCGCCGATCACGCCGCCCAGCACAGCCCCGCCAACAGTCTTGCCGCTGCCCTGACGGCGGCGGCATTCGGTCAACCAATCAGCCCTGGCCCGTTCAAACGCGGCGCTATCATGCGCGGAAGGGGCCTGGTGATGCGCCGTAGCAGCGCCGCCGCCGCGCCATTCGGGGCGCGGATCAGCATTGCCATAGACGTGTCCGGCGGCATCGACAGTGCCCGGCGGGGGCAGCGGTGGCGCCGATTGGGCCATGGCTGGCGATGCCAGCACCAGTGCAGCGGCGCAGGCCAGCGGCAAGCTTAGACGTCGAGACTTCATGGCATTCCCCTGAATCTGGCCGGGCGATTCCGGCGTTAAGGCGAACCTTACCATCCCAAGGCGCAGCAATCCAAGCGTTCGGCCCGGTTGATCTGGGTGCTGTCCCGATTCGGATCAGCCCGGGGCGCAGGAATTACCGGCGCCGCGCAGCAATGCGGCCGCGACGTCAGCCATTTGTGTGTCCTAGATCGAAGCCGCGATACCTTGGGCCAGGGCCTCAACCCCGGCGGCATCGGCGGCATCGAAACGTGCGGGGCTCGGGCTATCGAGATCGATTACTGCGATCAGCTGCCCGCCGCGCAGCACGGGTACAACCAATTCCGAACGGCTTAGGGCATCGCAGGCAATGTGGCCGGGAAAGGCGTGGACATCCTCAACCAGCTGGGTCGCCAGGCTGGCTGCCGCTGCGCCGCAAACGCCCTGGCCAAAGGGAATGCGGATACAGGCAGCCTTACCCTGGAACGGACCAAGCACCAGTTCGCCATCCACCGCGCGGTAAAATCCGGCCCAATTGAGATCGGGGATGAATTGCCAGATCAGCGCAGCAAGATTGGCCATGTTGGCAATCGAATCGCGTTCTCCCGCCACCAGCGCCTGCGCCGAAAGGGCAAGTTCGCGGTAAAGTTCCGGTTTGGAAAGGCCGGTCGCGGGGTCAAAATGATACATTATCTCGATCAGACCCCGTTCCACCATTGCCGCAGCCCCGGCTTGGCTCTATCTCTGGTACATGTCGACCAAACGCAAGCTGCTTGTCGCCCTCTCCGTGTTCCTGTTGGTATTCGGTGGGCTGTTTTTCTGGATCTGGCGCGGGACGCCCGCCAAATACACGGTTGAGGAGCTTTCGGGCCGCGATCCGGTGCTGGCCAAGCCCAAGCCTGAGCAGATCCCTTCGATCGCGATTGCCTCGCCGATCGGCTGGCAGGCCAATGAAGCGCCGGTTGCGGCCAAGGGGCTGACGGTTACCCGCTTTGCCGAAGGGCTCGATCACCCGCGCGTGATCTATACGTTGCCCAATGGTGATGTGATTGCGGCGCTTGCCGATGCGCCCAAAGGCGCCATGGGCAGTGGGATCATGGCCAGCGTGGCCAATTGGCTGATGCAAAGCGCGGGAGCGCACGGCAAATCCGCCGATGCGCTGGTCCTGCTGCGCGATACCGACGGCAATGGCACGGCGGATCAGAAGCACACTCTGCGGCAGGGTAATGGACTGGTTTCGCCCTCGGGCCTGGCCTGGCGTGATGATGTCCTTTATGTTGCCAATCACGATATGGTTCAGGCCTTCCCCTATAAATTGGGTGAAACGGCCTTGAACGCAGCGCCCAGCAAAGTGATGGATCTGCCCGGCGGCGGCAATCACTGGATGCGCAACATCGTGCTGAGCGCCGATGGCAAGCGGCTTTATGCCGCGGTCGGATCATCATCCAACATCGCCGAAAACGGCATGGAGATTGAAAAAGGCCGCGCGGCGATCTGGGAAAAGACATTTGGCAGCAAGGGCTACCCGCGCCAATATGCCAATGGCCTGCGCAATCCCAATGGCCTGGCCTGGAACCCGCGCACGGGCGAACTGTGGGTGACCGTAAACGAACGCGATATGCTGGGCCCGGATCTGGTCCCCGATTACCTCACCAGCGTCCCGCTCGGATCGCACTATGGCTGGCCGTTTGTGTGGTGGAAGGTGTTTGACGATGACCGGGTGGTGGCCGCCCCGCCCGATTATTTCGATGATTATGTGCGCAAGCCCGAATTTGCGCTGGGCGCGCATACGGCTTCGCTGGGGCTGGTCTTCGTCACCGGTGGCCAGCGGATGGGACCACAATTTGCCAGCGGCGCGTTCATCGCCCGTCACGGATCGTGGAACCGGACCCCGCCTTCTGGTTACGACGTTGTTTTCGTGACATTCGACCAGTTCGGCAATCCACAAGGCAAGCCGATCCCGGTGTTGACCGGATTCCTGACCACCGATGGCGACACCCATGGCCGGCCGACCTGGCTGGCCTGGTCAAAGGAAGGGGCGCTGCTGGTCAGCGATGATACCGCCGGGATCATCTGGCGCGTGATCGATCCGGCGGCTGCGCCTTCCGCTCAGGTCAAGCCGCTGGTTACCGGCCGCCTGCCAGCACAGCGCAGCCTGACCGGTGATCCTGATGCCCGGTACACCGCCAAGATGAAGGACGAAACGCTGGTCAAACAGCGCTGATCAAAGCGCGCCTATCAAATCGCCCGGCCGTTGCGCCCGGCCAGTTCGGTAACGAACTGCCAGGCCACCCGGCCCGATCGCGCGCCGCGCCGCTTTGACCATTCCAGCGCTTCGCCCTGATCGAAGGCCAGCCCCAGCTCGGCGCAATATCCCGCCACAATGGCCAGATAGTCGTCCTGGTTGCAGGCATGAAAGCCGATCGAAAGACCAAACCGGTCGGCCAGCGCCAGCTTGTCATCCACGCTGTCACGCGGGTTGATCACGTCGTCTTGTTCAGACAGGTAACGCGGCACGATCGCGCGGCGGTTCGAGGTAACCGCCAGCCGGACATTGCCGGGCCGCGCCTCGATCCCGCCTTCAAGCCATGAGCGCAGCGCGCGTGGGCCGGCGCTATCGCCCTCTTCAAAACCCAGATCGTCGATGAACACCACAAAGCGGCGCTTGGCTCTGCCCAGTTCGCTAAACAATCCGGATAGCCCAACCAGCGTTTCCGGTGCCACCTGGACCAGCGCGATCAGCGCGGGATCCTGAGCCTGTGCGGCGCAAACCGCCGCCCGCAGCAGCGCCGATTTGCCCATGCCGCGCGCCCCCCACAGCAGCATGTCATGCGCCGCGTGCCCTGCGGCAAACCGGGCAACATTGGCCCGGACCAGCTCCTTTTGTGCGTCGATCCCTTTGAGCAAGTGCAATGCCGGGGCGCTAATGGCGCCTACCGGACGAGCCGATTGCTGCCAGACATAGCCCGGTGCGCCCAGCCAGTTGTTCGCCGGCCGGGCCGCCGGGGCCAACCGCTCAAGCGCTGCGGCAATCCGGGCCAATTCGTCGCTCATCCGGCCAGAGTTTCGGCATCAAGCGCATAGAGCAATTCGGCCCCGGCCATGGCCGAACCTTTCAGTCCGCGGGCTTCACCGCAAATCGCGCTGGCAAAATAGGCGGCCACCACCCGTTTGGCTTCCCCGCCGCCGCCGTCCTGGGCCTGGCGATGCAATTGCCATCCGGCCACGGCTACAGCGCTCATCGTGCAGAACGCCACCGATCCGGCCAACCTGTCATCGATGCTGGCGTTGCCGGCCATCCAGTCTGCCACTGCCCGGCAATCGCCGGCCAAGCCGGCCAGTTCGGGCAAAGCAGTGCAGCCCTGCTCAATCTCGGCATAGAGCGACGCCAGGACGCCGCCGCCTTCATAGCCCAGCTTGCGGGTTACCAGATCGGCGGCCTGGATCCCGTTGGTGCCCTCATAGATCGGGGCAATCCGGGCATCGCGGTAATGCTGGGCCGCGCCGGTTTCCTCGATAAAGCCCATGCCGCCATGGATTTGCACGCCCAGGCTGGCCACTTCGCAGCCCACATCGGTGCCCCAGGCCTTAAGCATCGGGACCAGACAATCGGCGCGGGACTGGGCTGCGGCAGACCCCAATGTGGCGCGATCAACCTGCCCGGCGGTGTAATAGAGCAGCGCCCGCGCGCCCTCGGTAAGCGCCCGCATCCGCAGCAGCATCCGCCGCACATCGGGATGCTGAACAATTGCCACCGCGGCCTTGTCGGCCGAACCGGAGCGGGCCGATTGAATCCGGTCACGGGCATAACGGCGCGCCTGTTGCAGCGCCCGTTCGGCAATCTGCACACCCTGGTTGCCCACATTGATCCGGGCGGAATTCATCATCGTGAACATGGCCTTCAGGCCTTCGTTCTCATGGCCGATCAGTTCACCGATACAGGCGTCGTTATCGCCAAAGCTCATCACGCAGGTTGGGCTGGCCATGATTCCCAGTTTGTGCTCCAGGCTGACGCAGCGCAGATCGTTGCGCTCACCAAGGCTGCCATCGGCGCCAACAAGGTATTTGGGCACCACAAACAGGCTGATCCCGCGCGATCCGGCCGGTGCGCCGGGGGTGCGGGCCAGGACCAGATGGATGACATTGCGGGTCAGATCATGCTCACCCCAGGTGATGAAGATCTTGCTGCCCTTGATCAGCCAGCTGCCATCACCGCGTGGGCTGGCGGCGGTGCGCAGTGCACCAACATCGCTGCCGGCCTGGGGTTCGGTCAGGTTCATCGTTCCAGACCATTCGCCGCTAACCAGCCGGGGCAGGTACAGCGCCTTCTGGCTGGCACTGCCATGATGATGCAGCGCTTCGATCGCGCCCACGGTCAACAGCGGCAGCAAGGTAAAGGCCATGTTGGCGCTGCCAAGATTTTCGATCACATTGCTGGCCAATGTAAAAGGCAAGCCCTGCCCGCCAAATTCAACTGGCCCAGAAATCGCATTCCAGCCCTGTTCGAAATAGCCCTGATAGGCCGCAGCGAACCCATCGGGCAGGCTGACCGCGCCATTGGCCAGCCGGGCGCCTTCAAGATCACCCTTGCGGTTAAGCGGGGCAAATTCGCCAGCGGCAAACTGGCCGATTCCCGAGACTATCGCTTCAACCATGTCGATGCTGGCATCGCCGAAGCGATCGTGTGCGGCCAGCTCTTCAATTTCGGCGTTGACCCTGATCGCCAGCAATTGATCGGCAGTGGGCGGGGTGAAGTCCATCGTGTTCTCGCCTTTTCCTTGGCTTTGCTTGCGGTCCGCTATAGCGGGAGTGCCATGTCCGGCAAGCATCCAGGCCCAGATCTGCGCGCAGCCGATCCCGCGGGGATCGCAGCAGCGGCGGCCTTGCTGCGCGCCGGGCAGCCGGTGGCCTTGCCAACCGAGACGGTCTATGGCCTGGCAGCCCGGGCCGACGCTGCTGATGCCGTAGCGGCAATCTATGCCGCCAAAGGGCGGCCATCGTTCAACCCGCTGATCGTCCACGTTGCAGATACCGCTCAGGGCGAAGCGATCGCCCAGTTTGATTCCCGCGCGCAAAGCCTGGCCGCGGCGTTCTGGCCGGGCGCGCTAACCCTGGTCTTGCCGCTGCGCTGCGATGCACGAATCGCCCCGGCAGTAACCGCCGGGCTTGATACGATTGCATTGCGCTGTCCTGCGCACCCGGTGATGCGCGCGGTGCTGGCTGAAACCGGACTGCCGCTGGCCGCACCATCGGCCAATCGATCAGGCGGGGTCAGCCCAACCAGCGCGCAGCATGTCGCGGCATCGTTGGCCGGAAAGATTGCGTTGGTACTGGATGGCGGGGCCTGCGCTGCGGGCCTTGAAAGCAGCATTGCGGCGCTGCGCAGCGATGGCAGCTGGCAATTGCTGCGCCCCGGCCCGATCACCGCAGCCCAGATCGGGCAAGTTCTGGGCTGTGCGCCTGACGCCATAAGGGAAGCCCGGATCGAAGCGCCAGGCCAGCTTGCCAGCCACTATTCGCCCGGCAAACCGGTGCGCCTCAATGCTGATGGAGGTGCGCAGGATGAATTTCTGATCGGTTTTGGCGCGCTGAACGGTGCGATCAACCTCAGCCCGTCCGGCGATCTTGGCCAGGCGGCGGCGCAGCTTTATGCTTGCCTCCACGCAGCCGCATCCGCGCCGCAGCCAAAAGTGGCCGTGGCGCGGATCCCAGATCATGGGCTGGGCGCAGCGATCAATGATCGGCTGCGCCGCGCCGCTGCTGCCTAGGGTGCCTCGGGCAGTTCGGGTGCTTCAGGGGGCTCGGGCGCCCTATCGGCATCGCTTTCGGTAGCGCCGTTTTCGCAGACCAGCTTGCCCGATCCCATCGCGCTCACCGTGCAGCGCGCGCGGCCTTTCACTTTGACTGATCCCGATCCCATGATCGTCGCTTCAACATCGCCGTCAGAAGCAAAGGCTGCACCGCCCGATCCCATGATCGAAATCTTGGCCTTGCCGGTGCGCACGGCATCCAGTTCGGCGCTGCCGCTGCCCATGATCGTTACGTCAAGCTGATCGATATTCCCGGCCGCACGAATCGCGCCTGAACCCGGCAAAGTTACGTCCAGCTTACCGCCGCCCAGGCTCTGCGCCTCGATCCGGCCCGATCCCGCGATCATCACCGTGGCATCGCGGCCCAGCGCCGCAGTGTTGATTGTGCCCGAACCAAACATCGCCACATCGCGCGGGGCCGGCATGGTGACATGGATTACCGCGATTTTTCCGCCGCTGGAAAAGACCTTGTCTGCGCGCAGGATGCCCAGTGTACCGTCCTTCAGGGTAAAGCGCACCTGCGCGGCGGCTTCCGGATCGCCATCGACGGTGATTGCCAGCTTGTCGCCCTGGGTCACTTCGACCTTGTCGGGGCCAAACATCGCCAGTTCATCCGGCACCGGGCCCGAAAGATCCAGCTCGGACAGCTTTTTGCCTTCCTCACCGTTGATCTTGATGCTCGATCCGTCGCAGCCCGAAACGCCTGCCGCCATGGCCAGGGCCAGCACGGGGGCGATTGATTTCAGGAAATGGCCAAATTTCATGCCGGTTCTCCACTGTTGTGTATTGGTGAAATAATACAGCAATGCGGAGCGATCAAGGGCGCGCTGTGCCATCCATCGGTCCAGCGCAGCCGTTCATAGGAAAAGGGCCGCCCCAGCAGGACGGCCCTTTTGCCAAAGCCAATGTTCAAATTGGGCCCAAATCAGGCGGTAACCACGGCTTCCGCATAGTATTTGGGGGCATGCTCATTAAGGATCGCCAGGATCTTTTGCAGCGCGGTTGGCTCGTCAGTCTTTTCCATGGCCGCCAGTTCGCGCGCCAGGCGCGATGAGGCGGCTTCAAAGATCTGCCGTTCGGAATAGCTTTGTTCAGGCTGATCGTCTGCACGGAACAGATCGCGGGTCACTTCGGCGATTGAAACCAGATCGCCCGAATTGATCTTTGCTTCGTATTCCTGGGCGCGGCGCGACCACATTGTGCGCTTGACCTTGGGCTTGCCCTTAAGCGTATCGAGCGCTTCGCGCAGGGTCTTGTCTGATGAGAGCTTGCGCATCCCGATCGCTTCGACCTTGCTGACCGGCACGCGCAGGGTCATCCGTTCTTTTTCAAAGCGCAGCACATAAAGTTCAAGCTGCATCCCGGCGATTTCCTGCTCTAGCAGTTCAATCACCCGGCCGACGCCGTGCTTGGGATAAACAACGTAATCGCCAACATCGAAGGCATTTGCCTTGATCACCATGTAACGTCCTTTCGTTTACCGGTCTGGTGTAGCTGCGCGGCACCAGGACGATCGATCACAGTTAGGTATCGGCCAAGCAAATTGCCCGCTCGATGCTGCCATCAACCGCAGATAGAATTCCGGCCTTTCAAGATTCGCTCGTGCGACGGAAACCCGAATCCCGCCGCCTGTGGCCAAGCGTATAACATATCCGCAACATTATTGCCATAGGCGCGTCTTTTCCGGCTTACGCCGGTGTTGCAAAGCTGATCGCGGAGGCGATCAGCGCACTTTCAATCCCCTCAATCGCCTTCGCCGGGCTCCGCCGAGAAGTACTTGTCGAACTTGCCGTCTTCGCCCTTGTGCTCGTCGGCGTCGGCAGGGGTTTCCTTCTTGGTGGTCAGGTTGGGCCATTCGGCAGAATATTTGGTATTCAGCTCAAGCCACTGCTCTAGCCCGCTTTCGGTATCAGGCAGGATTGCTTCGGCCGGGCATTCAGGTTCGCACACCCCGCAATCGATGCATTCGCTGGGGTTGATCACCAGCATATTCTCACCCTCATAGAAGCAATCGACCGGGCAGACCTCTACACAGTCCATATACTTGCACTTGATGCAGGCGTCGGTGACGACATAGGTCATGGTATCGGATCCCCAGTGGAAAGTATCGGTTGAACGTCTGCTATGAGATTTGCCGCGCTCCCGTCAAGCACCCGGTAGCAGCTTTGTGCTTCCAGCGCCGGTCCGCGCCGGATTGGCAAAGTGGTAATCTCGATCACATTGACGCCAAGGCGCATCGGCAAGGTCAGCACATCGCCGGCTTTGACAGCGTGTCCAGGCTTGTCGGTCCGGCGCCCGTTGATCCGGATGTGCCCGGCCAAAACCCAAGCCTGGGCCAGATTGCGGCTGGCGGCAAGGCGCAGGTACCAGAGCAATTTGTCGATCCTCACCCGGCTATCACCAGCATCAGCGCAGTAGCTCTGCCAATGCGGCAAATGCATTGCCGGGCCGGGGGGCAATCGGAGCCGCATTTGCCACCGGCAGTCCCTGCCGCAGCGGTTGCCAGCGCCAGCGCGGCGGCTGCGGCGGTCCCAGCGCGGCCGGCGGTAACGGCCGAGACACAGTTGCGCGGAATCCTGCCAGCCGCAGCAGCAAGGCATAGCTGGCAGTTGTAAGGCCCGTTGATATCGCCAGCGCCGGATTGAGCACAAAGTCCTTGCGGCCCGCAGCCACCCGCACCTCATGCGCGGCGCGCAGCAGCTTTTCAGCCAGATCGATCCTGATCGCCTGCTGCCCCAACAGTCGATAGCCCGGCGGCACCGGGAATTTGCCGCTGGCTGCCACAACCGGCGGCATCGCCGGGACCGGAGCTGCCAAATGCACGCCGCCGATCGACCGCAGCACCCGCCAGGCGCCAAGCGCAGCCGGTTTCAGCATATCCGGCACAAACAGATCAAGCGCCCCTACCTTGATGCCAAGCCGGGTCAGAAATTTGCGTTGCAGCGGCGTAAGCCGTTCAAGCCGGGCTGCTTGCCGTTCCATCAAACCGCCACTTTCGGCCAGCCGGATCAGCAGCGCCCGCAGCTCTGCCCCGGCGGCAGGATCGGCTGAGGCGGCGGCAATTCGCGCCAGCGGTGCCAGCGGCAGCATGGCTCCATCAAGCCACAGCGCCAGTGCATCACCCAACCCCCGCCGCACTGTTGCTGGCAAATCATCCAGCGCCTTGTCGAGTACGATCAGCGGTCTGAGCAAACTTTTTCCCGCCGCAAGCCGGCCAAGCAGCGCGCCTTCCCAGCGTAGCTCAGCGCCGTTCAGCTGCAAATCGGCGGCGCCTTTCGCCAAGGCCTCGGCCAGCATCGCCGCGCGCTGGGCTCGCAGCGCCGGCAAGTGGCGCTCGGCGGCGGACAGCAGCAGCTTGCGGTCAGCCAGGCGGGCCTGCGGATCAACCCGGAACCGAAAACCGGCCAGGTGCCCGATCGCCTCGCCATCAACCAGCACTTCATCACCTTCCAGCGCCACCGGGAGCAGCGCAGCATCATTGCCCAGCTTTTTCATCAACACCGAAGTGCGGCGATTGACGAAGCGTTCGGTTAGCCGGGCATGCAAGGCATCGGAAAGCCGGGCCTCAGCGGCGCGGGCCCGGGCTGCCATTTCCTCGCGGGCCAGCACCCAATCGGGCCGCTGCGCGATATAGGCCCAGCTCCGGATCGCAGCGATCCGCATCTGCAGGGTGTCTATATCGCCAGCGGGATTGTCTAGATCAGCGATCGAGCGTGCGACATAATCGCTGCCCAGCATCCCTTTGGCCAGATCCTGCCACAGCCTTGCTACAAACCGGGAATGGTTCTCTGCCCCATACTGGCGAAAATCGGGCAGCGAACAGGCCGCCCAGAACCGCTTGATCTGCGCCTCGCCCCGCACTTTTCCGCCAATCTCGGGGTCTTCTGCCAGACGCTTGAGCACAGCAAGGTCGATCGCTTCGGGGGCCAGCGCCAGTTCGGGCTGGTTCGGCGGACGGGAAAGATCGGCGATCAGCCCGGCCAGTGATGCGCAGTCTGGCTGGGGTTCGCGCCAGAACAGCCGGGTCAGCGGGGCAAAGCGGTGCTCTTCAATCCCATAGACCTCATCGGCGGTAAATTCGGCGTCATGACTGCCGCTTCCGGCCAAAGTGCCAAATGTTCCGTCACGCTGGTGGCGCCCGGCCCGCCCGGCGATCTGGGCCATTTCGGCGGTGGTCAGGCGCCGCTGACGCTGGCCGTCAAACTTGGAAAGACCCGCAAAAGCAACGTGATCTATATCCAGATTAAGCCCCATACCGATCGCATCGGTGGCAACCAGATAGTCCACCTCGCCCGATTGGTAGAGCGCGACCTGCTTGTTGCGGGTTTCGGGGCTTAGCGCGCCCATCACCACTGCCGCCCCACCCCTGAAACGGCGCAGCATTTCAGCCACCGCGTATACCTGCTCTGTTGAAAAGGCGACCAGCGCCGAACGCGGCGGCACCCGGCTGAGCTTCTTTGCGCCAGCATGGCTAAGCGTTGAAAAGCGCGGGCGGGTGACGATCTCGGCCTCGGGCAGCAGCGCGCGAACCAGCGGTTCAAGCGTACCCGATCCCAGCAGCATGGTTTCCTCGCGGCCTCTGGCGTGCAGCAACCGGTCGGTAAAGATGTGCCCGCGCTCACGATCTGCACCAAGCTGCGCCTCGTCGATCACAACAAAGGCCAGGTCTGCCGCTACTGGCATGGCTTCAGCGGTGCACAGCAGATAGCGGGCGTGTTTCGGCTCGATCCGCTCCTCGCCGGTGATCAGGGCAACCCGTTCGGCCCCTTTGATGGCACAGACTTTTTCGTAAACCTCGCGCGCTAGCAGCCGAAGCGGAAATCCGATCGCGCCAGACGAATGCGCGCACATCCGCTCAATCGCAAGGTGGGTCTTGCCGGTATTGGTTGGCCCCAGCACCGCCTTGAGACATGAAGAAGCCGAATTGCGGACCATAATGCAGATAATGTGGTGGTAGCTGGACGGCGCGGCAATAGGCCCGTCCCGGCTCTCCCCAGAACTGGCGAAATGTGCCGAAATTAGGCGAAGTTTAACCAAACCAGTGCAGGGAGAAGCGGTACGTCCACCCCAGGGGGCCAAACTTGTTCAAGCCGCGTGAATTGCCGCAGTTCGGTCAGGGTGGCCCCGCATCAGGGGCCGCAGCGCTAAGCCAAGCGCAAGCGATTGACCGCGTCACCACAGAGCCTGCCATCCAATCGGGCCGAATTGCCCGGCTGCGCGGCTATATTGCCCGTCAGGCTCAAGCTGACTGGACCTGTGATCTGGCTGAAGATATCGGTTCCGCCCACTGGTTCAAAGGTTTGGGTGTCATGCTGTCGCTTGGCGCCGCAGCCCTGGCGCTGTGGCCCAATGCCAAGGCAGTTGCGGCGCTTCCGGCGATGCCGATCGATAGCAACGCGCGCGAGGAATTCCGGGTTCAGATGATCCAGCCGCTGGCGCTGGGCGCCGACAGCGGCCGGCGCATGGCGGCAACTTCGGCGCTGATCGCGGCACAAGGTCCGGCTCAAAGCGCCAGCGTGAAATTTACCGCGACCTTGACCCAGGGCGATAGCTTTGAACGGATGCTGGCCCGTGCCGGGCTGAGCGCAGCGGATTCGGCTGAGGTAGCCAGGCTGGTCGCCGGCCAGATCCCGCTTGATCAGATTGCGCCGGGAACCCAGTTTGATATTGCGCTGGCCAGCACCGCACAGGGCGGCCGGGCGCTCCAGATGATCGATTTCAGGGCGCGTTTCGATCTTGATCTCAGCATCAGCCGGATCGGCGGCCTGTTGCAGCTGCAAAGCCGGCCGATCGCGATCGATACAACTCCGCTGCGGATCCGCGGCACGGTGGGATCGGGGATCTACCTCTCTGCCCGGGCGGCCGGCGCTCCGATCGAGGCGATCCAGCAATACCTGCAAGTGCTCGATCAGCATATGAGCCTCGATGCCGGAATCGAGCCTGGCGATACCTTCGATATCGTGGTTTCGTTCCGCCGCGCTGCCAGTGGTGAAACCCAGGTGGGCGAACTGCTCTATGCCGGGCTTGAACATGATGGCCGGGCCAAGGCGCAGCTGCTGCGGTGGGGCAAGGACGGCCAGTTTTTTGAGGCGAGCGGCATGGGCCAACAGCGCACCGGCTTGATCATGCCGGTTGTTGGCGGGCGGGTTACATCGGGCTTTGGCGCACGGCGCCACCCGGTTCTGGGGTATACCCGCATGCACGCCGGGATCGATTTTGGTGCTGCCTATGGTTCGCCAATCTATGCGGTCAGCGATGCAACGGTCAATTTCGCCGGCTGGCACGGCGGCCATGGCAACTATGTCAGGCTGAATCACCCGGGCGGATTTGCCACTGGTTATGCCCACATGAGCCGGATTGCGGTGGCACCGGGCAGCCAGGTTCGGGCTGGACAAGTGATCGGCTATGTCGGTTCGACCGGGCTCTCAACCGGCCCGCATCTGCATTATGAACTGTACCGCGGCGGAACCACGGTTAACCCGATGACCGTCTCGTTCACGGTGGTCAACCAGGTCGATCCGGCAGAGCTTGCGGCCTACAAGGCACGGCTGATCCAGATGAAGGCGATCACCCCGGGTGCTGCGCTTAACAGCCTGGCGCCGCGTCAGGCCGCGATCGGCAAGCCCGAAGCCCGGCGCGAGATTGACCGCCTGGGGAATTGAAGGTTTGCGTTTGCGGGCCTAAGACCCCCGGATGACCTATCCCGCTACACGTCTGCGCCGCACCCGTTCCTCGGCCTGGAGCCGCGCCTTGCACCGTGAAACCGTGTTGACCCCGGCCGATCTGATCTGGCCGCTGTTCATAACGGACGGCGCCGGGGTTGAAGAGCCGATCGGCTCGCTGCCCGGCGTTTCGCGGTGGTCGGTTGATCTGATCGCCGCCCGGGCCAAGGAAGCTGCGGGGCTGGGCATTCCCTGCCTGGCGCTGTTTCCCAACACCCAGCCCGGCTTGCGCAGTGACGATGGCCGCGAAGCGCTGAACCCTGACAATCTGATGTGCCGGGCGATTAAGGCGATCAAGGATGCTTGCGGTGAAACGATCGGGGTGCTGACCGATGTCGCGCTGGATCCCTATACCAGCCATGGGCAAGACGGGCTGGTCGATGATGCCGGTTATGTCCTCAACGATGCCACGCTCGAAATGTTGGTTGGCCAGAGCCTTAACCAGGCGGCGGCCGGGGCCGATGTGATTGCCCCCAGCGATATGATGGATGGCCGAATCGGCGCAATCCGCGATTGTCTTGAAGAGGCCGGCCACGCCAATGTTCAGATCATGAGCTATGCCGCCAAATATGCCAGCGCCTTTTATGGCCCGTTCCGCGATGCGGTGGGATCGCGCGGGCTGCTGAAGGGCGACAAGAAGACCTACCAGATGGATCCCGGCAATGCCGAAGAGGCCCTGCGCGAGGTTGAGCTGGACCTGGCCGAAGGCGCAGACAGCGTCATGGTCAAACCCGGGCTGCCCTATCTGGATATCGTTCGGCGGGTCAAAGAAACCTTTGAAGTGCCGGTCTTTGCCTATCAGGTCAGCGGCGAATACGCGATGATCGAACACGCTGCCTCCGCCGGCGCCGGGGATCGCGATGCCTTGGTGCTGGAAACGCTGCTGGCCTTCAAGCGGGCGGGCTGCTCGGGCGTGCTAACCTACCATGCGGCGCATGCGGCCAAGCTGCTTGGCTGATCCGGTGATTGAAACCGGGCGGTTGTTATGGCGCAATTGGCGCGATGAGGATCGCGCATCGTTCGCGGCGATAAGCGCATCCGCGTCGCGCGGGCTGTTTGTCACGACGATCCTGACCGGATCGTTCCTGCTGTTCCTGATCCAGCCGATGGTGGCACGGATGGCGCTGCCGCGATTGGGCGGCGCGCCCAATGTCTGGAACAGCGCGATGCTGGTCTATCAGGCGCTGCTGCTGGGCGGCTACTGGTATGCACACAGGCTGTCCAAGCTGGTGCTGCGGCGCCAGACCCAGATCCACCTTGGCCTGTTTGCGCTGGCCGCGCTGACCCTGCCGGTGTCGCTGGCCAATCTGGCCCCGCCGCAGCCCGGAACCGAGGTGTGGTGGGTGCCTCTGCTGTTCGCGCTCAGCATCGGGCCGGTGTTTTTTGTGGTTTCAGCGCAGGCCCCGCTGATGCAGCGCTGGTATGCGCTGCATCCCGGCGCCGGTCAGCCCTGGGCGCTCTATGCGGCATCGAACCTGGGCAGCTTCGGCGGATTGATCGCTTATCCATTGCTGGCCGAACCGCTGCTGACCTTGCGCCAGCAGGCCTGGGCGTGGAGCCTGGGCTATCTGGTGCTGCTGGTCCTCATCGCCCTTTCCGCGCGAGCGCGCCGGGGGCAGCTTTCATCACAAGGTATCATGATACCGCAACCATCAGAAACCGGCAGAATTTCGCGACGTAGTTTTGCAATTTGGACTGCGCTGGCGGCGATTCCATCGGGCTTGATGCTGTCCACCACCACCCACCTTACCACCGATGTCTTCGCGATGCCGCTGCTCTGGGTGCTGCCTTTAGGGCTCTATCTGCTCAGTTTCGTGATTGCTTTTGCCGATTGGCGCGGCCCGGCCCGGCTGGTTTCAGCGCTGGCCTGGCTTGGGATCCTGTCGGCTGGCGGGATGGCGGCTGTCTCTTACGGCTGGATGGGCGTGGTGCCGCTGCTGTGCAGTGTCGTGCTGTTGTTCCTGCTCTGCACGGCGCTCCATGCGCGGCTTTATGATCTACGGCCAGATCCGCAGCACCTCACCACATTTTATCTGGCCATGTCAGCGGGCGGGGCGCTTGGCGGATTGTTCACCGCGCTGATTGCCCCGCTGGCTTTCGACTGGGTCTGGGAATATCCGCTGCTGGTCCTTGCTGCGGCGATGCTCTTGCCGCGCGGATTGCTGCCCGATTGGCGCAATGCCCCCGGGCTCGATCCGGCGATGCGCTGGATGGCGCTGGGCGCCTTGGTGCTGAGCGCTGCCGTGATGGTCTGGATGCTCTATCAGGCCAATCTCTATGTTGAGGGCCGCCCGCAGCGGTGGCCGCTTGCGGCATTGCTGGTGCTGGCCGGGCTGGCGCTGGTTCCGTGGCGCGGATTGGCGGCCATGACGCTGGGCGGGATCATGCTGGCGCAGGGCGGGCTGGATACCCTGGCCGAAAGCCAGACGGGCAATCGCTCGCGCAGCTACTTCGGGATCTACACCGTACGCGAGCACCCCGAGACGCGCCGCCGCACCCTGCTTCACGGCACCACCGCGCATGGGGTGCAATCAACCGATCCGGCGCGCCGCCGCACCCCGCTGGCCTATTATGGGCCCAGTTCGGGCGCGGGTATCGTGTTTTCCCACCCGCGCGAACTGGTGGGCAGTGGGGCCCATTTCGGGGTGCTGGGGCTGGGCGCCGGTTCGCTTGCGTGTTTCCGCCAGAACGATCAGCGGTTGACCGCGTTTGAAATCGATCCGGCGGTTCTCGCCCTCTCGCGCCAGCGCACCTTCACCTATCTCGAAGACTGTGCACCGCAGGCCAGGGTTGTACTGGGCGATGCCCGGCTCGAACTCGCGCGGGAGCCGAAGGGCAGCTATGATTTGCTGGCGATCGATGCTTTCTCATCGGATTCGGTGCCGATGCACCTGTTCACGCATGAAGCCTTCGGGGTCTACCTTGATGCGCTTAGCCCCAGGGGCGTGATGATGGTTCACATCTCGAACAATTTTATCGATCTGGAACCGGCGCTGGCGGCAGAGCTTGCGGCGCGCGGTCTTGTCGCCGCGCTGCGCGAGGATAATCCCGCCGATACGGCAGACTATTGGCCAACCAGCTGGGTTGCAGTCAGCCGTGATCCCGCCCAGATTGCCAAAATCAAGGCGCTGGCCCCGCAGCACGCGTGGCGCAGCCTGGGCAAACCGGCACCGCAGGTCTGGCGCGATGACTATGCCTCGATCCTGCCCTATGTAACCTGGACCAACTTTTTGGGGATCCGATGATCATGCAACGACCCGATACCACCATCATGGCTTTCGGCGGCAAGGCCCCGCGGATCCATGATAGCGCCTTTATCGCGCCGGGCTGCCGGATCATCGGCGATGTCGAGATCGGCCCAGATGCCAGCATCTGGTACAATTGCGTGATCCGCGGCGATGTTACCAAAGTGGTGATCGGCGCGCGCACCAATGTGCAGGATGGCAGCGTGATCCACTGCGATGGCCCAATGCCGGGCGCGCCCGCCGGCTTCCCGACACTGATCGGGGATAATGTGCTGATCGGCCATATGGCGATGATCCACGGCACCGTAATTGAGGACAAGGGCTTCGTCGGCTTCGCCGCGCAGACTATGAACGGCTGCGTGATCGAGGCCGAAGGGATGCTGGCAGCCGGCGCGCTGTTGGCGCCGGGCAAACGGATCCCGGCGCGGCAATTGTGGACCGGCCGCCCGGCGATTTTCATGCGCGATCTGGATGACAGGGCGATTGCCGGGTTGCAGATGGGCGTTGCCCATTATGTTGAAAATGCGCGCGCCCACGCCGCGCTTTACAATGGCAAAATGGATGGCTCGCCCGAAAGCTGAATTTCCGCCAGCCGCCGCAATCCGGGCGCTGGCCGACAGCCAGGGCCGGTTGGCGCTCAAGGTAACACCGGGCGCACGCAGCGAAGCGATTGAACTGGGATCAGGGGTGCTGCTGATCAAAGTGCGGACCAAGCCGCAGGATGGCAAGGCCAACGATGCGGTCATTGCCGTGCTGGCCGCCGCGCTTGGCACAGCGCCATCGCGCATCACCTTGCTGCGCGGTTCGACTGGCCGCGACAAGCTGGTGCAGCTCGAAATTTCCTAACGCTCGGGTGGCTGCCAGGCATCGGCTTCAAGCTGCCGGTCGCGCAGGCGCAAGGCCAGCCCCAGGCCAACGCCAACGCCAATAGCAACGGTCAGATCGCTCAGCACAGTCAGCACCATGGTAACCAGCAGCAGTACCCGGTCGCCAATCGGGGTGGCCCAGTATCCGGCCCATTTGTGCGGCTCGCTCATATTCCAGGCGGTGGTCAGCAACAAGGCTGCCAGCGCCGGCATGGCAAGGTATCCAGCCAGCGGGGCGGCAATCATCATGACCGCCAGGATGGCAGCAGCATGGACCAGGCCGGCAACCGGGGTTGTCGCCCCGGCGCGCACATTGGTCGCAGTCCGGGCAATCGCTCCGGTCGCGGGCAAGCCGCCAAACAGCGCAGAGCCGATATTGGCCCAGCCCTGGGCCAGCACTTCGGCATTGGGCCGATGCCTGCCTTCGATCATCCGGTCGGCGACCATCGCCGAGAGCAGCGATTCGATCGCGGCCAGGAAGGCGATTACCAGCGCCGATGGCAACAATTGGTTGAGCCGCGCCAGCGAAACCACCGGCATTGTCGGCGCCGGCAATGCCGCGGGCAATTCGCCATAGCGCGATGCAATCGTATCAACCGGCAGGTGCAACAGGGCAATCCCTGCTGAAACCGCCGCCATCGCCGCGATCAGCCCAGGAAATCGCGGAAACCTCCGCCGCAACAGGACGATCAGGACCAAAGCGCTCAATCCCATCGCCAGCGCGATCGGATTAAGGCTGGTCCGCACGGCCCACAACGCCTCCAGCTTGGCAATGAATTCAGCCGGCATGGCCCCGC
Source organism: Novosphingobium sp. (assembly GCF_040079535.1). GTDB lineage: Bacteria > Pseudomonadota > Alphaproteobacteria > Sphingomonadales > Sphingomonadaceae > Novosphingobium. Next base: position 18,750 of record NZ_JBEBKB010000015.1, on the reverse strand, counting down.
CAGTCAGGCCCAGGAAATCCTTCAACTGGCTGGCGGCGATGATGATCGCGATCCCGATCGTGAACCCGTTGACCACGGCTTCGGGGACATAGGCAATCAGATTTCCAGCCTTCAGCATCCCGGCCACAACCAGGATAACTCCGGCCATCAGGGTTGCCAGAACCAGCCCGTCATAGCCATGCTGGGCAATCACGCTGTAAACCACGACGATAAATGCGCCGGTCGGTCCGCCGATCTGAACCCGGCTTCCGCCCAGCAGCGAAATCAGAAAACCGGCGACTATGGCGGTGATCAGGCCCTTTGCTGGATCAGCCCCGGAGGCAATCGCAATCGCGATGCTGAGCGGCAAGGCTACCATCGCCACGGTCAGGCCAGCCAAGGCATCGGCGGCAAACTGCGCGGCGGTATAGCCGGGCAGGGTGGACAGCAGTTTGGGCTTCATAGGCGAGCCTGTTAAGGCTGACTTGCAGCCTTGGCAATTATTCGCGCGCCATGCCGCGGGCCATTCGGCCCAGCACATCGGCCATGGCATTGGCAATCTCGCGGTCGGCCAGATCGGTTTCGGCAATCGCGCGGGTCATCGCGTCTGCCCATTGGTCAGCGGTCTGGCGGCCGATCGGGAAAGGAGCGTGCATGCTCATCATGCATTTTCCGGGATTGGCTTCAAACCAGTCGCGCGGGCCGCCGGCCCAGCCGGCCAGAAACTGCGGCAGCAACGCGCGCATCATCGATAGATCGGGCGCATGCATCGCGCGCAGATCGGCATAGGCCGGATCCTGGTCCATCAGGTCATAGAAGCGTTCGCAAATTGCCTGCAGCGTCGGATGGCCGCCGACCCGTTCAAACGGACTGTCAGCCAAGACTTGTGAATTTTCGGCATCACGCACGCGCTCATTCTCCCGCAGGCGGCATTTCAACCCCCGCCCTAGCGGCGCTGATCAGCCGGGGAATTGATTGCGGTCAATCAGTCGCTCTCGCCGCTTGGTTCCTGGGTCGCTTTGGGTTTGCGCTTTGGCTTTGGCTTGGCCGCAGGCGCTTCGGCAGCCTTCTTCGTCCGTTTGTCCAATTTGGGCGGGGCCGGGGTCAGTTCAAATGCCAGCACCTCGTCCTTGACGCTGACATGCACCTCGCCGCCGTGCCGCAGTTTGCCGAACAACAGCTCTTCGGCCAGTGGCTGCTTGACCTTTTCCTGGATCAGCCGGGCCATCGGCCGCGCGCCATAAAGCTTGTCATAGCCGCGCTTGCCCAGCCATTCGCGGGCGTCGCCATCGAATTGGATATGCACGTTCTGTTCGGCCAGTTGCAGTTCCAGCTGAAGCATGAATTTTTCGACCACCCGGGCGATCACCTCGGTGCCCAGATAGGCGAACGGCACGATCGCATCCAGCCGGTTGCGAAATTCCGGGCTGAACATCTTCTTGACCGCTTCGTCACCGGCATCGGCCTTGGATACATCACCAAACCCGATCCCCTGCCGCGCCATGTCACTGGCCCCGGCATTGGTGGTCATGATCAGCACAACATTGCGGAAGTCGACAGTTTTGCCGTGGTGATCGGTCAGCCGGCCGTTGTCCATTACCTGCAGCAGGATGTTGAACAGATCGGGGTGGGCCTTTTCGATTTCGTCGAGCAGCAACACGCAGTGCGGCTGCTGATCGATCGCATCGGTCAAAAGGCCGCCCTGATCATAGCCGACATAGCCGGGAGGCGCGCCGATCAGCCGCGAAACTGAATGGCGCTCCATATATTCCGACATGTCGAACCGCTGGATCGGGATGCCCATGATGCTGGCAAGCTGCTTGGCCACTTCGGTCTTGCCGACGCCGGTCGGGCCGGAAAACAGGAAAGAGCCGATCGGCTTTTCCAGATCGCGAAGGCCTGCGCGGCTAAGCTTCATCGCGCTGGACAGCACTTCGATCGCCTGATCCTGTCCGAACACAACCCGCTTGAGGTCCTTTTCAAGGTGTTCCAGCGCTTGCCGGTCATCGCTTGAGACCGATTTGGGCGGAATTCGCGCCATGGTGGCGATCACCATTTCAATCTCGCGCGCGGTAATCGTCTTTTTGCGGCGGCTGGGCGGGACCAGCATCTGCATTGCGCCCACTTCGTCGATCACGTCGATCGCCTTGTCGGGCAATTTGCGATCATTGATGTAGCGCGCCGAAAGCTCAACCGCGGTCTTGATCGCATCAGCGGTATATTTGACCTTGTGGTGTTCCTCGAAGGCGCTGCGCAGGCCTTTGAGGATCTTGATCGTATCCTCGATCGTCGGTTCGTTCACGTCGATCTTCTGGAACCGGCGCAGCAGCGCGCGGTCCTTTTCGAAGTGATTGCGAAATTCCTTATAGGTGGTCGATCCAATGCAGCGGATCGACCCGCCCGACAAGGCTGGCTTCAGCAGGTTCGATGCATCCATCGCCCCGCCGCTGGTTGCCCCGGCGCCGATCACGGTGTGAATTTCATCGATGAACAGCACCGCATCGGGCATCTTCTCAAGCTCGTTCACAACCTGCTTGAGCCGTTCCTCAAAATCGCCGCGATAGCGCGTTCCGGCCAGAAGCGCGCCCATATCGAGCGAATAGATCACAGCATTTTCAAGTACTTCGGGAACCTCGCCCTCAATAATCTTGCGGGCCAAACCCTCGGCAATCGCCGTTTTGCCTACGCCCGGATCGCCAACATAAAGCGGATTGTTCTTGCTGCGCCGGCACAGGATCTGGATCGTCCGATCAACCTCGGGCCCGCGCCCGATCAGCGGATCGACCTTTCCGGCCTGGGCTTTTTCGTTGAGATTGACGCAGAACTGGTCGAGCGCGGAATCCTTTTTGCCGTCTTTGGCAGTGCCCTTGTCCTCAGGTTGGGGCGCCTCGGGGGTATCGCTGCCCTTGGGGGTGCGATCCTCGATCCGCTTGCCGCCCTTGCCGATCCCGTGGCTGATAAAGCTTACCGCATCAAGCCGGGTCATGTCCTGTTGCTGGAGGAAATAGACCGCATAGCTATCGCGCTCAGAAAACAGGGCGACCAGCACGTTCGCGCCGGTCACGGTGTCTTTGCCAGAGCTTTGGACGTGCAGGATTGCGCGCTGGATCACCCGCTGGAATCCCGCCGTTGGCGAAGGATCGCCCTTGGCCTCGGTTTTCAGCGACTGGTATTCCTGATCGAGGTATTGCTTAACCACTTCGGTCAGCTCGGCCAGTTCAACACCGCAGGATTGCATCACTTGCGCGGCATCGGCATCATCGATCAGCGCCAGCAGCAGGTGCTCAAGCGTGGCATATTCATGCGCGCGTTCGGACGCATTGGCGAGCGCCGCGTGCAGCGTCTTTTCAAGGCTCTGGGCGAAACTGGGCATCTAATCTGGTCTCCGCTGGGGGGTAGACACGCCGGACGGTGAATTTGGCACTTCCGGGGAGTATGAGCAAACAGGGTTAACCAAACCTATATGGGATGCCCCCGCCGGTTCGAAAAGGGCAATCCGCGCCATCAATCTGGCCGGCGGCCAAAAAGCGCATCGGCGGCGCTGCGGTGCGCGGCGGCCTTGTCGCGGTGGCCTTTGATCCGGGCGATTTCCGCCTCAAGCAAGGCAATCCGTTCGCCCAGCTCATCCTGCGAATAGGGATCGAGGCTTTCCTTGGCCAGTGCGGCGGCGGCATCGCCTTTGGGTCGGGGCAGGTCTTCATCCATGATCGGTCCAGAATCGGACGCTGCGGCCTTGCTGTCAACCACGCCAGCAGCTAGGGCGGAAAAACACTGGGCGGCAGCAGGCAGGGATAGGCAAATGGTTGATTCGCTTCCAGAAACCATGATGGCGGCCGGGTATGATGCGCCCGGCGGGCCCGAAGTTTTGCGGCTGGAAGAACTGCCGGTGCCCCGCCCCGCCCCGGACGAAGTGCTGATCAAGGTGGCCTTTGCCGGGGTAAACCGGCCCGATGTGATCCAACGCATGGGCTTTTATCCGCCCCCGCCGGGCGCCTCGCCGCTGCCGGGGCTTGAAGTTTCGGGCACTATCGCGGCGCTGGGTGAAGGCGTGACGGCATGGCTGCCGGGGCAAAAGGTTTGCGCCCTCGCCCCAGGCGGTGGTTACGGCGAATATTGCCTGGTTCCGGCCGGGCATTGCCTGCCGGTGCCCGCCGGATTGGCAATGGATGAAGCCGCGGCGCTCCCCGAAACGCTGTTTACCGTATGGCATAACGTGTTTGAGCGCGGCTATGCCCGCGAAGGCGAAACGCTGCTGGTTCATGGCGGCACCAGCGGGATCGGCACAATGGCAATCATGCTGGCCAAACACTTCGGGCTGACCGTGATTGTCACTTGCGGCGGGGCCAGCAAATGCGCTGCCGCACTGGCAATCGGCGCCGATCACGCAATCGATTACAAGGCCCAGGATTTTGTGGCCGAAGTGGCGCGGATCACTGGGGGCAAAGGGGTGGAGATCGTGCTCGATATGGTTGCGGGCGATTACGTGCCGCGCAATCTGCAGTGTCTGGCCGATGATGGCCGCCATATCACCATTGCGGTTCAGGGCGGGCTACAGGCAAGCGTCAGCATGGTGGAGATCATGCGCCGCCGCCTGACCATGACCGGATCGACCCTGCGCCCGCGCTCAGACGCGTTCAAGGCGCTGCTCGCCCAGGAAATCCGCGAAGTGGCTTGGCCGCTGGTCGAAAACGGCAAACTGCGCCCGATCATGGACCAGACCTTTGCCTTGGCCGATGCCGATCAGGCCCATGCCCGGATGGAAGCTGGCAGCCATATTGGCAAGATCGTGCTCAAAGTGGGTTGAGAGTTGCCCTTGGCCAAGAACTGGCCTAGATGACCCCGCGAACGGCCGCTCCGCAAGGGGCGGCCCTATCTATTTCAACCGGAGAAAACCCGTGTCCCAGCCAACCCCGCTTATGCCGCATGCAACCGCTTCCTGGCTGGTTGATAATACCGCGCTGGGCTTTGAACAGATCGCCGAATTTTGCGGCCTGCATATCCTGGAAGTGCAGGCGATGGCTGATGATCTGGCCAGCAGCAAGTACACCGGGCGCGATCCGGTTCGCTCGGGCGAGCTGACCATGGCCGAGATTGAAAAGGGCCAGGCCGATCCTGCCTATTCGCTGGTGATGCAAAAGGCTCCGGCGCAAGTCAGCCGCACCAAAGGCCCGCGCTATACGCCGGTTTCGAAGCGCCAGGACAAGCCCGATGGCATCGCCTGGATCCTCAAGAGCCACCCCGAAATTTCGGATGCGCAGATCGGCAAGCTGATCGGCACCACCCGCAACACCATCTCTGCAATCCGCGATCGCAGCCACTGGAACATTGCCAACATCCAGCCCAAGGACCCGGTGACCCTGGGCCTGTGCAGCCAGCGCGAACTTGATGCGATTGTGGCCAAGGCGGCCAAGAAGGCTGGACTGCAAGATCTGGCCGGCGACGATGCGCGGCTTGGTGATGATCGCGAAGCCCTGATTGAAGAGCTGCGCGCCGAACGCGAAGCCCAGACCAAGGCCGCCAGCGAAGCCGCCCAGGAAGCCGAAGCGGCAGCCTGGCTTGAGGCGAAGCGCGCAGCAGAGGCGGCTGGCGAGGAATAGGCCCCTCAAAAATCGCTACCCATCCTGCGCGAATGGGTTAGGCCTTAGGTCGTGAGCGAAGATGATCCAATGACTGAACCCTGGCTTGCGCATTATGCGCATGCCAGCGGCTGGGCGCTTGATCTGCCGCCGCTCTCGCTGCCCGAAATGTTCAACCAAGCAATGTTGGCCCATCCGGACCGGCCGCTGGTGGATTTTCTGGGGCGGAAGTACAGCTATGTGGCGCTCTACCAGCAAGCCCAGGCCTTCGCTGCCTATCTGCAGATGATGGGGGGGATTGGGCGCGGTGACCGGATCGGGCTCTATCTGCCCAATGTCCCGATCTATATTGCGGCTTATTATGGCGCAGCCATGATTGGGGCGACACTGGTCAATTTCAGCCCGCTCTACACCGCTGAAGAGCTGGCGGCGCAAGTAAGGGATTCGGGCACGCGAATACTGGTAACGCTCAATTCGAGCGCATTGCTGCCAACCGCGCTTGAGGTTCTGGGCAATTCACCGCTCGAATGGATCGTCGTGGGCGAACTTGGCCAGATGCTCGGCTGGACCAAGCGTTTGGCTCTGGCGATTCTCGGCCGGAAGGCAGTCATGCCGCTGCCCAAGCGCTGCGATGTCTTCTCCTGGTCCCAATGCCAGTTCGGTGACAAGCCGCAGCCGGTTGCGATCGATCCGGTCCGTGACATCGCCTTGCTGCAATATACCGGCGGCACAACCGGCACCCCCAAGGGGGCGATCCTGACCCACCAGAACCTGACAGCCAATGCCCGCCAGGTTGCCGCGATCGACCCCGGCAAGGGTGAGCGCGACATGATCCTGGGGGTGCTTCCGCTGTTTCATGTGTTTGCCAACACTTGCGTGCTCAACCGCACCGTGGCCAATGGCGGCTGCATCGCGATGCTGCCCCGGTTTGAGGCCGGACAGGCGCTGAAAACCCTGCAGCGGGTCAGGGCGACGGCGATGCCCGCCGTGCCAACCATGTTTCAGGCGCTGCTCGATCACCCGGCCGCAGCAAAGACCGATTTTTCCAGTCTCAGGATCTGTATTTCAGGCGGCGCGCCGCTGCCCCTGCCGCTCAAAGCCCGGTTCGAAGCGGCAACGCATGCGCGGATTGTTGAAGGCTACGGGCTGACCGAAAGTTCCGGGGTGGTATCGACCAACCCCTATGCCGGCGAAGAGCGGATCGGCACCATCGGTCAGGTCTTGCCGGGCACCCGGGTGCGCCTGCTTGACCGCGAAGATCCTGCGCGCGATGCCGCGCCGGGTGAACCGGGTGAACTGGCAGTTCAGGGCCCGCAAGTGATGCAGGGCTATTGGCAGCGGCCCGAAGCTGCCGCCAGCGCTTTTGCCCAGCGCAGCGATGGGCGGTGGCTGCGGACCGGCGATGTCGCGACGATCGATCCGGCGGGCTATGTCAAAATCGTTGACCGGATCAAGGATATGATCGCGGTCGGCGGCTTCAAGGTCTTTCCCAGCCAGGTAGAGGCCGTGCTGTTGCAGCATCCTGCCGTCAAGGAAGCGCTGGTAATCGGCGTGCCCGATGCGCGGCTTGGCGAAGTGCCGCGCGCCTTTGTAAGCCTGAACGAGGACGCAGCGGCCAGCGGCGATGACTTGCGCGATTGGCTCAACAGCCGGATCGGCAAACATGAGCGCGCCGATAGCGTGGTTGTGCGCGAAGAACTGCCCAAAACGATGGTTGGCAAGCTGGACCGAAAGGCCCTGCGCGCGGAATTGGGAATCTAGGTCCTGACCCTAGCTCGCGGCCAGGGTTACCACGGTTGCATCGTCTTCGGCGGCGCGCGGCGCGAAACGTCCGTCAACCTGGGCGCCCTGCTCAATCGTCAGCGAATCATAGTGGACATCGCCAAAAATCCGCGCGCTTTTCAGCACCACCAGATTGCGCACTGCGATTGTGCCGCGGACCGTGCCGGACAGGCGGGCGCTTTCGGCCTTTACTGCGCCAATGATCTCACCACTTTCGCCCTGGACCAGGTTGGTGCACGAAACGTCGCCTTCAACCCGGCCATCGATGTGCAAATCGGCCGAGGCGGCAATATCGCCTTTGACCTTGAGATCGGCACCAAGCACCGAGAACGTGGATTTTGACATCGAGCTACCTTGCGGAATCTGGGGCAGATGCGCTGCCGGCTTTTTGGAGAACATTGGATGCAGCCTCAAGGAAGGGGCGGGGATTGACCGGACGATCATTGATTCGCACTTCGAAATGAAGATGCGGTCCGGTTGAACGGCCGGTTGAACCGATCAGGCCAATGACATCACCCGCGGGCACTTGCTTGCCCTGAACAGTGCGAAAGCCGGACATGTGGGCATAGCGGGTGATCAGGCCATTGCCGTGATCGATCTCAACGCAGTTGCCATAGCCCGAACGCCAACCGACAAAGCTGACTGTGCCGGGTGCTGCGGCATATATCGGTGCGCCATGCGGCCCCTTGAAATCCAGCCCGGGGTGAAATTCACCGCCGCCGCCGGTAAAGGGATTGGAGCGGAACCCAAAGCCCGAAGAAATGTATTCAAGGCTGGCAGGCAGCACTTGCGGCAGTCCGGCAACAGAGCGTTCAAGCGCCTCCATCCGGGCCAGCGACAGGCCAAAGCGCTGAAACCGCGGATCGATCGAACCATCGGCTGCGGTCGCCATCATGATCAGCGGGCCACCTTGCGCAGCGCGATCGTTGATCGCACCCAGCGCCACTTCAGGGCTTACCCCCAGGCTCGCCAGCTTGGCTTCGGCAGCAGCAGCGCGGCGATCGGCCAGCCGGGTCAAACCTTCGATGAAGGCCAGTTGACGGGCTTCGATCCGCACCAATGCAGCAGCTTCGGGCGTGGCTTGAGAAACCTTTCTAACCGTTTCAGCCGCTTCGCTTGCGCTATCGCTGACGGTTTCGCCGGCCTTGGCGTCGCGTGGAAGTTCGCCCAGATGGGCCTGCACGGTCTTTTCGATGAAGTCCTGGCGGCGATTGACGGTATCGGCCTGCTTGTCGAGATCGCCGCGGTAAGCCTTGATCCGGTGTTCCGCGCTTTCCACCGCGGCCTTGCGATCAAGCATCGAGATCCGATCACGCTCTGAAATATAGCTGGCAATCGCCATTGCGGCCATGGTCAGGGCCCAGAACAAGGCCAACGACACAGCGACCCCCGCAGCGATCATCTGCGTGCGCGAAGAAACCTTGATGAAACGGACCTGACCTTCGGAACGCATGAAAAATTCGCGATCCGGAAACCAGCTCCGCAGGCGGGCTGAGAGCCTGCCAGCAGCAATGTTTGTCAAAGCGACCCCGAGTCCCTTTTGTTCCTATTGGGGGGGGCGGCTAGCAGCTTGGCAGGCAGGTGGCGAATCCTGTGTAAGCGAGAGTCGCCGAATCGAAAGACTGGCGGGTTGAATCGTTTATCGCGGGTTAAGATTGGCGGCAGGGCCAGCCGCGAATCGGCTTGGGCGATGACAAGCGCCGCGCGCGGTGTTAGGCGCGCGATCATGACCGCAGACCCCGCTACCGCCGAAACCCCAGAGTTGCTCGTCGCCAGACTGGGGCAAGCCGGCCGGGCTGCGCAGCGCGAACTGGCGCGGCTTGATCCTGAAATCATGGCGCAGGGCCTGCGGGCCGCCGCCGCCGTGCTGCGCGCAAGCGAATCGGCAATCCTGGCCGCAAATGCCCAGGATATGGCAGCCGCCAAAGCGGGCGGGCTGAGCCCGGCGATGCTGGACCGGCTGCGGCTTGATCCGGCGCGGCTGGCGGATATCGCCAATGCACTCGACGGCGTTGCGGCATTGCCCGATCCGGTTGGTGCGATCATTTCGCAGGATCATCGCCCCAATGGCCTGGTCATGGCGCGGGTGCGAATCCCGATCGGGCTGATCGGGATCATCTATGAAAGCCGCCCTAATGTGACCGCCGATGCCGCGGCATTGTGTCTGCGATCGGGCAATGCGGTGCTGCTGCGCGGCGGCAGCGAAGCGGTTCTGTCCAATCGCGCGATCCATTTGGCGCTGGTCAAGGGGCTGGTTTCGCAGGGCATTCCGGCTGATGCCGTGCAATTGGTGCCCAGTCAGGACCGGGCCATCGTGGGTGCGATGCTGACTGCAGCAGGGCTGATCGATATGATCGTGCCGCGCGGCGGAAAAAGCCTTGTCGCACGGGTTCAGGCCGATGCCCGGGTGCCGGTGCTGGCCCACCTGGACGGGATTTGCCACACCTACGTCCATTCCGCCGCCGATCCGGACAAGGCCCAGGCGATCGCGCTGAATGCCAAGCTGCGCCGGACCGGCATTTGCGGATCGATGGAGACATTGCTGCTCGATTCGCAGTTCCCTGCCAGTCAGGCAGTGGTTTCCGCATTGCTTGAGGCCGGCTGCGAACTGCGCGGCGATGCGCGGGCCTGCGCGCTCGATTCGCGGATGGTCCCAGCCAGCGCGGCGGATTGGGATACCGAATACCTCGATGCGATCCTTTCAGTTGCGGTTGTCGATGGGCTGGAAGCCGCGCTGGCCCATATCGAACAGCACGGCTCACACCACACCGACGCGGTTGTCAGCGAAGACGCTGGTATTTGCGAGCGCTTCCTGGCCGAGGTCGATAGCGCGATCGTGATGGCCAATGCCTCAACCCAGTTCGCCGATGGCGGGGAATTTGGGCTGGGAGCGGAAATCGGGATTGCCACCGGGCGGCTGCACGCGCGCGGGCCGGTGGCGCTTGAAGGGCTGACCACCTACAAATGGGTGGTTCGTGGCAACGGGCAGATAAGACCCTGAAAACCATCGGGCTTCTGGGCGGAAGCTTTAATCCCGCACACGGCGGCCACCGCCGGATAAGTCTGTTTGCGCGCGATGCCCTGGGGCTCGACGCGGTCTGGTGGCTGGTTTCGCCGGGCAATCCGCTGAAGCCCAAGGCCGGGATGGCGCCGCTGGCCGCGCGGCTTGGATCGGCCCGGCAGCAGGCGCGGCGCGCGCGGATCGTGCCCACCGCAATCGAGCGCGAACTGGGCACGCGCTTTACCATTGATACCCTGCGGCGGCTGCGGCAGCGCTACCCCAAACACCGCTTCGTGTGGCTTATGGGCAGCGATAATCTCGCCCAATTGCACCGCTGGCGCGATTGGCGCGGCATCGCCCGCACCATGCCGATTGCGGTTATTGCGCGTCCGGGCTATGAAGCCGCTGCCTGCGCGAGCCCCGCGGGGGCATGGCTTGGCCGATACCGGCGGTCTGCAGCCAGTTTGAGCAACCGGGCAGGATGGAGCGCACCCGCGCTGATCACTTTGCGATTCGATCCCGATCCGCGCTCGGCGACTGCAATTCGCCGCGCCGATCCAGATTGGGCCAGCCGGATAACTGGCGTGGCCCAGCGCGATCGTTTGACGCACCATCTCGTCGATCCCGACATCGCATGATCCATTTGCGAGCCCGCACACAGGAGCCGTTTCCGCTTACATGACGCCCAATTCCGCCGATATGGCCCAATCCTCTGCGGCTCCTGCCGCAACGCCTGCCCCGCTCCCCGCCTCGGAGCCGGGCTCGCTCCACGAACTCGTGCTGAAGTCGCTTGATGACGACCAGGCCCAGGAGCTGGTTTCAATTCCCCTCGAAGGCAAAAGCTCGATCGCTGATCACATGGTGATCGCCAGCGGCCGCTCAACCCGTCAGGTCGCCGCGATGGCGCAAAAGCTGGCTGAACGGATCAAGCACGGCGGCTTTGGCCACTCCCGGATCGAAGGCCTGCCCGCTGCCGATTGGGTGCTGATCGATGCCGGCGATATTGTCGTCCATCTGTTCCGCCCCGAAGTGCGTACCTTCTACAATCTTGAACGGATGTGGGCCTTTGGAGATTCAGGTTCTGCCTGAAGAATTCCATGCGCCTGCATATCATTGCCAGAGGTAAAATCGGCCGCTCGCCAGAGGCCGAGCTGGTTGATCGGTATATCAAGCGGATCGGCTGGCCGTTCAAGCAAACCGAGCTGCCAGATGTGGGCGGAACGCTGCCCGAAGCACCTCCGCTAAGCCGCACGGTACTGCTTGATGAGCGCGGCAAGCAACTGACATCAGAGGAATTTGCCGAACTCCTTGGCAAATGGCGTGATCTTGGCGTGCGCGAGACGCGGTTCCTGATCGGCGCGGCCGATGGCCACGGTGATCTGGCCCGCAGTGAAGCCGATCTGCTGATCGCATTTGGCGCGATGACCTGGCCGCATATCATGGCCCGGGCGATGCTTGCCGAACAATTGTGGCGCGCCACCAGCATTCTTGCTGGCCATCCGTATCATCGTTCGGGATAAGAGCAGCGATGAGGTTCCGCTGGCTGATCCTGCTGTTGCCGCTTGCTGCCGTGCTGGGCTGGCAGGCGCTGGGTGCGCAGCGCTCTGCGCCCCCGATTGAAAGTGCTGAGGCGGCCGAGGCTGCGTTGCAGCGCGCCCAGCAACAAGGGGCAGAGGCCCGGGCCCGCGCCGAAGCGCTTGAAGGACAGGCCGCAACTACGGCAGCCGCCGCCGATCGGACCCGCCAGGAAGCCGCCGCATTGGCGGCCCGGGTTCAGGAAGCCGAAGCCCAGATTGCGGTCAATTCCGCCCAGATCCGGATCATTGCCGGCCAGCAAGCTGCCCTGGGGCGCGAACTGGCCGCAAAGCAGCGCCCACTGGTTGAATTGACCGCGGCGCTACAGCGGCTCTCACGCCGGCCACCGCTGCTCTCGCTGCTGCGGCCTGGATCGCTTAAGGATACGGTTTATCTGCGCGCGGTGCTGGAAACGATCCTGCCCGAAGTAGCCCGCAGAACCGCTGGCCTGCGCGGTGCGATCGCGCGGGCGCGTGCGCTTCAGCGCAAGGCTGAACAGGCCAATCTGGCGCTGCGCACCAATCAGGCAGAGCTGGCCCGGCGCCGCGAACAGCTGGCCAAGCTTGAAGCCAGTCAGGTGCTGGCGTCGCGCGAGGCAAGCGGCGCCGCGCAGCGCGAGGCTGACCGGGCCCTGGGGCTGAGCGAACAGGCCCGCGATCTGACATCATTGGTGGGCGAACTGGGCAAGGCTGGCGCGCTGCGCGAAGCACTGGCCGCGCTGCCCGGCCCGGTGCTGCGCCCGGCCCAGCCCGGAATGGCGCAAACCGCGCCTGATCCTGCTGTGCCCGGCGCTGCTGCCACGGGCGCTCCGCCGCGCTATTTGCTGCCAGTCACAGGCCGCTTGATTGCAGGCTTTGGGGCAGAACAGCCGGGGCGGCCACAATCGCGCGGATTAACCCTGGCCGCCGGTGATCAGGCCCAGGTGGTGGCGCCCGGTGCCGGCCGCGTGGCCTTTGCCGGACCATTCCAGGGTTACGGCCTGATCGTGATCCTTGAACACGGCGGCGGCTGGACTTCGCTGGTAACCGGGCTGACCGGGCTTGATTGCCGGGTTGGCCAACAAGTGGTGGCAGGATCGCCGATTGGCCGGCTTGGCGCCGGCAATGCCGTGCTCACGCTAGAGCTGCGCCGAGCCGGGCAACCGGTCAATCCGCTTGAATATTTGCGCAACTAGGCGAATTGGTGATGCACGCGCCATCTGGTGTTAAGGCATCAGGCGCGATAAACAGGTCGTCAGCGACGCATCCATTTTCAGGAAAGCACCCAGAACGATGAAAACCTTGCCCCTGCTGCGCGCAGCCCTGCTTACCGGTGTTGTAGCGCTGCTACCGGCCACCACAGCAGGTCTTGCTGCGATCGACAGCCGCACTTCGGGCGGGTTCGAGCGGCTTGAAACGGTCTATCGGCTGGTTCGCCAATACTACGTTGAGCAAACCGACGACGCCAAGCTGGAAGAAGGCGCGATCGACGGCATGCTAAGCTCGCTCGATCCGCATTCGTCCTACCTGTCGGGCGCAACGATGCAGCGGCTCAACACAATGATCGATGGGGAATATTCAGGCCTGGGCCTGTCGGTGGTGATGGATGACGGCGCGGTCAAGGTTGTGGCGCCGATGCGCGGCAGCCCGGCCGAAGCCGCCGGGGTCAAGGCCGGGGACTTTATCACCCACCTGGATGGCAAGCTGATCTATGGCGGCGAACTGGACGATGCGGTTTCGCAGATGCGCGGCGAAGCCGGGACCAAGATCAGGCTGACGATCTTCCGTTCGGGCCGCGAACAACCGTTTGACGTTACCGTGACCCGCGGAACGATCAAACTGGAAGCTGTCACCTGGGAGCTGAAGGAAGGCGTCGGGGTTATCACCGTCAACGAGTTCAGCCACGATATTGCTGCTGAAGTGAACAAGGGCGTCCTGGATCTGAAGCGCCAGGCTGGCGGCAACCTTGAAGGGTTGATCCTTGATCTGCGCCAGAACCCCGGCGGAGAGCTGGGCGAAGCTGTTGCGCTATCCGATCTGTTCGTCACGCAAGGCGATATCGTCTCGCAGCGCGGCCGCAACAAAAGCGAGGATGAATACTTCAAGGCCGAAAGCGTCTTTCCTGGCGATGCCGCCAAGGGCCTGCCGCTGATCGTGCTGATCGATGCCGGTTCGGCTTCGGCTTCTGAAATCGTTGCCGGCGCGTTGCAGGACCTGCACCGGGCATTGATCATGGGTGAGCGCAGCTTTGGCAAGGGCTCGGTCCAATCGCTGTTCTTCCTTGATCGCAAACGGTCCAGCGCGGTCAAGATCACCACGGCGCGGTATTACACGCCGCTGGGCCGCTCGGTTCAGGAAGGCGGGATCATCCCCGATATCCGCGTCCCGCAGCTCAGCGATCCCGATGTCCGCCGCCGGGCCGAACTGACCGTGCGTGAAAGCGATCTGCGCCGCCATCTGGTCAATGAGGCCGGGCTTGATGACAAGAAGCTGGAATCCGATCGGCAAGAAGATCCTCGCTTCAAGCTTTCAGCAGACGAATTGAAGGCCAAGGGGATCAAGGACTATCAGCTGTTCTACGCGATCCAGACCGTTCACCGCACGGCGGTGCGGGGCCGGCGGCGCTGATCGTGCTGCCGATCGGTGAACCGGCGGCCCGCGCTGCGCGGCTGCTGGCCTTGGCGGTGCCTGCGGCGCTGCTGGGCGGGGCCTATATCGGGGAGTTCATATTCGGGCTCTACCCGTGCGAGATGTGCTGGTGGCAGCGGTATGCCCACTTTGCAGCGCTGGCCTTGGCGCTATTGGCCCATGTGCACGGGTCGGTGCGGCCATCGGCCCGAACGCTGACCGCGCTGTTAACTTCGCTGGCCGGCATGGCGATCCTGTTTGCGGGGCTGATCGGGGCCTATCACGCCGGGGTGGAATATGGCTGGTGGCAAGGCTTGACCGCCTGCACCAGCGAGCTTGATCTTTCTGCCGATCCGCTTGAAGCGATTGCCAATGGACCGCTGATCCGCTGCGATCAGGTTCAGTGGGAACTGCTGGGGATCAGCCTTGCCGGGTTCAATTTCCTGATTTCGGTGCCGGCTGCGGCGCTGGTGCTGGCGCTGCTGCGCCGGGCCCAGCGGGCCCAGCCATGAATCGCGCAGCGAAAGACCGGATCTTGCGGGTCGATCAGGCCGGGGAATATGGCGCGGTGCGGATCTATGCCGGGCAGTTGGCCGTGATGGGGGATCGGGCCCCCTATTCGGGCGAGATTCGCCATATGGCCGAACAAGAGGCCGAACACCGGGCCAAGTTCGATGCATTGATCGCCCAGCGCGGCGTGCGGCCCACTGCCATGCAGCCATTCTGGCACGTGGCCGGGTTTGCGCTGGGCGCGGCGACCGCGCTGATCGGCCCAAAAGCGGCAATGGCCTGCACCGCAGCGGTTGAGGAAGAGATTGATCGCCATTACAGCGCCCAACTGGATGAACTGGGCGGCGATGATCCCGAACTATCAGGCATGATCGAACAATTCCGCGATGATGAACGCGAACACCGCGCAACTGCGCTTGCCGCCGGGGCAGAGCAGGCCCCGGCCTATCCGCTGCTGGCGGGCGCGATCCGGCTGGGCTGCCGGATGGCGATCAAACTGGCCGAGCGGATCTAGGGCCCTGACCCTTGGCTTTTTGGCGATGCTTGCTTGACGTGTGTCAGTGCAGGCACCTGCTTCATCTGTTATTCAGCGGATAAGGCCCCTATAGCCGGGCCTGACCTAGGAGACTGACCATGCGAGCAATCGCGACCATATTTGCCGTGTTGGCTGCCGGATTTTCCGCAAGCCCGATTGTTGCCCAGCAGGCGGCCGAACCCAAGGTCAACATGGTCATCGTATATGGCAACGACAAATGCCCCGAATCCGATGGCGAAACGATCGTGGTCTGTCCGCGGCTTGATGAAGGGGAACGCTATCGGATCCCGCCGTCTCTGCGCACTTCGCAAGCCCCGGCTAACGAGGCCTGGACCCAGCGCGTGCGCAGTCTTGAATATGTCGGGCAAAGCGGAACGATGAGCTGCTCGCCGGTTGGTGTTGGTGGCTGGACCGGGTGCGCTGGCCGCTTGATCGATCAGGCCTATGCCGAAAAGGCTACTGGCCCCGGGGTGCGCGCGGGTGAACTGATCGCGGCTGAGCGTGAAAAGCGGCTGGCCGGAATCGATGCCGAAGCCGCCGAAACCCAGGCTCTGGTCGAACAGCAGGAAGAACAGCTGATCGCGCGCCGCAAACTTGAGGAACAGGCCAGTGGTTTGCCAGTGCAGAGTGAACCGGCGGTTCCCGCGCCAGCTCCGGCTACCAAGCCTGACTGAAGTCTGTTTCAGTGAAGCTGAAACAGGCACCACCGGCCCGCTCCCCCTCCCGGCCGCCCATAGGATAACCTAGGATAGGGCAGCCGGGAGGAGGAGCGGGCCGGTGGTGCTTTCACGAACGTGAAACAGGCCCTGATCTAGCCCAGCGCGATATCCGGCGCGTCTTCCTGCTTCATCCCGACCAGGTGATAGCCGGCATCCACATGGTGCACTTCGCCGGTCACGCCAGAGGCAAGATCAGACAGGAAATACAGCGCCGATCCGCCAACATCCTCAATCGTCACATTGCGGCGCAGCGGTGAATTGAGCTCGTTCCATTTGAGGATATAGCGGAAATCGCCAATCCCGCTGGCCGCCAGCGTCCGGATCGGCCCGGCCGAAATTGCATTGACCCGCACGTTCTGCGGCCCAAGATCGTTGGCAAGGTATTTGACGCTGGTTTCCAGCGCAGCCTTGGCCACACCCATCACATTATAGTGCGGCACAACCTTTTCCGCGCCATAGTAAGACAGGGTCAGGATCGAGCCGCCGCCCGTCCCATCTTCATTCAGCGGCATCATGTCCTTGGCGCGCTTGGCTACTGCGACCAGCGAATAGGCCGAAATATTCATTGTCATCAGAAAGTTATCAAGGCTGGTATCATAATACCGCCCGCGCAATTCGTTCTTGTCGGAAAAGCCGATCGCGTGAACCACGAAGTCGATCGTCGGCCAGCGCGCCGCCAATGTGGCAAAGGCGGTGTCGAGCGCGGCCATATCTGATACATCGCAATCGATCAGGAAATCGGCCCCAAGGCTTTCAGCCAGCGGCCGTACCCGCTTTTCCATCACTTCGCCCTGATACGAAAAGGCCAGCTCCGCGCCCGCTTCGTGAAGCTTCTTGGCGATCCCCCAGGCCAGCGACTTGTCGTTGGCCAGGCCCATGATCAGCCCGCGTTTGCCCTGCATCAGTCCAGTCATTCGTTCTTCCCCGTCGTCGGTTCCGCGCTGGCAGTTGCGCGATTGTCGGTCTGGCCGATGATGTCCCGTTCCTCGGGGCTCTCAGCCAATGCGGCATTCAGTTCTGCGCCTACCACCATCCCTAAACCGACCAGCCAGAAAAAGAAAAGCGCGATCATTACCCCGGCCAGGCTGCCATAGGTAAGGTCATAGGTGAAAAAGCGCGCCAGCAGCACCGGCAGCGCGCGGCTGACCGCCACCCACCAGACCGTAACCAGCAGCGCGCCTGGCCATTTGGGATACTGGCGCTTGCGGTAGGCGGTTGGGGTCAGCGTGAAAAACAGCAGGTACAGCGATAGATAGATTATCGCGGGCGGCAGCAGGCTGGATGTGGTCAATGCATCGGCCAGGCCCTGCAGCCGCGGGAACCAGGCGCTGACAATTTCCTGTGCGGCCCCGATCAGCACTTGCGATAGCAGCGCGAACAGCAGCGCAATCACCGCGCCGATGATCGCAATTGTCGATATCAGCCGATAGCGCCAGAAGGCATGGACCGCGCGGGTGCCATAGGCCCGGCGCAGGATGTCGCGGATCGTCTCGACCAGACTGCCGACGGTCCACAGCCCGACCAGCCCGCCAATCCACAGCAGCCAGCCGCTGCGCGCAACGATCACATCGCGCGCAACCGGTTCGAGCGCGCGGGCCACCACCGGCGGCAGTGTTACCAGCACGGCATGGACCGAAGCCTCGCGCTGCGCGGCCTCGCCAATCAGGCTGAACACCGCGCCGATCGTAATGAAGAACGGAAACAGGGCCAGAATCGCCATATAGGCCAGGTTTCCGGCATGGATGAAGCCATCGTGATAGGCCCCCGCCCAGACCCGCGCCGCCACCTTGAACGGGCGCGTTACCCACAGCCTGCCCTGGGGCCCGATATGTTCATCATAGGTATCGCGCAGCCGCCGGGCGCGCTTGCGCCGGGCTTCTGGCGACAGATCGGGTATCGTCAGCGGCGGCAGATGGCCTTCGTCAAGCTCGCGCTCTTCCACGCCCGCCTATCCTAAACGCCCATCCGGCCGCGCAGATCACGCGGATCGCGCCAGCCGTCAAGCCGTCGGGCCAGATCTTCATCGGCTTCGGGCAACTGCACCTCCAGCGTCACCAACTGATCGGCGCGGCTGCCATCCTTGCGCGAAAAGCCCTTGCCGCCAAGCCGCAAGGTCTTGCCCGAACTCGATCCCGGCGCGATGGTCAGCATCACCGCACCATCGGCGGTGGGGACCTTGATTTTCGCGCCATTTACCGCCTCATCCAGGGTAATCGGCAGATCGACCCGCAAGTTATCGCCATCGCGGCGGAAAAACGGATGCGCCTGAAGCTGGATCGTGACGATCGCATCGCCCGCGCCGCCGGGCCCAGGTTCACCCTTGCCGGCCAGCCGCATCTGGGTTCCATCCTCTACCCCGGCGGGCAGCTTGAGATCAATCGTCTTGCCATCGGCCAAGGTGATCCGCTGGGTGGCGCGGGTTGCGGCATCGGACATCGAGACGCCCAGCATGTACTGGACATTGGCC
>NZ_JBEBKB010000014.1:0-64841 GCF_040079535.1 Novosphingobium sp. | reverse complement strand
ATCCTCCCCCTTTGGGGGAGGTGGCAGCGCGAAGCGCTGACGGTGGGGGGTGAGATGGAGGACCACACTGACGATGCAATGGGCAACGCCAAGAGATTACGACGTGAGATGTCACTGCCCGAAGTGTTGCTCTGGGCGCGGCTTAGAGGCAAGCCGATGGGCGTGAAGTTTCGCAGCCAGCATCCTGTAGCGAGCTATGTCGTGGATTTTTATCACGCACGAAAACGGATCGCTTTTGAGATTGACGGACTTTCTCACGACATGGGTGATCATCCCCAACGTGACATCAAACGTGATGCCGAATTGAGTAATTTAGACATCGAAGTGGTCAGGATACCGGCCTCTGACGTTTTGAAAAACGCAGACACTGTCGCTGAGTCCATGGTTCGTTACTGCATCGACAAACCCCCACCGTCAGGCCTTCGGCCTGCCACCTCCCCCAAGGGGGGAGGATTTACCGGAGTCGCTCACTGAAATGGACTTCATCTCAATCCTTTCGATCTTCGTGATGGCTTGCTTCGTGGGCTATTACGTGGTGTGGAGCGTCACCCCGGCGCTGCATACGCCGCTGATGGCGGTGACCAATGCGATCTCCTCGGTGATCATCGTCGGCGCGCTGATTGCCTCGGCAGCGGCGGGTAGCGCGAGCTCAAAGTGGCTGGGACTGCTGGCGGTGGTGCTGGCCAGCGTCAACATTTTCGGCGGGTTCGCGGTGACGGCGCGGATGCTGGCGATGTACAAGAAGAAGGATCGACCTGCGGCCAAGGAGGGCAACTCCTGATGGAACACGTCGCCACTCCGGCCTGGGCGATGCTCGCCTACCTGATTTCCGGGATCCTGTTCATCCTCGCGCTGCGCGGGCTGTCCTCGCCCTCAACCAGCCGCACAGGCAACCGCTTCGGCATGATTGGCATGACTATTGCCGTGGTGACGACGCTATCGCTTTCCTTTTCGGCTATTTTCACAAGCGCCTCCGACAATTACGAAGAGGGTTTCCAAAGCGCCGAGAGCTTGGTTTGGATCCTCGCCGCTATTGCCCTCGGCGGCGCAATCGGTTGGATCACCGCCCGCAAGATCAAGATGACCGACATGCCGCAACTTGTCGCGGCGTTCCACTCTCTCGTTGGACTTGCCGCAGTGCTGGTGGGTTGGGCAGCCTATCTCAATCCAGAAGCTTTTGGAATTCTCGGACCAGATGGCTTGATCAATCCTGTCAGCCGGGTTGAGGCGGGGCTCGGCATCGCCATCGGCGCGATCACGTTCTCCGGCTCGGTGATCGCCTTCCTCAAGCTTGCGGGCAAAATGAGCGGCGCGCCGATCATGTTGCCGGGGCGGCACATGATCAACCTCGGTACGTTGGCCGCGATCATCGGCCTGACTGCTTACTTCACCATGGACCAGAGCCTGTGGGTGATCGCCGCGATAACCGCGCTGTCGTTCCTGATCGGGTTCCTGCTGATCATCCCGATCGGCGGGGCGGACATGCCGGTGGTGGTTTCGATGCTCAACTCGTATTCGGGCTGGGCGGCGGCGGCGATGGGCTTCACGCTGCACAACACCGCGATGATCATCACCGGGGCCTTGGTTGGCTCTTCGGGCGCGATCCTGTCCTACATCATGTGCAAGGCGATGAGCCGCAGTTTCCTCGCGGTGATTGCCGGTGGCTTCGGCGCTGCGCCCGAGGCTGGCGGCGGCGAGGCCAAAGAGCAGCGTCCGTGGAAGCGCGGCAGCGCCGAAGATGCGGCCTTCCTGTTGGGTGAGGCTGAGACTGTGATCATCGTTCCTGGCTATGGCATGGCGGTCGCTCAAGCGCAGCACGCATTGCGTGAGATGGGCGACCAGCTGAAGGCCAAGGGTGTATCGGTCAAATATGCGATCCACCCGGTCGCGGGACGGATGCCGGGGCACATGAACGTGCTGTTGGCCGAGGCGAATGTGCCCTATGACGAAGTGTTTGAGCTGGAGGACATCAATTCCGAATTCGGCCAGTGCGATGTCGCTTTCATCATCGGTGCCAACGACGTGGTCAATCCGGCAGCGAAAACCGACAAGTCATCGCCGATCTTCGGGA
This sequence comes from Novosphingobium sp., assembly GCF_040079535.1. Classification (GTDB taxonomy): domain Bacteria; phylum Pseudomonadota; class Alphaproteobacteria; order Sphingomonadales; family Sphingomonadaceae; genus Novosphingobium. The sequence continues at coordinate 62,770 of NZ_JBEBKB010000014.1, read as the reverse complement.
TGCCGGTGTTCGATGTGGGCAACGCCAAGACCGTAATGTTCGTCAAGCGCAGCATGGGCGGTACGGGCTATTCCGGGGTCGACAACGATGTGTTTTATCTGGACCAGACCATGATGTTGCTCGCCGATGCCAAGAAGATGGTCGATGATATCAACAAGGCTTTGGCACACTAGTTCGTGTTCAAATTGGCATCATGCGCGGTGCTGCTGCTGGCCACCTGCGGGCCCAGCAAGCTGGCCTATGGCCAGGTCAAGGGTGCGCTCACCGATGCCGGCCTTTCTGACCAGACGGCAGGGTGCATGGCCACCCGAATGACCGACAAGTTGAGCCTGAAGCAGCTTATCAAGCTGAAAAAGCTTAAAGGTGCCAACCGATCCTTGCCTGAATTTGTTGAGGCAGTTGGCAAGGAAGGCGATGCCGAGGCGCTGCAGGTGACGGTAAGCTCTGCTGCGCTGTGCGCCAGCGGGCTGGCTGGATAAGCTGCGGTTGACTTCCTGGCGCGCGGCTTCATCATCGCGGTTATGAGGATGCCCATCACGATTATCGCTGCGACCATCGCGCTTGCCCTGGCTGCCCCGCTCCACGCCAAAACGATTCCGGTTGCCGCAGGCGAAGGTGCGCAAAGCCGCTTGCAAGAGGCGCTGATCGCGGCTGAGCCTGGCGACGTGGTCGAACTTGGGGCCGGGCGGTTTGTGCTGACCGACGGGCTCAGCCTTGATGTGCAGGGCGTTACCGTGCGCGGCCAGGGGATGGATGCCAGTGTGCTCGATTTCAGCGGCCAGAAGGGCGCAGGCGAAGGATTGCTGGTCACGTCTGACGAAGTAACCCTGCGCGATTTCGCGGTTGAGAACACCAAGGGTGACGGGATCAAATCGAAAGGCGCCGACAACGTGGTTTACTACCGCGTCCGCGTGACCTGGACCGGCGGACCGAAGGAAACCAACGGCGCTTACGGGATTTATCCGGTATCCAGCACTGGTGTGCTGATCGATGGCTGCAAGGTTTCGGGCGCCAGCGACGCCGGGATTTATGTTGGCCAGTCGAAGGCTATCACCGTGCGGTACAATTTCGTCGAGCAGTCCGTCGCCGGGATTGAAATCGAGAACAGCCGCGATGCATTGGTGACGGGGAATATGGTGACGCGCAACACCGGCGGAATTCTGGTGTTTGATCTGCCGGGGCTGCCGGTGATGGGCGGGGGGAATACCCGGATCGAGAACAACTTGGTAGTTGGGAACGACACACCGAACTTCGCGCCAAAGGGCAATATCGTGGCGGGGGTTCCGCGCGGCACCGGGGTGATGGTGATGGCGAACGACGGGGTCTACGTTGTTGCCAACCGCCTGATCGACAATCCCACCGCACACATCATGCTGGTCGCCTATCCCAATGCCTACACGGACAAGAGCTATAACCCTTTGCCGCGCAACATCGTTTTGACCGATAATGTCTTTCGCGGCGGAGGTAACGATCCGCAGTTTCCCGGCGGTGAACTGCTGAAAGCGGCTTTCGGCGGAGCATTGCCGCCTGTGCTGTGGGATGGACTTGGCGATGCGCCGCTTGCTTTCGGCGATGCCTATGTGACGGGTTGGACGCTTAATCTGCCTCGTCAGGGCGCGGGTGTTGAAACGGCAAAGCCGGCCCCCTTTGAACTGGCCAAACTTAACCCGCGGCCATCCGTGGTTTACACCCCCGGCGGACCGGTTGTGCCTCCTCCGTTATTGGGCGCACCCGCCGCGCTAGACGCCCGGGCCCGGCCATGAGGCTGCTTGCCGCGGCCTTGCTGCTGCTGGGCGGGGCTTTGGCCGCTCAGGTTCCTGGCGCGCCATTGCCAGTGGTCAATGACCGGGCGATCACAAACGGCACTTATCCGCAAACATTGGATGGTTTCGGCTTCTTCACCGATCCTGCCGCGCGCCAGCCCACTGCAGGTGTCACGCCTTATCGGCTCAATACCCCGCTGTGGTCGGATGGAACCGAGAAGGACCGCTATGTCTATATCCCCGCAGGAATGCAGGCCAAGGCGCAGGGCGATGGGCTGCTTGATCTCCCGGTTGGTTCGGCACTGATCAAGAGCTTTTCCTATGGCGGGAAGTTGATCGAAACCCGCGTTCTGCTGCGCCGTGAAGGCGGCTGGCTGGCGCTGCCCTATGTCTGGAATGCGCAGCAGACCGAGGCCCGGCTGATGGTGGCGGGCACACGGATCGATCTGACCACGCCCGCAGGCCAGGTATTCTCCTATGCCGTGCCCAACAGGAACCAGTGCAAGGAATGCCACAAGCTGGGCGATGCGGTGATGCCGATTGGTCCCAAGGCCTCTAATTTGTCACTGGCCTGGCTGGCGGCGCTGGCCAAGGCGGGTAGGCTTGATGCGGTGCCCAAAGTGGCGCGGCGAATCCCGCTGTGGGAGAACCGGGCGAAAGTGCCAGTGGCAGATGCCGCCCGCGGCTATCTTGATGCCAATTGCGCGCATTGCCACAACCCGGCCGGTTCGGCGTCCAATTCGGGGCTCTACCTCGGCTGGCTTGAATCCGATCCCTATAAGCTAGGCGTACTGAAGCGCCCGGTCGCGGCCGGACGAGGATCCGGGGTGTTCGAATTCGATATTGTGCCCGGTGATCCCGATCATTCAATCTTGTTCTATCGGTTTTCCAGCCTTGAAGGCGGTGTTGCCATGCCAGAGCTTGGCCGTTCGGTGCGCGATTCTGCGGGAGAGGCCATAGTCCGAGGCTGGATTGCGGGGATGCGTTAAGAGCCGGGCTGGACCTCGCCGCGCTCCTCCCCTAAATGGCGGACAAACAGGGGTTTCCAACCCGGGGAGTTTCGAACTTGCGAAAAATTGGCCTGATCGGCGGCATGAGCTGGCTTTCGACCCGTACCTATTACGAGCATATCAATCGTCTGGTTCAGTCCCGCGCCGGGCTGGATCACAGTGCTTCGCTGCTGATCGAAAGCCTGGATCATTCCAAGCTTTCGCGGTTGTCGAGCCCAGACGAATGGAAGCAGGCCGCGAGCATTCTGGCTGATAGCGCCAAGCGGCTTGAAAAGGCCGGGGCCACCGCAGTGTTGATCGGGGCCAATTCGATGCACAAGGTTTATGATGCCGTTGCCGAAAGCGTGAAGGTGCCGGTGATCCACATCGCCGAATGTGTGGCGGCGCGGATGGAAGCCGATGGGGTAAAGAAGGCCGCACTGATCGGCACGCGCAACGTGATGCTGGAAAGCTTTTACCGGCAGAAATTGATCCAGCGCGATATTGAATTGCTGCCACCCGAGATGGGTTTCGTCGAAACGCTGGACCGGATCATCTATGATGAATTGCTGCTGGGCAAAGCCAGCCGCCAGGCCGAGCGCGAACTGAAAACGATCCTCACCAATCTGGAGCAGGACGGTGCCGAAGCCGTGGTGCTGGGCTGCACTGAGCTGGAAATGGTGGTCGATGTCGATGCCAATGTGCTGCCGATCTACGATTGCACCCGGATCCACGCCGAAGCGGCCGTGGACTGGATGCTGGGCGCGGGGTGAGCGCACCTTTCGCCTCCGATCCGGCGCTTAGCCGCGGCCGCGAGTTTCCAATCGAACAATCGCTGGCGCGCGGGCCGCGCAGCGCGTTTCAGCGGGACCGTGACCGGATTGTCCATTCGATTGCGTTTCGCCGGCTGCGCCACAAGACTCAGGTTTTTGTCGCGCCCGATGGAGATCACTACCGCGTCCGTCTGACCCATAGTCTGGAAGTGGCGCAGATTGGCCGGGTTGTGGCCCGTGCGCTGGGGCTGGATGAGGATCTGACCGAGGCATTGTGCCTGGCCCACGATATCGGCCATCCGCCGTTCGGCCATGCCGGAGAGGAAGCGCTGGACAATGCTTTGGGCCGGTGGGGCGGGTTCGATCACAATGCGCAGTGCCTGCGGGTGCTGATGCGGCTGGAAAGCCCCTATCCCGAACACGATGGCCTCAACCTGTCATGGGAAGTGCTCGAAGGTTTGGCCAAGCACAATGGCCCGCCGGGGCAGATCAACTGGGCCTTGGCCGAACTGGATACGGCATACCCGCTCGAACTGGAGCGTTGGCCCAGTCTTGAGGCGCAAGTTGCTGCGCTGGCAGACGATGTGGCCTATGACAATCACGATATCGATGATGGCCTGCGCGCCGGGTTTCTTGCGCTGGACGAATTGCTGACACTTGATTTCATCGCCGATCAATGGCGCGCGATTGAGCGAAAGTTTCCCTCCGCAGCGCAGGATCGGCGCCTGCGCGAACTGGTTCGAAACCAGATCGGTTTGATGGTCAATGATCTGATTGATGAAACCACGCGGCGCACCAGCGGAATCGATAGCGTTGAACAGATCCGCTCTGCCAGCGGGCCGCTGGCTGCGTTTTCCCCCCAGATGGCCGAACATGAGCGTCTGCTTAAAAACTTCATGTACGAAAAACTCTATCACCACCCGCAACAGATCCACACGGCCGAGCGCGCCCGCGCGGTAACGGCTGAACTCTATGCCGCCTATGCCCAGGACCCCAGCCTGATCGGTGAAGACTGGCTGGCCACAATTCCCGTGCAAGAGCCCGCCCGCAGCAGACACCTGGCTGACTATATCGCCGGTATGACCGATCGCTTCGCGATCGCCGCCCATGCTGCGATCTATAGCCGCACCCCCGAAGGCCTGCGCAATGTCTGATCGTCCGGCCACCCGGATTGCACTGGTCGGCGCAACCGGCCTGGTGGGGATGAGCCTGATCCGCCTGGCGGTGGGCCGCAGCGATATACGGATTGTCGGGATTGCCCGGCGTGAAGCTGCGTTGCCGCCGGGCGCAAGGATGGAAATGCTGGTTGCGCCGGCACAAGGCTGGGGCGATGCAATCGCTGCCGCCCGCGCCGATGTGCTGGTCTGCGCGCTGGGCACAACCTGGCGCAAGGCCGGCAAGGACGAAGCAGCTTTCCGCGCGGTCGATCAGGATTTGGTGCTGGCCTGCGCGCGGGCGGCCAAGGATTGCGGGGTTCGACAGATGATTGCGATCAGCTCGGTCGGGGCGGATCCGTTTTCGAAAAATTTCTATTTGCGCGTGAAGGGCGAAGTGGAACAGCAATTGGGAAAAGTCGGGCTTGCCCGGCTTGATATCCTGCGGCCAGGGCTGCTGCGCGGTCCACGAGAAGAACTGCGCCCGGCTGAACAACTGGGCCGGTTGACCAGCCCGCTGCTCGATCTGTTCCTGCACGGCAAATACGCCAAATATCGCTCGATCAGCAGCGAAGTGATGGCCCGCGCGATCATCGGCCTGACCCGCGAAAAGATGGCCGGCCGGTTCGTGTTCGAAAACGAAGCAATCCTGCGCGCGGCCAGCCGGGCCCGATAAAAACACCAGCCGGGCCCGATCATAATCATTGACCGATCGGGGAATTATTTTTCCTTATTGTTGACACAGTCCGGGCTGCCCGGCATCCCGCCGTTGTCGCTGATCGCGCGGGAGAGTTCTGATGATTCGTCAACACAATTGACGAGAAATCAGGCGCCGAAGGAGCAACCGCCCCGGAATCTCTCAGGCCAATGGACCGCGTGGATCAATAGCGATGCTCTGGAAAGAGGTGCGGCCTGACCGTACCCGCCGAAGGGGTAACCGGATCCTGATCCGGGAAAGCTCTCAGGCTTCCGTGACAGAGGGGGCACAGAATTACGCGCCAATAGCGGAGCTGTGCCTGTGACCGATGTTAACGATAGCCACGATGAATTTGTCGAACCCGAAACCCTGACCCTGCCGCTCGATGGCTGGCACCGCGCGCGCGATGGCCGGATGGTTGAATTTGCCGGATACTGGATGCCGGTTCAATACAATGTTGAGGGCGGCGGGATCATTGCCGAACACGAATGGACCCGGCAAAGTGCCGGGCTGTTTGATGTCAGCCATATGGGCCAGCTGTATCTCTCTGGCGAAGGCGTTGAAGCCGCGCTTAAGGCCATACTGCCGATCGATCTTGCCACGCTGAAGCCCTTTGGTCCGCGCTATTCGATGCTGCTGGATGAACACGGCGGGGTGCTGGACGATCTGATGGTGACCCGCTGGTCCAGCGGGTTCTACCTGGTGGTCAACGGCGCGACCAAGTGGGACGATATGGCCCATTTGCGCGAAAATCTGCCCGATGATGTCAATCTGATGCATCTGGAAGACAGCGCCTTGCTGGCGTTGCAGGGCCCCAAGGCCTTTGCCGCGCTGGAGCGGGTGACTACCGGTGAATATCCGCTTTCGGCGCTAACCTTCATGAAGGGCGGGCAGTTCAAGATCGCCGGGGTCGATGCCTGGATCAGCCGCAGCGGCTATACCGGTGAAGACGGGTTCGAGATTGCCATTCCGGCCGAAAATGCCGCTGAGATTGCCGATCTGATCTGCGCCCAGCCCGAAGTAAAACCGATCGGCCTTGGCGCGCGCGATTCGCTGCGATTGGAAGCCGGACTGCCGCTTTACGGCCATGATCTGTCGCCCGATCACTCGCCAATCGATGCCCAGCTGCTGTTCACGGTGGGCAAGCGCAGGCGGACCGAAGGCGGGTTCCTGGGCAGCGACCGGGTGCTGCGTGATCTGGCACAAGGCACGCCGCAAAAGCTTGTTGGGCTTTCGCTTGATGGCCGCCAGGCCGCCCGCGAAGGGGCCGAGGTATATTCGGGTGATCAAAAGGTTGGTGTGCTGACTTCGGGTGGTTTCTCACCCACGCTCGGTCATCCGATCGCGATGGCCTATGTTGATACCGCATTGGCCGTTCCTGGCACCGCGCTGGAAATCGACGTTCGCGGCAAGCGCCTTGCTGCCGTGGTTACTGCAATGCCTTTCGTTGCCCATCGTTATCACCGTTAAGGAGCCTCCCCATGCCGCGTTACTTTTCTGAAGACCACGAATGGATCGATGTTGACGGCGAAATCGGCACCGTTGGCATTACCGATTATGCGCAAAGCCAGCTGGGTGACATCACCTTTGTCGATTTACCTGAAGCCGGATCGAACCAGAGCAAGGGCGATGCGGCCTGCGTGGTCGATAGCGTCAAGGCCGCCAGCGATGTTTACGCGCCGGTCGGCGGCACGGTGAGCGAAGCCAACGGTGCGCTCGATAGCGAGCCTGAACTTGTCAACACCGATCCCGAAGGCGCAGGCTGGCTGTTCAAGCTTACCGTGGGCGATGCCGCAGAGCTGGACGCGCTGATGGATAGGGCCGCCTACGACGCTTACGTGGCTGGGCTGTGAATACGGCGTCCCGGACTTGATCCGGGACAGCTGGCTGCTCGCAGCGAGGCTGGCTTGTTAGGCCAGCGATCCTTGTTTTCGCGAGGGTGACGAAGGAATATTGTATGCGCTACCTCCCACTTACCGCCGATAACCGCAGCGAAATGCTCGCCGTCATCGGAGCCGCTACGGTCGATGATCTGTTCGCTGATGTTCCTGCTGCAGCACGCCTGTCTGGCCCGATCGCAGGCCTGCCCAATCACGCCAGCGAAATGGCGGTGGAACGGCATATGGCGGCGCTGGCGGCCAAAAACCTTAGTGCTGGGACGGTTCCGTTCTTCCTTGGGGCCGGGGCTTATCGCCATCATGTTCCAGCCAGCGTCGATCACCTGATCCAGCGCGGCGAATTCCTCACCGCTTACACCCCCTACCAGCCCGAAATTGCCCAGGGCACGCTGCAGATGCTGTTTGAGTTTCAGACTCAGGTAGCGCGGCTTTTGGGCACCGATATCGCCAATGCATCGATGTACGATGGATCGACCGCGTGCTGGGAGGCCGTGGCGATGGCCGGCCGGGTAACCAAACGCAGCCGCGCGGTGCTCTGTTCGGGGCTGCATCCGCACTATGTTTCGACCGTCCAGACCATGGCGAAATTCACCGGCGACACCATTGAATGGACTGCGCCGGACCTCGCTGCTGAGCCTGACACCGCGGGCGTTATTTCCAAAATCGATGATACGACCAGCTGCGTGGTTGTGCAGTATCCCGATATCCTGGGCCGACCGACCGAGCTTGCCGCGATTGCCGAAGCCGCGCAGGCGCACGGCGCGCTGCTGGTGGCTGTCGTGACCGAGCCGGTTGCGCTGGGGTTGATCGAGGCTCCAGGCAAGCTTGGCGCGGATATCGTCGTTGGCGAAGGGCAATCGATTGGCGTTGGGCTACAGTTCGGTGGGCCTTACCTGGGCCTGTTCGGGTGCCGAGAAAAGTTCGTGCGGCAGATGCCGGGGCGGCTGTGCGGCGAAACTGTCGATGCTTCGGGCAAGCGCGGATATGTGCTGACGTTGAGCACGCGCGAACAGCATATCCGGCGTGAAAAGGCGACCAGTAACATCTGCACCAATGCCGGCCTGTGTGCATTGGCGTTCAGCATCCACATGACGTTGCTGGGCGGGGAAGGGCTGGCGCAGCTTGCCCGCCTAAGCCACGCCCGCGCCCGGCAAACCGCGATCCGTTTGGCCAAAGTGCCGGGTGTTTCGGTGCTGAACAATGCCTATGTGAACGAGTTCACCGTGCTGCTGCCCACAGACGCAAGAGATGTTGTGCGGCAACTGGCAGACCAATCAATTCTGGGCGGGGTTTCGCTGGGGCGGCTTTATCCCGGCGTAGCTGGGCTGGCCAATGGCCTGGTTATCTGCACCAGCGAAATGACCACCGATGCGGATATCGAAGCGCTGGGCACGGCGCTGGAAGGAGTACTGGCATGAGCGCCACCAACGCCGCCGGATGGCGCCCAGAAATGGGAAATGCAGAAACATCGAGCCGCCCGACCAACAGCGGAGACCGCGCGCTGATGCTGGAAGAGGCGCTGATTTTTGAATTGGCTCCCCCAGGCACAACCGGCGTGGATATTGATGTGCCCAGCGCAGAGCCGATGGCTTCGCTGAGCAAGTTCATTCGCCAGGATATTGCCGCCTTGCCGGGCCTGTCCGAACCCGAAACCGTGCGGCACTATACCCGCCTGTCGCGTCAGAATTATGCGATTGATCTGGGGCCGTTCCCGCTGGGATCGTGCACCATGAAGCACAACCCGCGCCTGAACGAAAAGGTTGCGCGGATGGCGGGCTTTGCCGATGTTCATCCGCTTAGCCCGCAGCAATCGGTGCGCGGCGCGCTGGAGGTTATCAACGAGCTGGCGTTCTGGCTGATCGAGCTGACCGGCATGCACGGCGTGGCGATGACACCAAAGGCCGGCGCCCATGGCGAGCTGTGCGGGGTGCTGTGCATCAAGGCTGCATTGCAGGCGCGCGGAGAAGACCGCCGGGTAATTTTGGTCCCTGAAAGCGCCCACGGCACCAATCCCGCAACCGCCGCCTTTGCCGGTTTCGCAATCGAGAATATCCCCGCCACCGCTGAAGGCCGGGTTGATCTTGCCGCGCTGAAGGCCCGGCTGGGGCCAGATGTGGCCGGGGTGATGATCACCAACCCCAATACCTGCGGCTTGTTTGAGCGTGACATGAAAGTCATTTCCGACGCGGTCCATGCCGCTGGCGGATATGTTTACTGCGATGGAGCCAATTTCAACGCGATTGTTGGCAAGGTTCGCCCGGGCGATCTTGGCATCGATGCGATGCACATCAACCTTCACAAGACCTTTTCCACACCGCACGGCGGCGGCGGTCCGGGCTCTGGTCCGGTGGTGCTCAGCAAGGCGCTTTCGCCCTTTGGCCCGCTGCCGTTCACCGCACGTCAAGCCGATGGCACTGTGCTGTTGATCGAGGAAGAGGATGCCGCCGCTGCGCACCCGAACAGCTTTGGCCGGATGGCCGCGTTTCATGGCCAGATGGGGATGTTCACCCGCGCGTTGGCCTATATCCTCAGCCACGGCGCAGATGGGCTGGCCCGGGTAGCTGAAGATGCGGTGCTGAACGCCAACTACGTCTTGCGCAGTCTGGAGGATGATCTTGATGCGCCGTTCGGCAAAGCCGGCCCATGCATGCACGAAGCGCTGTTCAGCGATGCGGGGTTGGCCGATGGCTTCACCACGCTCGACATCGCCAAGGGACTGATCGACGAGGGCTTTCACCCGATGACTGTCTATTTCCCGCTTGTGGTCCACGGAGCAATGCTGGTTGAGCCGACCGAGACCGAGAGCAAAGCCGGGCTGGACCGTTTTATCGCCAGCTTGCGCAGTGTTGCACGGCGGGCGAAAGCGGGCGATGAAGGCCTCAAGAACGCGCCGCATTTTGCCCCGCGCCGCCGATTGGATGAAACCCAGGCCGCCAGAAAACCGGTGCTGGTGTGGAAGGGCGATCAGGAAGTTTAGGGAGAACGCGCGATGTGGTCAGCACTGTTCAGTTTCGTCAACATTGTGGCAATTGCCGCATGGCTGGTGCTGGCCGCCGCGCCGCGCACCCCATTGGTTTACAGTGTGATCCTGTACCTGGGTGTGGCGCTGCTGTGCCTGGTTTACACGGTGTTTTTTGCGCTGGTTACCACCGGCCAGCTTGATCCGGCCGCATCGCCTGGCGCGGGCCAGCCCGGCTTTGGTTCACTGGCCGAGGTTCAGGCGATTTTCCAGAGCCAGGGCGGGGCGCTGATTGGCTGGACGCATTACCTTGCGTTCGATCTGTTCGTTGGGCTGTGGATCAGCCGCGATGCCGATGCCAAGGGTTTTGGCCGATTGATCCAACTGCCGTTCCTGTTCGCAACCTTCATGGCTGGCCCGATCGGGCTGTTTGCTTGGTTGATCGTTCGCGAACGTGCGGCGCGGCGCACTGCGAAGGGGCAGGTTTGAACTACCGTATTGCCCGGTCACCTGCTTCGCCAACCGATTGAATATCACGGCCAAGGCCTTTCACCGTGTTGCAGGCGGCAAGGCCCAGCAGCATTGAAGTGGCGGCAAGTGAGAGGGCGATTGTGCGCAACATGGTATAGTCTCCGGATGGCTCCCCAATTCCGCAGACTATGCGCCAGCCCTTACGCAACCGTAACCATCAGGCCTTCACGCTGCCGCTCATTCCGCACCGCTGGCCGCAGCAGGCGGTGTGCGGCGATAGAGCTGGTGTTCGCGCCAGGCGATTACCGCGCCGGCGGCAATGATCACCGGGGCGCCCAGCCAGGTTGCGGCTGAGGGCATATCATCCCACAACAACCAGCCATATAGCGTTGCCCAGACCAACGATGAATAGTCCATCACCACCACGCTGGCGACCTGGCCATAGCGCAGCGCCGCCGTTAGCAGCAGCTGACCCACCAGGCCAAGCACGCCGCCTGACAGCAGCAGGAACCACTGCCAGGTGCTGTGCGGGGTATAGAAGAATGGCAAAGCCACGAGCAGGATTGGCGTGGACAGCGCAGCGAACCAGAACACGATCGACAAGGATTCTTCGGTGCGGCTGAGATCGCGCACCTGGATCGAGATCAGTGCCACCATAAAGCCTGCGCCCAGTCCGACAAAGGCACCAAGCGGGGTCAATGCCTCTTGGCCGGGCTGGGCAATGATCATCACCCCGGCAAACCCCAGGGCCACCGCCAGCCAGCGCACCGGGCCAACCCGTTCCTTGAGCAGCAAGACTGAAAGGATCACGGCAAAAACCGGTGTGGTAAAGCCAAGCGCGGTCGATTCAGCCAGCGGCATCAACAGCGGAGCGCCAAAAGTAAACCCCATGCCGGTAAGCCCCAGCATAGCCCGGCGGGCATGAACCGGAAGCCGCCTGGTTTTCAGCCGTTGCAATTGGCTGCGCCCTGCCAGCCAGCCCAACACCAGCACAATCGTGGGCAGCTGCCGCCAGAACAATATCTCTGGAAAGCGCACCCCGGTTTCAGACGTGAACTTGACCAGCATGAACAGCGTGGAAAGCACCAGCGCCGCCATCAGCCTGAGGGCCAGCGCATAAAGCGGGCGCTGCCGGGGCGGGGTGGGCTGGACAGACTGCATCGGCTGGCTCTAACGCGCAGCCATGGACTGGCAAGCAGACATATCGCACTGGCTCACCGCCGATTGGGTGCGCTACCTGCTGTTGCCGGGTATTGCCGCACTGATCCTGTCGATCATCGGCTGGCGCAAGGAACGCGCCCGCAAGAACCGCACCAATCCCGATGCGGTGCCGCTGCTGCCGTGGCGCGATATCTCGTTCTGGGCGAGTTTTGCGGCGATCCTGCTGCTGATTGCAGCGGGCTACAGCGCACTCACAAGTTAGAGGCAGGCTTCCAGATAAGCCTGATCAAACCCGAACATCCGGGCTTTTTCCAGCGTATAGGGGCGCAAGCCTGACGAGCGATATTCACCGATGATCTTGCCGTCGTCGCTTTCGTCAAGATATTCGAACTTGAACAGCGATTGGGTCACGATCACTTCGCCTTCCATCCCGATTACCTCGGTGATTTCGGTGGTGCGGCGCGAGCCATCGCGCAGGCGCTTTACCTGCACAACCAAATCAACCGATTCAGCGATCTGTCGGCTGATTGCTTCCTTGGGGATCTTGATGTCGCCCATCAGGATCATGTTTTCCATACGGCCCAGGCACTCGCGCGGGCTGTTGGCGTGAAGCGTACACATCGAGCCATCGTGGCCGGTGTTCATCGCGGCGAGGAGATCAAAGCATTCTGCTCCGCGAATTTCGCCCAGGATGATCCGGTCAGGCCGCATACGCAGCGCGTTCTTGACCAGATCGCCGATGGTGATTGCGCCCTGGCCTTCAAGGTTGGGTGGGCGGGTTTCCAGTGGCAGCCAGTGCGGCTGCTGCAGCCGAAGTTCGGCGGCATCTTCGATCGTCAAAACGCGCTCACCCGGGTCGATCATTTTTGACAGGGCGTTGAGCATGGTGGTCTTGCCCGATCCGGTGCCGCCCGAGATGACGATATTCATCCGGCAAGCGCCGGCAATTTTCAGCGCGGTTGCCATCTTCTCGCTCATCGAGCCAAATTCTTTGAGCATGTCGATGGTGATCGGCTTTTCGGAAAACTTACGAATCGAGATCGCGGTGCCGCGCAAGGAAAGCGGCGGTACGATCACGTTCACGCGGCTGCCGTCCTTCAGGCGGGCGTCGGCCAGCGGGGTGGTCTGATCGACGCGGCGGCCGACCTGGTTGACGATTCGCTGCGCGATTTGGAACAGGTGCTGTTCATCGCGGAACTGGATCGGGGCAAGCTGCAACTTGCCCTTCTTTTCGATGTAGGTCTGCAGCGGCCCGTTGACCATGATATCGGAGATATCAGGATCTCCCAGCAGCTCTTCCAGCGGACCGAAACCCAAAAGCTCGTCGATCAGTACCTTTTCCAGCGCGAACTGTTCGCGCCGGTTAAGCGTCACCTTCAGCTCGGCCAGCACTTCCATGATGATCGGACGGAATTCTTCCGACAGCTCATCCTTGCTAAGCGTGGCCGCGGCTTCGGGATCGACGCGTTCGAGCAGGCGCGGCAGCACCTGTTCCTTGATCTTGTGAACCGACGCTTCAAAGCCTTCGGCAACGTGATGGCCTTCGACCACGCCGTTGACGCGGTCTTGCAGCCGGGTCATCGCATCGTTGCGCTGGTTGTTACCGCCGCCCATATCCATCGGCGGCAGAGCGGCACCGGTATCCTCACCGGGTAGCGGCGGGAACTGCTCTCCACCCAGCGGTGCTGCCTGTGCAGAGGAACCGCGCGCGGGATCTGCGCCGCCCTTCATCGGACGCGCGACACCGAACTGCGGGCGGGCTCCCTGTCCAGCACCTCCACGGCGGCCAAATGCGCTCATCGTTCCCTACCTTCATAGTTCGGGTCATCATGCCAAAGATATGGCTAGCCCGTGATTTATCGTCATGGTGAATAAGTCGGAAACTTTGAAGAAACCCTAATGCCGGGCGGAAAGTTTCAAGCTGCCGTAATTCAAGCGAAATCTCCGCTTCCCATCCGGTCAGGGCGGCCGTGCTGGCCGACAGGCGCGCCAACCGTGGCGCAAAGCCAGCCAAGCCGCTACAGCGCGGGTTCACCTTTTGGAGCCGATAGGGCATCGCGATGAAAAAGCTGTTTCTGGCCATGCTGCTACTGGCAGCGCCGCTCGCCGCCCAATTGCCCGTAAACGCTGCCTTGCCGGCCTGGCTGGCTGGTAGCTGGACCATGGAAAGCGGCGCGAACTGGGCTGACGAGGTGTGGATGAACCCGCGCGGCGGGGTGATGCTGGGGATCAGCCGGGGCGGGTTCGGGCCTGAGTTGCAACATTGGGAAAGCGCGCAGATCCGTATCAAGAATGATGGCACCATCAGCCATTTTTTGCAGCCGCAGGGCAAGGCGGCGGTAGAATTCCCGATGGTGCTGGTCAGCGATGATGCGATCGAATTTGCCAATCCGGCTCACGATTATCCGCAGCGGATCCGCTATTGGCGGCAAGGCAAGCTTTTGATGGCGGAAGTTTCGCTGATCGACGGCAGCCGCGCAGAACGTTGGAATTTTCGTCCGGTGGTACCGCCGCGCGATCAAGTGGAGTAAGCCATGCAGACCCGAAAATTCACCCAGGTCGATGTGTTCACCGCGGTTCCCTTCAAGGGCAATCCGGTTGCCGTGGTCCTTGATGGGGAAGGGCTTTCCGATGCGGAAATGCAGACGTTTGCCAATTGGACCAACCTGTCCGAAACAACCTTCGTGCTGCCTGCATCCGATCCGGGCGCAGATTACCGTGTGCGGATATTCACGCCCAAGGCCGAATTGCCCTTCGCCGGGCATCCGACGCTGGGCACAGCCCACGCAGTTATCGCGGCGGGGCTCGCAAGCCCGCGTAACGGGCGGCTGGTGCAGCAATGCGCAATTGGACTGGTCGATCTGACGGTGAATGAAACAAGCCTTTCGTTCCGGCTGCCGCGTTATTCGGTGACCGAACTGACCGATCCTGAAGCGCGTGCTTGGCTGGGAGAGGGGGTCAGCCTGGTCGGTCAGCCACAGGCGGTTGATGTCGGGCCGGTCTGGCTGGTGGCGCAATTGGTAGACGTTGCTGCGCTGGAGAATCTGGCACATGATCCGGCGCGGCTGACCCGCTATTACGAAGCTACGGGGATGACGGGGGCAACGCTGTTTGCCGCCGAAGGCGCGCATCTTGTCGTGCGCAGCTTCGCCCCCGGCGATGGCATTCCCGAAGATCCGGTTTGCGGCAGTGGCAACGCAGCGGTTGCTGCGTTTCGGTTGCTGGCCGGGCAAATCGGATCGGGCGACAGCTATATTGCCAGCCAAGGACGACAGGTTGGCCGTGATGGCTATATCAATGTCCGGATTGACTGCGCCGATGTGCACGTTGGCGGGCAATGCGTGACCTGCGTTGAAGGGGTGGTTTTACTCTGATGGTAAACAGGCTTGCTAGTGTTTAGCGCTGGGTAGTATTCACGAATCACAAGAAGCGAGTCGTCATCCACAAGGAGACGATTTGCGTGAGGCGGAACGCCCACAGCCAGTTCTTGGTCTAAGACCAAAGCGCTTCCTGATTTTACCTAATCATTGGAGACGCCAGCTATGGCCAAAACATTGCAAACGATTCGACGGGCTAAATTTGTAATTCAGCAGGGCCAGTGTCATTACTGTGGGTGCAGCATGTGGGAGGGCAGGCCCTCCGTTCAACAGGCACGGATAGGGAAATTTGCTCAACAAATGCGCTGTACTGCGGAGCATCTCCGTGCGCGATCTGACGGAGGCGGAAACGCTTACGACAACATTGTTGCTGCTTGCCATTGGTGCAACAGGTTGCGTCATGCCCGACCAGTGCCATTGTCTGCTGATGCCTTCAAAGTTTTGGTCCGCAAACGGGTTCAGAAAGGAAAATGGCATCCAGTTCGATTGGAAACCCTTGCATGAACGAAAAGGGCGGCCCAACGGACCGCCCTTTCGGATCTCAAGTCAGGCCAGAAATCCTCAGCCTTCGACGCGTTCGGCCAGGATTGTCAGGCCGCTGTCACCGACTTCGGCAAAGCCGCCGGAAACGCGGATTTCCTCTGGCTGGGCGCCATCGGTCTTGTAGATCCGCACTGTGCCATCGCGCATCGTGGTCATGAATGGCGCGTGGCCCTCCAGCACGCCTTCCTCACCTTCGGTGCCGGGGACAACGACCATATAGACGTCGTCCGAACGGACCAGGCGGGCAGGGGTGACGAGTTCGAAGTGGAGTGCCATGATAGTCTACGCGTCCTCAGCCAGCTTCTTGGCCTTTGCCACGGCTTCATCGATCCCGCCGACCATGTAGAAGGCGCTTTCGGGCAGGTGATCGTATTCGCCATCAACCACCGCCTTGAAGCTCTTCACGGTGTCTTCCACCTGGACGAATTTGCCCGGGATGTTGGTGAACACTTCGGCAACGTGGAACGGCTGGCTGAGGAAGCGCTGGATCTTGCGGGCGCGGGCCACAGTCAGCTTATCTTCTTCCGAAAGCTCGTCCATCCCCAGAATCGCGATGATATCCTGCAGGCTCTTGTACTTCTGCAGCGTTTCCTGAACCCGGCGCGCGGTATCGTAGTGTTCCTGGCCGACAACCGCCGGGGTCAGCACGCGGCTGGTGGAATCGAGCGGATCGACTGCCGGATAGATGCCCAGTTCCGAAATCGCGCGGTTCAGCGTGGTGGTTGCGTCCAAGTGGGCGAACGAAGCGGCCGGGGCGGGATCGGTAAGATCGTCGGCCGGAACGTAAATCGCCTGCACCGAGGTGATCGAGCCCTTGTTGGTCGAGGTGATGCGTTCCTGCAGCTGGCCCATGTCTGTGGCCAGCGTCGGCTGATAGCCAACCGCCGAAGGAATACGGCCGAGCAGCGCCGACACTTCTGAACCGGCCTGGGTGAAGCGGAAGATGTTGTCCACGAAGAACAGCACGTCCTGGCCTTCCTCATCGCGGAAATATTCGGCCATGGTCAGACCTGAAAGCGCCACGCGGGCACGCGCGCCCGGGGGCTCGTTCATCTGGCCGAACACGAGAGCGACCTTGGAACCGTCCGGCGTCGGGTTGCCATCCTTGTCCTTGGCGATGACGCCTGCATCGAGGAATTCGTGGTAGAGATCGTTGCCTTCGCGGGTGCGTTCACCCACGCCAGCAAAGACCGAAACCCCGCCGTGGCCCTTGGCGATGTTGTTGATCAGTTCCTGGATCAGCACGGTCTTGCCCACGCCCGCACCCCCGAACAGACCGATCTTGCCGCCGCGCGCATAAGGCGCGAGCAGATCGATTACCTTGATGCCCGTCACGAGGATCGCAGCTTCGGTTGACTGGTCGACGAACAGCGGGGCATCGGCGTGGATCGGGTTGCGCTTGGCAGCGTTAACCGGGCCTTGCTCGTCAATCGGCTCACCAATCACGTTCATGATCCGGCCCAGCGTCATCGGACCAACCGGCACCGAGATTTGCGCGCCGGTGGCGGTGACGGGCTGGCCGCGGGTGAGGCCATCGGTCGCGTCCATCGCGATCGTGCGCACGGTGTTTTCGCCCAGATGCTGTGCCACTTCGAGAACAAGGCGGTTGCCATTGTTTTCGGTTTCGAGAGCGGAAAGGATCGCCGGCAGCTCGCCGGTGAAACTCACGTCAACAACGGCGCCGATGACCTGGCTGATCTTGCCGGTGGCGACACTGGTGGCAGCAGCCTTGGGGGCTGCCTTTTTGCGGGTGGTGGTCTTGGCGGCGGTGGCCATGGTCAGTTTCCTTGCCTTGAATTACGTTGGAGCGCCTAAGCGCCCACAATTGTCTGTTGCTACAGCGCTTCTGCGCCCGCGATAATTTCAATCAATTCAGTGGTGATCGCGGCCTGGCGGCTGCGGTTGTACTGGATCGTCAGCTTGTTGATCAGATCGCCGGCGTTGCGCGTGGCGTTGTCCATCGCGGTCATCGAAGCGCCTTGCTCCGATGCCTGATTTTCCAGCAGCGCGCCAAACAGCTGGGTGCGCAGATAGCGCGGCAGCAGCGCGGCGAGGATTTCGCCTTCGTCGGGTTCGTAATCAACCGCGCCCGAAGCGCCGGTGGCAGCTTCGGCCTTGGGCGTGGGAACGGGCACAATCTGTTGCTGCGTGGGCACTTGCGCCAAGGCGCTTTGGAAGCGCGCGTAGAACAGGTGGGCGATGTCAAATTTGCCATCGTCATACAGCGCCAGCAATTCTGCCGCCACAGCTTCGGCCTCAGCATAGCCCGGTTCGCGAACCGCGGTGGTATCGAAGCTGGCCAGGATCGCCTTGGGATAGGCCCGGCGAATTACCGCGCGGCCTTTGCGGCCAACCAGGTAGAACAGCACGGTCTTGCCCTCGGCTTCAAGCGCGCGCGCCGCGATCAGGGCCGCCTTGACGATGTTCGAATTGAACGCGCCGCACAGGCCCTTGTCGCTGTTGGCCACTACCAGCAGCTGGATCTGGTCTTTGCCAGTGCCCGCCAGCAGCTTGGGGCTGCTTTCGCTGACGGTCACTTTGCCCGCGATTGAGGCCATGACGCCAGCCAGACGGGTGGCATAGGGACGTGCAGCCTCAGCCGCAGCCTGCGCCTTGCGCAGTTTGGCAGCGGCGACCATCTGTTTGGCCTTGGTGATCTTCTGGGTCGATTTGACCGAGTTGATCCGACCTTTGAGTTCCTTAAGCGAGGCCATGAAGCCTTACCCTTTCAAGTGGATCAGGCGAACTGCTTCGCGAATGCGTCAAGCGCGGCAACGGTGCCCTTTTTGGCTTCGTCACCAAAATCGCGGGTGTCGCGGATCGTTTTCAGCACCTTGGCATGCTTGTCACGCATGAAGCTGAGCATTTCAGCTTCATAGCGAACCACATCGCCGGCCGGGATGCCATCGAGATAGCCGTTGGTGCCGGCGAAGATCGACACGGTCTGCTCTTCAAACGGCAGCGGGCTGAACTGCGCCTGCTTGAGCAGTTCGGTCAGCCGCGCGCCGCGGTTCAGCAGCTTCTGGGTCGAAGCATCAAGATCTGAGCCGAACTGGGCAAAGGCCGCCATTTCGCGGTACTGCGCCAGCTCCAGCTTGATCGATCCGGCCACCTTCTTCATCGCCTTGGTCTGGGCAGCGCCGCCAACGCGGCTGACCGACAGACCGACGTTGATCGCCGGACGCACGCCCTGATAAAACAGGCCGGTTTCAAGGAAGATCTGGCCGTCGGTGATCGAGATCACGTTGGTCGGGATATAGGCCGAAACGTCACCGGCCTGGGTTTCGATGATCGGCAACGCCGTCAGCGAACCGCCACCCTGCGAATCGTTCATCTTGGCGGCGCGTTCGAGCAGGCGTGAGTGCAGATAGAACACGTCACCGGGATAGGCTTCACGGCCCGGCGGGCGGCGCAGCAGCAGCGACATCTGGCGGTAAGCCACAGCCTGCTTGGAAAGATCGTCATACACGATCACGGCGTGCATGCCGTTATCGCGGAAGAATTCGCCCATGGTCGCGCCGGTGTAGGGGGCGAGGTATTGCAGCGGGGCGGGTTCCGAAGCGGTTGCGGCAACGACGATCGAATATTCCATCGCGCCGTTTTCTTCGAGCTGGCGCACGATCTGCGCGACAGTCGAGCGCTTCTGGCCGACCGCGACATAGATGCAGTACAGCTTTTTCTTCTCGTCGTCGCCTTGGTTGGCTTCCTTCTGGTTGATGAAGGTATCGATCGCGACGGCGGTCTTTCCGGTCTGGCGATCGCCGATGATCAGTTCGCGCTGACCGCGACCGACGGGAACGAGCGCGTCGATTGCCTTGAGGCCGGTCTGAACCGGCTCATTCACCGACTGACGCGGGATGATCCCCGGAGCCTTCTTTTCAACGCGCATCCGCACGGCGTCCTTGATCGGGCCCTTGCCATCGATCGGGTTACCCAATGCATCAACCACGCGGCCGAGCAGGCCCTTGCCGACGGGAACGTCCACAATCGTGCCGGTCCGCTTGACCACATCGCCTTCGCGAATTTCAGCGTCCGAGCCGAAGATCACCACGCCGACATTATCGGCTTCGAGGTTGAGCGCCATGCCCTTAACCCCGTTGGCGAATTCGACCATTTCGCCGGCCTGGACATTATCCAGACCGTGAATGCGGGCGATACCGTCACCCACCGAAAGCACCGAGCCGACTTCCGAAACCTGGGCTTCGGTGCCGAAATTGGCGATCTGGTCCTTGATGACCTTCGAGATTTCTGCGGCGCGGATATCCATTACGAATTAGCCTTTCATCGACTTTTTACTGGCGTACAGGCTTTTCAGCCCTTCATCGCCTGCGCGAGAGTGTTCAAACGGGTGCGGATCGAGCTGTCGATCTGGGTCGAGCCGATCCTGACGATCAGGCCGCCAAGCAGGTCGGGATCGACTTTGGCGGTAAGTTTCACTTCCTTGCCTTCGCGTGCGCGAAGCTTGGCCGCGACTGCCTTTAGTTGGGCATCGGTCAGGGCATGGGCACTGGTTACTTCGGCAGCCAGCTCGCCGCGTGCGGCGGCGGCAATCGTGGCGAAGGCTGCAACAATTTCAGGCAATTTGGCCAACCGGCGATTATCGGCCAGCGCGCCAAGAAATTTGGTGGTTAGCGGGCTTAGCTTCAGCAGCTTGCCCAGGCCGGCCATGGTTTGGGCGGCCGCATCGCGGCTAATCCGCGGATTGCGAATCAGTCCGGCAAGGTCAGCAGAGCCGAGAATCGCCTGGCTGACTTTTTCAAGATCGCCTTCAACAGCGGAAACCGCCTTGGTCTCTGCCGCCAGTTGATAAAGCGCAGAGGCATAACGCCCTTGCAAACTTGCGGTAATGCCGCCGGAAATCTCCACGCGCTCAGGTTCCTTGCATCGGGTGCATTGGCGGGGCGGATCGGCGTGCAAAGCACACTTTCACCCCTGTGACGGGGGCGCGCATAGCCATGATTGTGCTGCGATGCAAGGTGGGGCAAGGAACTTCCCTAATAGGAATGCGGCCAAGGGGATTTAGGATGGGCGATTGGCTCAATTTGACGATGGCGGATGGGCACGCGATGCCGTGCTATCATGTGCCGCCCAAAGGTGATCGGCGCGGCGGTCTGATACTGGTCCAGGAAATTTTCGGGGTGACCGAACATATCCGCGAGCTATGCGATGAATACGCCAGCGATGGCTATGAAGTGATCAGCCCGGCGCTGTTCGATCGGCAAGAGCCGGGCTGCGAACTGGGCTATTCCGGTGCAGACTGGGATCGGGCGGTGCAGATCGCGCGGGTTGAGCATGATTGGGATCAGGGGCTTGATGATACTGGCAGCTGTGTTTCATGGATGAAACTGCGGGGCGGCCCGGTGTTCATGGTTGGCTATTGCTTTGGCGGATCGGTATCGTGGCGGATGGCGCAGCTGTCAGACGATCTGGATGCGGTCAGCTGCTATTACGGCGGATATGTTGCAACCAAATTCGCCGACGACGCCCCCAGATGCGCCGCGATCACCCATTTTGGCCGGTACGATTCGATGGTGCCGATTGAGCCGGTTGAAGCGCTAATCGAAAAGGCCCACCCCACCGCGCAGCACTTTATCTATGAGGCTGGGCACGGCTTCAATTCTGATCGGCGCAAGGACTATCATCCCGAAAGCGCGGAATTGGCGAAAGAGCGGACGCTGATGCTGTTCAAGGCGCTGGGAGGTTAGGATTTGGCCAAGATACTCATCATATTGCCTTCGTCAGACTATGATCCAAGCGAAGTGGCCCTGCCATGGCTGGTCTGGACCGAGGCCGGGCATGCGATCACTTTCGCTACCGAGAACGGCAAAACGGCCTATGCCGATCCGGTCACGCTGACGGGCGCAGGTCTTCCGCGGCATGCCGCATCGCTCAAGATCCGGCTTGAGGGGGAGGCGGCCTATGCCCGGATGATCGCCAGCGCGGAGTTTCTGATACCGATCACCTGGGCCAAGGCGGGCGCCAAACATTACGATGCGCTGCATTTTCCAGGCGGACACGGGCCGGGGATGCGCAGCTATTGCGAAAATGCCGAGGTGTTCCGGCTCGCCAAAGAGGCTTTTGCCGCGGACCAGCCGGTCAGTGCGATCTGCCATGGGGTGCTGCCGCTGGCCCGGGCCGGGGTGCTGCGCGGGCGGCGCACCACGGCGTTGACCCACATTATGGAAGAAATTGCGGTGCGGCTGACCCAGCGGGTCTTGCCGGGCCACTACCGAACCTATCCGATCAGCGTGGAAACCGAAGTGAAGCAGCGGATCGGCAAGGCCGGCACGTTTGCGCGCGGCGGCCTGTTTCCGCGCTATTCCGGCGCGCGGGCGCCCGGGGCGGGGTTTGTTGTGCAAGACGGCAACTACCTGTCGGCGCGCTGGCCCGGCGATGCCTGGACACTGGCCTTGCGGTTGGTTGAACTTTTGCACACAACGCCGATCAAGGGAGAGAAGCCATGAAAGTCGCACCGCTATCCGCAGCACTGGGCGTCGAAGTGACCGATGTTCAACTGGCCGATCTGGCAGGCGCATCGCTCGACGCGCTCAAGCGTCAGGTGTTTGAAAACGGCGTCGCGGTTATCCGTGATCAACAGCTGTCACCCGATCAGCACATCGCCTTTGCCAAGCGCTGGGGCGGGATCGACGTTAATCCGTTTTTCCCCACCAACAGTGGCTGGCCTGAAATTGCCGAAGTGCGCAAGGCCGAAGAGCAGAAGGACAATATCGGCGGCGGCTGGCACACCGATCACAGTTTTGATTCCGTGCCCGCAATGGGATCGATCCTGGTCGCGCGCGAACTGCCGCCCAGCGGCGGTGATACGCTGTTTTCCAGCATGGGCGCGGCCTATGATGCGCTGTCAGATGGGCTGAAGGCCACGCTTGCGGGGCTGAGCGCAGTGCATACTGCCGATCATATCTATCAGCCGGGCGGATACTATTCGCAT
This sequence comes from Novosphingobium sp., assembly GCF_040079535.1. Taxonomy (GTDB): domain Bacteria; phylum Pseudomonadota; class Alphaproteobacteria; order Sphingomonadales; family Sphingomonadaceae; genus Novosphingobium. Next base: position 40,036 of record NZ_JBEBKB010000014.1, on the reverse strand, counting down.
ACCGATCTGGCCGATGAGATGACCGGGCAGGAACTTTCAACCCGGGCCGTTCATCCCGTGGTGATCCGTCACCCGGTGACGGGCCGCAAACTGCTCTACGTAAACGGGGCATTCACCACCCATTTTGAAGGCTGGACCCGCGAAGAAAGCCTGCCGCTGCTGGGCTATCTTTACAGCGTTGCATCGCGCGAGGAGTTTCAGTGCCGGATTGAATGGCGGCCGGGCTCGGTCGCGATCTGGGATAATCGGGCAACCTGGCATCTGGCACAGAATGACTATCACGGCCACCGCCGGGTGATGCACCGGATCACATTGACGGGCGATCCGCTGGCAGCTTGATCGGCTTTGAGCGCAAGGGCCGGGACGCAGCAAGCGGCAGAGGCGAGTAGCCCGGTTGCTCAGCAGCCGAGGAGCCGTCCATGACCTATCGAATAGCCGGGCTTGATCCCGAAACTTTTTCAGACCTGTTCAGTCTTTCCTGCACCGAACTTGCCGCCCGCAATGCAGCGCGGGTGATGGCAGACGCGGACCGGGGCTTCCCTTGCCGGGTCAGCCTGGAAGATGCGCGCGCAGGGGAAGAGTTAATCCTGCTGAACCACACCAGCCACGATGTCGCGACAGCATATCGCAGTACCTATGCGATCTATGTGCGCAAGGATTCAGCTCAGCGCGTTTTCGTTGATACAACGCCGCCGGTGTTTGAAGGGCGCCCCCTGGGGCTGCGCGGGTTTGATAAGGCCGGGACTTTGCGTGATGCGCGGCTAGCTTTGCCGGGGCAGGCTGATGAGAAGATTCGCGATTTGTTTGCCCAACCCGAAATTGCCTATATTCACGCCCACAACGCGGCCCACGGCTGCTTCGCTGCCAAAGTGGAGCGCCACGAAGGAGAAGCGGCATGATTGCCGACGAGGAATGCTGGCAAGCCGCGCTGTCCCGTGACCGGGCGTATGACGGGCGCTTCGTTTCGGGTGTGCTGTCAACCGGGATCTATTGCCGGCCCAGTTGCCCGGCACGCCACCCGCACAGGCACAATGTGCAGTTCTTTGCCAACGCGGCCCAGGCCCGCGCTGCCGGGCTGCGGCCCTGCAAGCGCTGCTCGCCCGATGATGTCAGCCGCGATGAGCGCGCGGTTCTGGCGGCGATTGCGGCGATAAAGGCGGCCCAGCAGCCGCTGGCGTTGGCCGCGTTGGCGCAAGAGACCGGCTATTCCCCCAGCCACTTTCAGCGTGTTTTTACCCGGCACACCGGCCTATCCCCCGCGGCCTATGCCCGGGCGCTGATGGCAGAGCGCGCGGCGCAGGCTCTAAGCGACGAGGGCAGCGTGACCGATGCCATCTATGCGGCTGGCTATTCGGCACCGTCGCGGTTTTATGAAGGCAATCAGGGGAGACTGGGGATGGCGCCTTCGGTTTGGGCAAACGGCGGAAAGGGCGCGGTTATCCATTGGGCGGTGGTCGATACCAGCCTGGGCATGATGCTGGTCGCGGCGACTGGCAAGGGCGTGTGCCGCCTGTCCTTCAACGAAGGGCGCGAGGCTTTGGAAGCGCGCTTTCCCCATGCCGAATTGAACGAAGGCGGAACCGCCTTTGCGGAGCTGCTGGGGCAGGTTATCGCCGCTGTCGAAGCGCCGGGTGATTTTGGCCACATTCCGCTCGACGTCAAAGGCACCGCGTTTCAGGAAGCGGTCTGGCGCGAATTGCAGCGGATTCCCAAAGGCGAAACCCGCACCTATGCGCAGCTTGCCGCAGCGGTGGGCAAGCCCAAGGCGGTCCGCGCGGCCGGCAGCGCCAATGGCGCAAACAATGTTGCCGTGCTGATCCCGTGCCACCGGGTGATCCGCACCGGCGGGCATTTGGGCGGCTATGCCTATGGCTTGGAGATCAAGCGCAAATTATTGGAAAAGGAAGCGGAATGATGGGAAAAATTGCGGCCTTCAAGGCGCTTCATATTGCTGGCGATCCGCTGGTTCTGTTTAATATCTGGGATGCCGGCAGCGCCAAGGCAGTTGCTGCGGCCGGTGCCAAGGCCATCGCTACCGGCAGCTATGGCGTGGCCGAAGCGCAAGGCTTCAAGGATGGCGAAGACTTTTCGATCGAAGATGCACTGCGCAATCTCGAACGGATCGTCGCGATTACCGATCTGCCGGTGACGCTTGATTTTGAGAGTGGCTACGGCGATACTCCGGCGGGGGTGGCTGCATCCGTCCGCCGAGCCCTGACAAGCGGCGCGGCCGGGATCAATATGGAAGACCGCATGCCGGGCCAGACCGCGCTGTTGCCGCTGGGCGATGCGGCCGACCGGATCGCTGCGGCGGCGCAAAGCGGCCTGTTCGTCAACGCGCGCTGCGATGTCTATCGAGGGGTCAAGCCGCAGGACTATGGCCCGCAGCTGGTGGAATCCGTGCTTGAGCGCGCTGATGCCTATGCCGCTGCGGGCGCTGGCGGGCTGTTCGTGCCATTTCTGGGCGATCACCCCACGATAACCGCGATCTGCGCTGCATCGCCGTTGCCGATCAACATCTTGTGGGGCCCAGGGCGCGGGACAACGGCCCAGCTTGCCGCCTGCGGCGTTGCCCGGATCAGCTATGGCCACGGACCTTGGGCTGCCGCGATGGACTGGTTGGCCGGTCAGGCCCGAACGGTGTTTGCTGGCGAAATCGTCCCCTATGCCGCAGGCCAGTAGCGCATAATCGATTGCAAGCTGCGGCGAATTGGGCAATCTAGGTGTATGGATAACATAATACACCAAGAGAACCCTTTGCCGCTGCCCTCACTCGCCCGGCGGATTGTGGCCTTTCCGCTGACTTTGATGGTGATCGGGTTTGTCTGGATTGCTGTGCTGGGTGTGGGGACGGCGCAGTTATACGAACAGCTTGGCTTTGCGCGCAACACGCCTGAAAAAACGCTTGGCGCTGTGCTGATGGCGGCCGCGGTGATCCTGGGGTATAAAGCCTACAAGCGTTGGGTGGAACGCGCCGATGATATTGAACTGCCGTTTTCGGGCGCGTTGCCGGAACTGGGCGCTGGCATTGCGATTGGCACCGGGCTGTTTAGCCTGATGACCGCGATTGTTGCGATGCTGGGCGGTTTCGAAGTGCTTGGCGTGCGCGGGGCCGGGCAAATCTGGACCATGGTGGCGATCGCCACCGTCAGCGGCACATTGGAAGAGATCCTGTTTCGCGGGATCATCCTGCGGCACATGGAAAATCTGATCGGAACCTGGGGTGCGCTGATATTTACCTCGGCGCTGTTTGGGCTGCTGCACATTACCAATCCTGATGCGACGTGGTTCTCCTCGTTTGCAATCGCGCTTGAGGCCGGCATCCTGCTTGGCGCGGCATACCTGTTGACCCGGCGGCTGTGGCTGGCAATCGGGATCCACGCGGCCTGGAATTTCACGCAAGGATGGATCTTCTCGGTCCCGGTCTCGGGCGGCGAAGCACCGCTCGGCTTGCTCATCACCCGCCGCGTCGGACCGGATTGGCTGACCGGCGGCGATTTCGGTTTGGAAGCGAGCGCTGTCGCGATGGTGGTGGCGACCGGAGCGGGGGTATTGCTGTTGATACTCGCATACAGGCGCGGGCATTTCGTCGCGCCGATGTGGAAGCGTTGATGCGTCAAACGAACGAATAAGGATCAATATCCACTGCAACCCGCACCCCTTGCGCGAATTGCAACTGGCCCAGCCAGGCCCGGATCACGTCCTGCAATTGTGCCGATCGCCGGGCATTGATCAGCAGCCGATAGCGGTAGCGGCCGCGCAGCAGCGCGAGCGGGGCAGGGGCCGGGCCGAGCACCATGACATCGGGCAGGTTGGGGGCCATCGCACCGATGGATTTTGCTGCCTCGCGGGCTTCGGCTTCGTCCTCGGATGAAACGATGATTGCGGCCCAGCGGCCGAACGGCGGGGCGCCTGCATCCTTGCGGGCTTCGGCTTCGGCAGCATAGAAAGCGTCGCGGTCTCCGGCGGCCAGCGCTGCGAAAACGGCGGCTTCGGGGTGGCGGGTCTGGATCAGTACCTCGCCGGGCTTTTCGCCCCGGCCGGCGCGGCCAGAAACCTGTGCGATTTGCTGGTAAGTTCGTTCGGCCGCGCGCAGATCGCCGCCTTCCAGACCCAGATCGGCATCGACCACACCAACCAGGGTCAGATCGGGGAAGTGATACCCTTTGGTCACCAATTGGGTGCCAACGATCACATCGATCAGCTTGCCTTCCGCAGCCTCGACAAAGGCTGAAATCTTTTCAGGACTGTTGAGCGTATCCGAGGTTACCACCGCCAGGCGCGCATCGGGCAGAAGTTCGCGCACTTCATCGGCGATCCGTTCCACACCAGGGCCGCAGGCAACCAGACAATCGCCGGTGTGGCATTCTGGGCATTCTTCGGGCGTGCTGGTTTCATGCCCGCAATGGTGGCAGGCCAGCCTGCGCGAGAGCCGGTGTTCGACCAGCCAGGCACTGCAATTGGGGCACTGGAACCGGTACCCGCAGTGGCGGCACAGCGTCAGTGGCGCATAGCCGCGGCGATTGAGGAACAGCAGGCTCTGTTCGCCGCGGGCCAGCCGTTCGGTCAGTTTCGCAACCAGTCGCGGGGCCAGCCAGCGGCCGCGTTCCGGCACTTCCTTGCGCAGGTCCACGATCTCTACATCGGGCAGCTGTGCGCCGCCAAACCGGTCAGGCAGATCGATCTTGGTATAGACGCCAGCCTCAGCCAATTGGAGCGATTCCAGTGCCGGCGTGGCGCTGGCCAGGATCACCGGGGCTTGTTCAAACCGGGCCCGGATAACCGCCACGTCGCGCGCATTATAGCGCACCCCATCATCCTGTTTGAACGAAACCTCGTGCGCTTCATCGACCACAATCAGCCCCAGCGTCTTGAACGGCATGAACAGCGCCGATCGGGCCCCAACCACAACCTGTGCTTCACCTGACACGATCGCCCGCCATGCCCGCCGCCGCTCGCTTTGCTTGACAGAGCTGTGCCACAGCACCGGCGGCGTGCCAAAGCGGGCTTCGAACCGGCGCAGGAAATTCTGGGTCAGGGCGATTTCGGGTAGCAGCACCAGCACCTGGCGGCCGAGCTGGATCGCTTCGGCAATCGCCTCAAAATAGCACTCGGTCTTGCCCGATCCGGTTACCCCATCAAGCAGGAACGGAGTGAAACCGCCGCTGCGAACCGCGCCAACCAATTGCTGGGCGGCTGCATCCTGCAATTCGGAAAGGGCGGGCGGGGCATGGTCTGGGCGAGCCCGAGGATAGGGGCGATCCAGATCGACAGTTACCGGCTCAAGGATCCCGGCGCCCAGCATCCCGCGCAGCACGCCTTCTGAAACGCTGGCCAGCGCCGCCAGTTCGCGGATGCTGGCCTGTTCACCATGCAATGCGTCCATGGCCGCGGCCCGCTGCGGGGTCAGCCGCCTGGGTTCATCGCCAGACAAGCGATATTCGGTGGTAGTTCCGCCGCCGCGCAGCGCCGCCATACTGCCCAGCGCCATCCGCGCGACCGAATTCATCGGGGCAACGTAATAATCCGCAGTCCATTCAATCAGGCCGCGCAGCGCCTTTGATAGCGGCGCCGCCGGCAGCACTTCCAGGATCGGGCGCAGCTTGGCCTCGGGCACTTCATCACCGGGCAGCCGATCAGGTTCCCAGACGATTCCCAGCACCTGGCGCGGCCCGAGCGGAGCCATCACCAGCTGGCCGAATTCTATCGCCATTCCAGCGGGAACGCGGTAGTCAAGCACCTGCAATACGGGGTTGAAGACAAGGAGTCGGACACGGTTCATTGCGCAGCTTCTATGGCGGCAATCTGGCGTGGGTGACAGTCGCTAATTCGATGGAACGCTAATCGAATGAAACAGGGGGTAGGAATGAAAAGCAACGGTAGCAGCATCATCGCACGGCGCACTTTTTTGGCCGGAACGGCTGCGGCTGGCTTGCTGGCATTGCCAGGTTGCCAATCGATGGGCGGTTTTGGAATGGTCGATGCGATCCGCCGGCTGCTGGGCCTGGCTTCCAGGAACGCCTTTGCCAAACTGACCGCGCCCGGCGGGTTCTGGGATAGCGAAGTGGCGCGGTTTGATCTGCCTGAACTGTTCACCGGCGGCGGGGCGGTCAAGACCTTGCTGACATCGGGCCCGTTCCGCACAAGCCTGCAAAAAGGATTGAATACGGTTGCCGAAAAGGGTGCAGAGCGCGCCGCGCCGGTGGTTTATGAGGCGATCCGCAACATCTCTGTTCCCGATGCGATCGCCCTGGTCCGGGGCGGACCAACCGCGGCCACTTCTTACTTGCGCAGCGAAATGGGCGCCGGGCTGATCAATGCCATGATCCCGGGCCTGTCCGATGCGCTGCGCGTATCCAGCGATCCGGTTTTGGGCCAGGCTATCCGCGCCCTGGCTGGCGTGGATGTGGGCCAGGTGGCGCAAAGCATCGCGATAAAGGCTGATAATTCGATCTGGTATCAGATCGGAGCTGAAGAAGGCGCAATCCGGGCCAATCCACAAAGCACCAATGATCCGCTGCTGATCGGGGTGTTCAAGGTGCTCTAAGGCTGTTGCCGCAGGCGCACGGCGGGCTATAGCGGCTTCTGACTCGCAGTCAGGAGCCCGCGCCCGTGAAATTTTTTGCCGATACCGCCGAAATTGCCGACATCAAGGAACTGGCCGCCACCGGCCTGCTGGATGGCGTTACCACCAATCCCAGCCTGATTATGAAATCAGGCCGCGATTTCATTGAAGTAACGCGTGAAATTTGCGGAATTGTCGATGGCCCGGTCAGCGCGGAAGTGGTCGCACTGGATCACGCCGGGATGATGGCCGAAGCAGAGACGCTGCGCAAAATCGCCGACAATGTTTGCATCAAGGTGCCGATGACGCTGGATGGCCTGAAAACCTGCAAGGCGCTGACCAGCGATGGCACAATGGTCAACGTTACACTGTGCTTCTCTGGCAATCAGGCGCTGCTGGCTGCAAAGGCCGGCGCAACCTTTGTTTCGCCCTTTGTGGGCCGCCACGATGACAACGGATTTGATGGGATGGATCTGATCCGTGATATCCGGCTGATCTATGATAATTACGATTATCGAACCGAGATCCTGGTGGCATCGGTTCGCCATGTGGTCCACGTGCTTGAAGCCGCACGGATCGGCGCCGAAGTGATGACCGCGCCGCCTGCGGTTATCAAGGCATTGGTGAAGCATGTGCTGACCGACAAGGGTATCGAAGGTTTCATGGCCGATTGGGCCAAGACCGGGCAGACGATCTGAACTTTTGAGCATGGCCGACGAATCCCCCCTCGATCGTTTCAAATCGGTGCTAACCGGCGTTTCGCGGGCGGTTGCACGGGAGCCTGAAGTTGAAGTGGCCTGGACCGCCGATAGCCCGGTGGCCAATGGCACCAATTTTCGCGTGCCGATGCCGGGCCGCACCCTGCCGCGCGATCAGGCGCTGGAAGCGCGCGGGTTTGCCGATAGCTTTGCCTTGAAGCTGCGGCACCATAACGAGGCGCTCCACGCCCGCCATGCCCCCAGCGAACCGGCCGCGCGGGCTTGTTTCGATGCGGTGGAGATGGTCCGGTATGAGGCGTTGGGATCAAAAGCCTATGCCGGGATGCGCGGCAACCTAGATGCCGCGTTGATGGCGCGTACGCTGGGTGATCCGATCACCCGGGCGACCCGGCCCGATGAGGTTCCGATTCAGGGTGCGCTGGCCTTGTTGCTGCGTGAACATCTGACGGGCCAGCCGGTGCCCGAACCCGCACGCGAAGGTGTGGCGATGCTGCGCGGCTGGATTGAAGAAAAGGCCGCCACCGATTTTGATGCGCTGGCTCTGATGCTTGATGATCAGGCGGCGTTCCAGGCATTGACGCTGGGCATGTTGCAGCATCTTGAACTGACCAAGTCCGAACCGATGGATCCCGAAAGCGAAGATGGCGACGATACGGATAGCGAGGACCAGGATCAGGAGCAGCCAGACGACGGCGAATCGAGCGAAGACCAGAATCCCAGCGAAGTCGCCAGCGAACCCAGCGAAGGCGAGGATGAGAGCGAAAGCGAAGTAGAAAATCAGACCGACGATGATCAGTCTGATGCTGAAGAAGGCGATGAGGGCGAGGAGGGCATGCTGCCAACCCGGCCCAATCGCCCGTGGACCGAGCTGCCGCTGAAGTTTGATTACAAAGCCTATACCGAAGCGTTCGATGAAGTGATCGCTGCCAATGAGCTGTGCGACGATGAAGAGCTGACCCGGCTGCGGGCCTATCTGGATGCACAGTTGAAGGGCCTGCAGGGGATCGTCACCAAATTGGCCAACCGGCTTCAACGCAGGCTGATGGCGCAGCAAAACCGCAGCTGGGATTTCGATCAGGAAGAAGGCCTGATCGATGCCGCGCGGCTGGCCCGGGTGGTCATCTCGCCTGGCCATTCGCTGAGCTACAAGGTTGAACGCGAGGTCGATTTCAAGGACACTATCGTCACGCTGCTGATCGACAATTCGGGATCAATGCGCGGGCGGCCAATCTCGATCGCGGCAATCAGCGCAGATGTTCTGGCGCGTACCCTGGAGCGCTGCGGGGTAAAGACCGAAATCCTGGGCTTTACCACCCGCGCCTGGAAGGGCGGGCAAAGCCGCGAGGCATGGCTGGCCGGCGGCAAACCCGCGCAGCCGGGCCGATTGAACGATTTGCGCCATATCATCTACAAGAGGGCCGATCAGCCTTATCGCCATTCCCGCAAGAACCTGGGCCTGATGATGCGCGAAGGGCTGCTTAAGGAAAACATCGATGGCGAGGCTCTGCTGTGGGCCCACGCCCGGCTGCTTGCCCGGCCAGAAGACCGCCGCGTGCTGATGGTGATTTCAGATGGCGCACCGGTGGATGACAGCACGCTCAGCGTGAACAACGCCGGCTACCTTGAACTGCATTTGCGCAAGGTAATCGACTGGATCGAAAAGCAATCGCCGGTGCAGCTGGTGGCGATCGGGATCGGTCATGACGTCACCCGCTACTATCGCCGTGCGGTAACGATCATGGATGTTGAACAATTGGCCGGCACGATGATCGAGCAGCTTGCGGGATTGTTTGAAGAGGAAACCAAGTGAACGTAACCGAAGCCGTCGCCAGCCGCCGCTCAATCCGCCAGTATCTTGACCAGCCGGTCGATCAGGCCGTGCTGCTGCGCGTGCTGGAAAAGGCCCAGAACGCGCCATCTGGCGGCAACACCCAGCCGTGGAATGCGGTGATGCTGACCGGGGAGCCACTGGCCAAGCTGGTCGATCTGGTCGCCGAAACGATCCCCCAGGGGTTGGCCGCCTATTCGGCCGAATATCCGATCTATCCGGCTGAGCTGGAAGGCCGCTATGCGAACAGCCGGTTTGGCGTGGGCGAGGCGATGTACAAGGCGCTTGAAATCCCACGTGAGGACAAGGCGCAGCGGCTCGATATGTTCCGCAACAATTTCCGCGCATTCGGCGCGCCGGTGCTGATGCTGGTCCACACGCCCCGCTATATGGGCCTGCCGCAGTGGAGCGATATCGGGATGTGGCTGCAAACCGTGCTGCTGCTGCTGCGCGAAGAAGGGCTGGATAGCTGCGCGCAGGAAGCCTGGGCGGTTTACCAGAAGCAGATCCGCGAAGTGACCGATATTCCCGAGGACCATATCTTCTTCTGCGGCGTATCGATCGGCTGGGGAGACCGTGATGCGGCGATCAACCAGTTCCCGGTGCCACGCGTCGCGCTTGATCAAGCACTGCGCTGGGAAGGGTTCTAGCCAAACCCGCCGCTTCGATTTATGGGCCGTGACCATGACTGATGGTGCCCAACTTAAACTGTTCAACAGCCTTACCCGCCAGATGGAGCCATTCCAGCCCGTCCACCCCGGCGAAGCAAGGGTCTATTCGTGCGGGCCAACGGTTTATAACTACCAGCACATCGGCAACATGCGGGCCTATGTCTTTGCCGATACGCTGGGCCGGGTGCTGCGGTTCAAGGGTTATGATCTGAAGCACATCATCAACATCACCGACGTTGGCCACCTGACCAGCGATGCCGATGCGGGCGATGACAAGATGGAAAAAGCTGCCGCGCTTTCAGGCAAAACTGCCTGGGATATTGCAGCGTTTTACACCGCAGAGTTCAAGCGCGATCTGAACTGGCTGAACGTCACCCCGCCGGCCAAATGGACCGTCGCGACTGACTATGTGCCCGCGATGATCGACTACGCCAAATCGATTGCTGAAAAGCACTGCTATGAACTGGAAAGCGGGCTCTATTTCGATGTTTCGACCGTGCCGGAATATGGCCGTCTGGCCCGCGCTGTAACCGATGATGGCGAAGGCCGGATCGAAGATGTCAATGGCAAGCGCTCGCCCGCCGATTTCGCGATCTGGCGCAAAACCCCGCTGGGCGAAACCCGCCAGATGGAATGGGATTCGCCGTGGGGAAAAGGCGCACCCGGCTGGCACCTCGAATGCAGCGTGATGAGCGCGGCTGAACTGGGAATGCCGTTCGATATCCACACCGGCGGGATCGACCACCGCGAAATCCACCACCCCAACGAAATCGCCCAGAATCAGGCCCACGAAGGCTGCGCCCACACCGGGGCAAGCATCTGGATGCACAACAATTTCCTGATCGACCGGGGTGGGAAGATGAGCAAGTCAGCGGGCGAATTCCTGCGCCTGCAAACCCTCGTCGACCGCGGCTATCACCCATTGGCCTACCGGATGATGTGCCTGCAGGCGCATTATCGGAGCGAGCTGGAGTTTTCGTGGGAGGGGCTGGGGGCGGCGCTTGTTCGACTGAAGCGGCTGGTGATGGGTGTTGAGAAAATTGACGCAACGACAAAAACAGAGGCCAAAGAGCAGACATTCTCAGCAGCCGAAGCGATGTCTATTGTCCACTACGGCCACTTTGCCGAAGCGCTGTCAGACGATTTGAATACTCCGCTAGCCCTCACCGAATTCGAGAACGTGATTGCGTATAAGCAAACACCGGCAGTGATCAAACTCTCATTGATCCGGGAGATGGATAGGGTGCTTGGGTTCGATTTCACAAAACTAACCCGCCAAGACCTCCGCATCCGCCCCAAAACCGCAACGATCACCGAACCCGAAATCGAGGCCGCGCTCGCTCAGCGCAAGGACGCCCGCGCAGCGAGAGACTTCGCCACTTCCGACCGCCTGCGCGATGAACTCGCTGCCCAAGGCGTCGAAGTAATGGACGGCGATCCGCTCGGCTGGGACTGGAAGCTGAGCTAGTGCGCATCATGTTGCGCAAGAACCCTTGACAAAGGCGCTCAATTTGCGCATATAACTGCGCATGGAGCGTGATAGCCGTAAAATCGTGAAGCGCCTGCTGGCCGAAGGTTTTGATGCGGTGTCAGTCAAGGGGTCGCATCACAAATTCAGGCGTGGCAGCGTGACCGTGATTGTTCCGCATCCCAAAAAAGATCTGCCATCCGGCACCGCACGGGCGATCGCGCGAATGGCTGGGTGGTAATTGAACGAGGTGTAAGATGCAGTATTTCTATGCCGTGGTACATAAGGATGAAGACAGCGCGTTCGGGGTAACCTTTCCTGATCTTCCCGGCTGCTTTTCGGCTGCGGATCGGATGGAGGATGTGCTGCCGGGTGCCTGTGAAGCGCTTGAACTGTGGTTTGAGGATGCAGCGCATGTAACGCCGATGCGGCTGGATCAGGTTCGCGCGCAGGTTGCAACCGATCTTGCCGAAGGGGCATTTTTGATTGCCGTTCCCCGTATCCGCCGGACCGGGCGAGTTGTCCGCGCCAATATTTCGATCGATCGGGGCATGCTCGATGCGATCGATCGGGTTGCGACTGAACGCAACCTGACCCGCAGCGCGTTTTTGGCTGATGCGGCACTCAAGGAAATCGAAGGCTACTCACGCGGATGAAACTCTGGTGCCTCACCCGCGCGCCATATGTGGCGCTCGACGGGAAGGGCGCGGAGCTTAACGGCGCGCGGTATGCTCCGCCGGGCTACCCTGTGGTAAGCCTTGCCAGCGAGGCCGGGCTCGCGGTGCTGGTGGCGCTGCGGTATCAGCCGCGCGATCTTGTCGGCATTCCCGATGATTTCGTGCTGGGCTGGACTGAAGTGAATACCGTGCCAGAACGCGTGCCCGATCCTGATGAGGATACTATCCGCGCTTTTGTCGGTGAATGGCTGGAAACGAAACGCTCGCTGATCTGTGCGATCCGTTCACGCGTGCTGCCAGAGGCTGACGTGATCTACCTCAACCCGCGCCACCCAGATGCCGGCGCCATCGCGCCGCTGATCACCCGGCCATTCAACTTTGCCGAGTGCCTTCACCGTCCGCCGATGCTGGACAGTTTTAGCAAGGGCTAAAGAAACGCCCGTACTTCGCGCATGAACCGGTCAAACTGGTCATGATGCAGCCAGTGCCCGGCATTCTCGAATTCGCTAACCCGGTAATCCTGAAACAGCATCGCGCGGCCATCGGTTTCTGGGTTTGAGGCCCACGAATCCGCGCCATAGAGGAACAGGATCGGGCAGGTTATTGCGGCCCACAATTCCTGCATCCGCTCCTCTGGCGTATCTTCAAACGGCCAGTTGTTAAGATAGGGATCGAACTTCCAGCTCCAGGTGCCGTCTTCGTTGCGGCTCGCGCCGTGGACGGTCAGATGGCGGGCCTGTTCGTCGGTCAGAAAGCCGTTTTCCGCCTTCATCCGGGCAAAGGCCGCCTCGATCGTTTCATAGCGGCGCGGGATCCGGCCGGATGATTTGCGGCGTTCGTCGATCCATTTGCGAAAGCGGTTGGCATAGCCTTCGCCCTCGCGCCGGGCGCGGACATCGGGGGAGGGGCCAAGCCCTTCGATGTTGACCAGCTTGCGGACTTTTTCAGGGTAGAGCCCGGCAAAGCGCGTCGCGATGTTACCGCCCAGCGAATGCGCAACGATCGTAACCTGATCGTGGCCAAGCGTATGGACCAGCTGCGCAAAATCATAGACGAAAGCGTTGGTATCATAATTGCCATCTGGCACCCACGCGCTGTCACCATGCCCGCGCAGATCGGGCGCGATCACATGCCAGTCCTTGGCCAGTTCCTCGGCTACCCAGTCCCAGCTTCGGCAATGGTCGCGCCCGCCATGCTGAAGGATCAGCGGCGGGGCCGTTGGATTGCCCCAATCGATGTAGTGCATGCGCAGGCGCTGCGAGATGAAGCTGTTGGCGGTAGGTCCGTGAATTGTCATGCGCGCGGATTTGCGCGTTTTGCTGCGCTGCGTCAATCCGGGGAAATTTGCTGTTGGCGGACTCGCCAAGTGGCGCGGCAATTCCTATCTGATCGGGCAACGAACGGAGACTTTCATGGCCACCCACACCACCCACATGTTGATTATCGGTTCTGGCCCGGCGGGGCTTTCGGCCGCGATCTATGGCGCGCGGGCCGGGATGCAGCCGATTGTGGTTCAAGGCCTGCAACCAGGCGGGCAACTGACCATCACCACCGATGTTGAAAACTATCCCGGCTTTCGTGATGTGGTTCAGGGCCCGTGGCTGATGCAGGAAATGCAGGCCCAGGCCGAACACGTCGGCACGCGGATGCTGTGGGATACGATTACCGAAGTTGATCTTTCGGCCGCACCGTTCCGGGCAATTGGTGATAGCGGCGATATTTACGAAGGCGATACCCTGGTGATCGCAACAGGCGCTGCGGCAAAGTGGCTGGGTGTTCCGGGGGAACAGGAACTTTCGGGCAAAGGCGTTTCGGCTTGCGCCACCTGCGATGGGTTTTTCTATCGCGGCAAGAAAGTGGTTGTGATTGGCGGCGGCAACACTGCGGTTGAAGAGGCACTCTATCTTACCAACCATTCGCAAGACGTAACCCTGATCCACCGGCGTGACAGCTTGCGGGCGGAAAAAATCCTTCAGGACCGGCTGCTGGCCCATCCCAATATCAAGGTGCTGTGGAACAAGGCGGTCGATCATTTCGTTGGCGGCGAAACCGGATTGGCCGGCGTGGCGCTGAAAGACACGGTTACCGGAGCATCATCGATAGAGCCCACCGATGGAGCATTTGTAGCGATCGGCCACGCGCCTTCGACCGAGCTTTTCAAGGGCAAGCTTGAAGTCGATGGGGGCGGATATCTGGTGGTCGAAGCTGGAACACCCAAGACCGCGATCCCCGGCGTTTTCGCTTGCGGCGATGTGATGGACCACACCTATCGCCAGGCCGTGACAGCGGCCGGAACCGGCTGCATGGCCGCGCTTGATGCCGAACGCTTCCTTGCAGAAAGAGACTTTCACGCGGCCAAAGGCTGAGCTAGCCGAGCGAGCGCAGTGCAGCCAGAATTTGGCCCTGGAGCCAAATCCGCGCCTTGGGTTCAACAAAGCTGTGGCCCGCGCCGGGGCACTTGCGCAGACGCGGATCGGCCTTGTCCCAATGCGACATGAAGGCCTGCGCGGTGCGATCGTTTTCGGCAATCAGAATGGTGGCGCTGCCTTCGAATTCGTCCAGGCAGGTGGCGATCTGCTGGGCGAGCGTGCTGGGCGGGGGTGCCGGCATTACCGCGGCGGCAAGTGATCCAGCCAGCTTGCCGACTTCAATCTTGCCAGAAAACAGGCGCTTCCAGGCTGACAGATCGAATATCCGGCGCAGGTAATGCGCGCGGATCGCGGCGGGCGGCATCACTGGCTCAGGCTCGGTCACTGGGGCCAGGGGCTCAGCTTCCGGTTCTGGCTCAAACGTCCATGGATTTGCCAGCACCAGCGCATCGAAGCCCGCACCGCCAGCCAGCATAAGTGCACTGGCGGCATCGCAATTTCCAAAAGCGACGACTTGCCTTAACGTGGGAACATGGGCGCGGAAGGCATGGAGCGCGGCGGCGATATCGTCGCCGCTATCAGCAAACGTGGCGTTATGGCCCGAACTATCGCCCACCCCGCGCCGATCATAGCGTAGCACCGGAAAGCCGGCCGTAGCGATCTTGTTTGCCAGATCGGCATGGCTGCCGAACGGCCCGCAGCGCAGTTCGTTTCCGCCGGTTACGATCAGCAGACCGGTTTTGGCGCCAGCCAGATCGATGCTGCCAACCAGCGTATCGGATCCGCAGGAAAACGTGATGTGGCGCCGGTTCATGCGGAAAGTCCGATTGCAATCACCGCTGCCAGGGCATCGGCTTGCTGCGCATCTTCATCGGCTTCGGCGCGAAGCCAAAGCGCGCTGCCGCCGATCAATTCATGCTCGATTACGGAAATTCCGGTTTGCTTGCCCGGCAACAATTCGCCCATCTGGCGCAGCATTTCGCCTGAGAGCGAATATCCCGCCAGATCGATCCCCATTTGCAGGCCCTGTTCCATCAAGGCGTCAATCGTCTCTTCGCGGCCGGCCTCGCGTGCGGCAATGATCCGTGCGCGCAACATGGTCTTGAGCAGACTTGCGCCTTTGACCGGGGCATAATGCCACCCACCAAGCCGGGCTGGCAGTACCAGTCCGCCGCCACGGATTGCCAGAATGTGGGTTGCTTCAAAATGCCGTGCTGCGGCTTCCAGGGCCATTCGCCAGTCTTCCGGCTCGATCAGCGCCAGATCTTGCGAGCTTTCGTTGCAGCCTGGCAAATCAGGCAAAAAGCAATCGATCCCGGCGCCATCAAGCCGCCGCATCACCTCCAGGGTGAACCGTCGCAGCTTGTGTCCTTCTTCAAACAGGGCCGGCGCGATCAGCACACGCTTTTCGCGCGCTGCATCAAACGTCAGCGCATATTCGCGTGCAGCCGCTCCACCGGGGAGCGGGCAGGGATACTCGGCTGCCTTCACGCCTCGGGCAGCTTGGCGCGGGTAAAGGCCAAGAGCGAGCCGTAGGTTTCAAACAGTTCGCCATCGATTTCATCTTCATCGATCACGATATCAAGCCGGTCTTCCATTTCAGTGAGAAGCCCGGCCACGGCCATCGAATCCAGCTCGGGCAGATCGCCAAACAGGCCGGTGTCTGGCGTGAATTGATCAGCCTGGCCGGGCTTGAGGCCCAGCACATCGGAAAGAATAGCGCGCAGTTTTTTGTCGATGGGATCCATGGTCGGGTTCTCTAGCCGGGTGTGCGCCTGCCGCGCAAGGCGGCGCGAATGATCCGGGGCCAGTTTCCTGGCCATCCGGGGCGATACATTTCAAGGAGGTAACGCGGACGGACCAATTCCATCCAATCGCGTTTGTAGGGATCGTTTCCAGTCCCGAAATCAACCATGGCCACGTGATCGCGCTCAATCACATGCTGAAACAGCGCGGCTGACAGCGTGGTGCCGGGCGAAAGCGGCTTTGACGCTTCGGTATGGGCAAGCTTGTGGATGAAGGCGGTGCCATGCTCCACCGTCCAGAACTGTGCGGCCACCGGCTGGCCATCTGCAAAGACCAGGCCCATCCGCAGCCGCCCTGCTGCCCCTTCGGCCTCTGCAAATGCCCGCAGAAAAGCCGGATTGCCTTCCTGCGGCTTCCAGCTTTGGGCATAGATTGCCTCGTAAGCGGCCCAGCTTTCTGGCTCGAAGTGAGTCTCTATCCGCAAATCGACCTTGCCGGATTTGCGTTTCAGCGTGGTGCGCAGCTGGCCGGGCCGCGTGGCCAGATATTCGGCGTAACTGCGCCCGGCTACTTCGAGCACATGGTTCACATCGCACTGTCGGCGGAACACGCACCATCCAGATTTGCGAAAGGCCTGCTCAAGCAAAGTCGTTTCGCCATGCTCGTCGGGCAAGGACGAAAGCGTGATGCGCGCGGCTTCACCAGCCAGATCGCTGGCAAGTGCGGCCAAAAGCTTTTGGCGATCGGCCCCGGGAGTAAAGACCGGAGCAACCCTGAATGAATACCAGTTGGCCAGCGCGGTGATTGCGCGGCCTTGCCGCAGCAAAGGCAGCACGGCGCGGCTTTGACCATCACGGGCTACTGCGATCAGCGGGAGCAGATTGCAATGCCCGACCAGCCCCAGCCACCAATCGATCCGATCAAATGGCGCAGCGGCGTGGGGCGCCTGCAACACCGCCTGCAGCGCCGCATCGCCTTGCACTTCGTTAAGATCATCGTGATAGGTAACCACGATCACGCCATTCACCTTTCCGCCGTTGGAGCGACCAAGCCTTTGTCTGCACAGCCTATTCCTGAAGTCTGGCCAATCGACCATGTGGCCGAGCGGGGCTGCGATGCGGCACCGGCACTGGTGCTGCGTGGGGACACCCTTAACCACAAGGACTTAAGGGATCGTGTCGCTCGGCTGGCCGGATGGCTTAAAAGCCTGCGGCTGGAGCCGGGCACGCGAGTGGCAAGCTGGGGTTCCAAGGGTGAACTGACCTGCCTGATGCCGCTGGCCGCGCCGCGCGCCGGGCTTGTTCATGTGCCAATCAACCCGCTGCTCAAACGAGCGCAGGTGGCGCATATCCTGACTGATAGCGGCGCGCAGCTGTTGATTGGCACGCCATCGCGGCTGGCCAGCCTTGAGCCGGGCGATTGCCCGGCGGCATGCCAAATGCTTGATGAAAACCAAGCGATAGGCCTGGCCGCAAGTGCAAAGCCGATTGGTCCCAGCGCCGCAGATCCGGGCGATCTTGCGGCAATTCTTTATACCAGCGGATCGACTGGCAAGCCCAAAGGTGTGATGCTTAGCCATGCCAACATGTGGCTGGGGGCCGAAAGCGTCGCCGATTATCTGGGCATGGCCACCGATGATGTAACCCTGGCCGTCCTGCCATTCGCGTTTGACTATGGCCAGAACCAGCTGTTTTGCACATGGCTGGCCGGGGGCTGCGTTGTTCCGCTGGATTACTTGACGGCGCGCGACGTGGTGAAGGCGGCTGGCCGTCATGGGGTAACTACGCTGGCCGCGGTGCCGCCGCTGTGGGTGCAACTGACCGAGCTTGACTGGCCGGATGATGCGGCTGCCGGGCTGCGGCGGTTGACCAATTCAGGCGGCGCTTTGACCGTGGACCTGGTGCACAAATTGCGCGGCCTGTTTCCTTCAGCGCAGCTCTATCCGATGTACGGGCTGACCGAAGCCTTCCGCTCAACCTATCTTGATCCGGCCCTGGTCGATGCGCACCCCACTTCGATGGGCAAAGCGATCCCGCATGCGGAAATCATGGTGATGGCCGATGATGGCAAGGTTGCGCAGGACGGCGAAGAGGGTGAGTTGGTCCATTGCGGGCCGCTGGTTGCCCAAGGGTACTGGCATGACGCCGAACGCACCGCCGAACGGTTCAAGCCCGCACCGGCGGCTTCGCGGTATGGCGGCATGGCGGTTTGGTCTGGAGACCGGGTTCGGCGCGAGGCCGATGGCTTGCTGTATTTTGTCGGACGCCGCGACGCCATGATCAAAAGTGCCGGTAACCGGATCAGCCCGCAAGAGGTTGAGGAGGCCGCGCTTTCGAGCGGTCTGGTGGCCGAGGCCGTGGCGCTGGGCATCCCCGATGAACGTCTGGGCCATGCCGTTCACTTGATCGTTCGTCCGGTTGCGGGAGCTTCAGATGCCGAAACAGAATTGCCGCGTATCCTGATGCAACAATTGCCAAATTTCATGCAGCCCAAAATAATTCACTGGCGCAAGGCCATGCCGATCTCGCCCAATGGCAAGATCGATCGGACCGGATTGTATCAGGAGCTGGCGGCATGAAACCGCTGGGCCCAATCCCAGCCGGCTTTGCCATGATCGATGGCCAGCTGGCGATCGGCGGGCGCAAGTCCCGCGATCTGGTGGCCGAGGCGGGCAGCACACCATTGTTTGTCTATTCGGCTGAGCGAATTCGCCGGCGGGTGGGTGAATTGCTGCATGCGTTGCCGCCAAGCGTGGCACTGCATTATGCAGTCAAAGCAAATCCATACATGCCGGTTCTTCAATTAATGTCTGAATTGGTTGACGGCTTTGATATTGCTTCTGCTGGAGAACTGGGGCTGGCTATGGCTGCGGGGGTTGATCCGGCGCGGATCAGCTTTGCTGGACCAGGCAAGCGCACCGCCGAATTGGAGGCCGCCATTGCTGCCGGGGTCACGCTAAATCTGGAAAGCGAAGGCGAAGCCGTACGGGCGCTTGAAGCTGGGGACCGGCTGGGGATCACGCCGCGGCTGGCGATCCGGGTCAATCCGCCGTTTGACCTTAAGGGATCGGGAATGAAAATGGGCGGCGGGGCCAAGCCGTTCGGGGTTGATGCAGAGTGCGTCCCGGCGATGGCCCGCGCGGTGATTTCCAGCGGCGCGGAATGGCGTGGATTTCATATTTTTGCGGGAAGTCAGGCGCTGAGCGCCGATGCTATTATTGATGCCCAGGCCCAGGCCTTGGCGCTGGCCGGTGATCTGGCCGAACAAACCGGCGTCGCTTTGCCGCATTGCAATCTGGGCGGCGGGTTCGGCATCCCCTATTTCCCGGGTGATGAACCGATCGATCTGGTGAAGATTGGCGAAGCCCTGTCGACTGCTTTGGAGCAGCGCGCCGAGGTTCTTCAAAACACCCAGTTTTGCGTTGAATTGGGCCGCTATCTGGTTGGCGAAGCCGGGGTCTATCTGACCGAAATCGTTGATAGAAAACGAAGCCATGAAGAGCTGTTCCTGGTTGTTGATGGCGGGTTGCATCATCAACTGGCCGCAAGTGGAAATTTCGGCACTGTGGTGCGCCGTAACTATCCCGTGGCAATTGCATCGCGGATGGATGAAGCTGCGGATGAAGTGGCCAGCGTGGTTGGCTGTCTTTGCACTCCGCTTGATCGGTTGGCCGAGAAGGGCCAGTTTCCCCGCGCTGATGTTGGCGATCTGGTGGCGGTATTCTGTGCCGGGGCATACGGGGCCAGCGCCAGCCCGGCGCAGTTCCTGGGCCATGGGCCAGCGAAAGAAATGCTGGTTTAACAATTGCCTTTTGGTCCGTCCCAATCTGGGACCAGGGGATTCCCGCACAGAATCTGCACATAAGGCTAACGCAATATTCACCCTTTTTTCCGATAGCGGAACCTGAATTGCCGGGTCTTCGCTGCAGGTGGGCATGCCAGCAGCGTAGACGCGGCGCCGATGAAGGACATGCCCGATGAAGTTCACCCGCTATTCCAGCCTTTTGGCAAGCTGCGCCATGGCTAGCCTTGCGCTGACCGGCTGCGCCGGGGCAGGCAGCGGGCCGCAGTTGCCGCCAGCAAGCTTCGTGGCGATGCAGGAAGGCCCAGGCGAGGATTACATCATCGGCCCGCTGGACGAGCTGACCATCTTTGTCTGGCGCAATCCTGAACTTGGCGCGAAAGTGCAGGTTCGACCAGACGGCCGCATCACCACCCCATTGATCACGGACATGCCGGCAGTTGGCAAAACGCCAAAGATGTTGGCCGATGATATCACCCTGCAGCTTTCGCAGTTCATCCAGGACCCACTGGTTTCGGTGATCGTCAACAAGTTTGCAGGCACGTTCAGCCAGCAGGTGCGAATTATCGGTGCGACCGGCAAGCCGGCTTCGTTGCCATATCGGGCCAATATGACGCTGCTCGATGCGATGATCGCGGTGGGCGGGCTCAGCGAATATGCAGCAGGCAATCGCGCCAAGCTGATCCGGTTTGACAAGGAAACCGGCCGCCAGAAGGAATATACCCTGCGTCTGGGCGATCTGCTTAAGAAGGGTGACAGCCGCGCCAACGTGATGCTGATGCCCGGCGATGTGATCATCATCCCCGAAAGCCAGTTCTAGGAAAGGGCGGGCCAGAGGCAAACCGATGACCAACATTTTCGACGAAATGCGCGCTGCGCTCTATTCAATCTGGCACCGCCGCTGGATGGCGCTGGGTATCGCCTGGGGGCTGAGCCTGCTGGGCTGGCTGGTGGTGGCGATGATCCCCAACAGCTATGAATCGCGGGCGCGGATCTATGTCCAACTGGACGATATGCTGGCGCAGCAAATCGGGATCGGGCAGGGCGATCGCAAGCAGGGCGTAGACCGGGTTCGTCAGACCCTGACCAGCGCCGTCAACCTGGAAAAAGTGATCCGTTCAACCCCGATCGGGGCTGACATCACCACGCCCAAGCAGATGGAATCTGCGGTGCTGGGGCTGGCCAAGCAGATCAAGGTGGAAAGCAGCCAGGAAAACCTGTTCATCATCACCGCCAACTACGGCAACGGCAGCAAATCTGATGCTGAAAATGCCAAGGTTGCGCAGCTTATCGTGCAGAAGATGATCGACATTTTCCGCGAGGAAAATCTGGCCGGCAATCGCGGCGAGATGAGCACTTCGCTGGAATTCATGGATGCCCAGCTGGCCCAGCGCCAAAAGGAATTGGCCGCCGCTGAACAGAAACGCCTGCAGTTCGAAGCCCAGAACCCCAGCCTGGCTGGTGGTGCCGGGGCCGGGTTGCAGAAACTTGAAGCTGCGCGTGCGGAACTGCGCGGAATCGATGCCGATCTGGCTGCTGCCCAAAGCGCGCTGGCCGCGATCAATGGCCAGCTTGCCGGAACACCCAAAACCATCGCTGGCGTAGCCGGTCCGGTCGGCGGTGCACGCGGAGCCTACAATCAGGCGCAGGCTGAGCTAAACGGGCATCGCGCCCGCGGTCTAACCGAAAACCATCCAGACGTGATTGCCGCGCGCAATCAGGTTAACGCGCTGCGCTCAGCTGCTGCGGCCGAAGGTGGCGGCGGAGTTTCCGGTGTCTCAAACCCGGCCTATACCTCGCTTGAATCGATCCGCGGAGAACGTCAAGCCAACGTCCAGGCCCTGGGTGCCCGGCGCGCGGCGGCTCAGCAGGAAATCTCGACGCTAACCGCTCAGCAGTTTTCGAACCCGGCTTCGGCTGCCGAATATCAGCAGATCACGCGCGATTATGGGGTGCTGAAAGAACAGTACGACAAGCTGCTGCAGAACCGTGAGCAGCTGCGGATCCGCGGCTCGATCGAAACCGAACACAATGCAGTGCGCTTTCAGGTGATCGACCCACCCACCAGTCCGCGCAGCCCTGTTTCGCCCAACCGCCCGGTGTTGTTGTTTGGCGTCTTGGTGATGGGCCTAGGGGCAGGGGTGTCTGGGGCATTTGCGGTCGGGCAGCTGCGTTCAACCTTCTCGATGGCCAGTCGGCTTGAAAAGGCGATCGGCCTGCCGGTGCTGGGCACAATCAGCCAGACGGTGACCGATTCAGCCCGTGAGCTCCGCAAGAAGCGCATGAAACTGTTCTACGCCGCCAGCAGCGCTCTTGGTGCGCTGTTCGTGATCCTGCTGACGCTTGAATTCGTTCAGCGCGGCATGGTGGCTTGAGGGGATCGAAATGACCGAACAGACCAAGATCCCTCTGCCAGACGCGGAACCGGCCAAGAAGGCTGGTGCCACACTGATCGAGCGGGTTGTGCGCAATTATGACCTGGTCAAGCTTGCACCGGCGCCGATCCCTGAGGAGCTGATCCCGCCCAAAGCCAAGCATCGCCGCTATCGCCGGGCCGATGAGGATTTGGAAGAGGCCGTGGCCGTTCCGGTTGAAGCACCAGCGCAGCCTGCGGTGGCCGCTGCGGAGCCGCGCCCCGAAGTGGTTGAGCCAGAAGTTATCGAACTCTCTGCTGCTTCGGCAGCGGCACCTGTGATACAGGCCAAGGCCTCGTTCCCGGCCAAGCGCAAAATTGAATTCACCGGCGAACGCCACCAGATCAACCGCAATCACTTGCGCGATCAGGGGCTGATCGTGCCGGAAAGCTCGGTCACTGCGGTGCTGGAAGAATTCCGCATCGTAAAGCGCCAGCTGCTGTTCAACGCCAGCCAGCTTTCACAGCAAGGCATGGGTGAGCCAGCCCAGCGCGTGCTGGTTTGCAGCCCGCACCCCGGCGAGGGCAAAAGCTTTACCTCGGTCAACCTGGCACTGGCGATTGCCGCCGAAAAGGAAACCGAGGTTCTGCTGGTCGACGCCGATTTTGCCAAGCCATCGGTGCTGTCGATGCTTGGCTTGCCTGGCGGGCCGGGTTTGATGGATGCGTTGGTTGATTCTGATCTTGATCCGGTCAGCTGCGTGATCGGCACCGATATTCCGGGGCTATGGGTTCTTCCGGCCGGCAGCGCAACCAGTTCGGATAGCGAATATCTGGCCTCATCACGCACCAAGACCGTGCTTGATCGGCTGGTCGAAGGCGCACCGAACCGCTTTGTAATCTTTGATTCGCCGCCAGCGCTTGCCGCTTCGCCTGCCGCAGAACTGGCCAAGTACGCTGGCCAGGCGGTGGTTGTGGCCCGCGCCGACAAGACCGGACAGGGATCGCTGGAAGATGCGATCTCGCTGCTTTCAGCCTGTCCGAATATCCAACTTCTACTGAATGCCGTGCACTTTAGCCCAAGCGGCCGTCGCTTTGGCTCTTACTACGGATACGGAGGGTGACCATGAAGTCCGACCTCATTTCACGTTTGATGACGCTGGTCGCCGGGCTGGCGATTGCTGCTCCCGGTCTGGCGCAAGCCCAGTCGCTGCCCTATGGCAATGTTGCGGCGCCCAGTGCGGGTGGCGGCGATGACGCCAGCGGCGCTAGCGGCGATGAAGCCGAAGGGGATGACAGCGATGGCAATGCGGTTTCGATGCCGCACAGCCGCCAAGTCAGGATCACGCCCTACATCGAATTCCAGCAGGTGGTGAATGCCGAGCTTTCGCCGGGTAATGAAACCCTGACCTGGTCAACCGTTGCGGTTGGTGCTGATGCCAGCATTTCCAATCGCAACGCCGAAGCCGGCCTGGCCCTGCGCTATGAGCGCCGCTTTGGCTGGGGCAGCAACACTCAGGATACTGATGCTGTGACCGGTATTGCCCGGGCAAGCGTTGGCGTGGTTCCGGGTGCACTCTATATCGAAGGCGGGGCCATGGCCGCGCGGGTTGGGGTGCAGAACAACGGCTCGACCGCATCGGGTTCGGCCTTCGGGGATAATGCCACACAGATCTATTCCGCCTATATCGGCCCCGCAATCCGCGCCAAGGGCGGGGATGTCGAGGTTGAGGGACATTACCGGTTTGGCTACAACAAGGTCAGCACCCCGGTTTCGGTGCCACTGGCGCCGGGCCAGGCTGCGGTTGACGTCTATGATGAAGGCACCATCCATAACGCCTTGCTGCACTTTGGCACGCGCGCTGGCTCGATTTTGCCGATCGGCGTCGGTGTTGGCGCTGGCTGGGTCCGCGAAGATACCTCCAATCTCGACCAGCGGGTTGAAGATCGGCATGTTCGCGGCGATGTCACATTGCCGCTCGGCCCCGATCTCGCCCTGGTTGGCGGTGTCGGCTATGAAAAGGTTGAGGTTTCGCACCGCGATGCCGTGATCGATACGCTGACCAGCCTTCCGGTAATCGGAACCGATGGCCGCTATGTCACCGATGAAACCCAGCCGCGCCAGATTGCCTTCGAAACCGAAGGTCTGATCTGGGATGCTGGCGTTATGTGGCGGCCAAGCCGCCGCACCGCGCTGGAAGCGCATGTTGGCCGCCGTTACGGTTCAACCACCTATTTCGGCAGCTTTGCCTATGCGCCCAATTCGCGCACCACGTTCAACCTGTCGGTCTATGATAATGTCACAGGATTTGGCGGGCTTATGAACAATACGCTGGCCAATCTGCCAACGCAGTTCGAAGGCCAGCGCAATCCGCTGACCGGCGGGCTGGGCACCTGCGTTGCGGCAACTGGCGCGGTGGGCCAGGGCGGCAGCACCTGCCTTAATGGCGCGCTGGCTTCGATCGGATCCTCCACCTTCCGCGGTCGCGGGGTAATGGCCAGCCTGGCTATCACCGGAAACCGGGTAAGCTACGGTGTCGGCACCGGGTACGAGCGCCGCAAATTCATTGCCGCGCCCGGTACTGTGCTGGCTTCAGCCAATGGCGTGATCGACGAGAACTACTGGGTGGCTGCCTATCTTAACGGGCAGATTGACCGGAACTCGAGCTTCAGCACCAATGTGTGGGCCAACTGGTACCAAAGCGGAGATGTGTTGGCTGGCAACACCGCGGCCTTTGGTGCAACGGCCGCCTATTACCGAACGTTGAGCCGCAACCTTACTGCGAGTGCCGCAGTCGGGGTTGATGGGGTCAACCGCGAATTGTTGCAGGATTTCTGGTCAGCCTCGGCGCTGGTTGGCCTGCGGCTTTCGTTCTGAGCCTGATTTTGGGGGTATAGAGTGATGTTCAACGACTTCTACGGGCTTACCGGCCGGCCTTTCCAGCTGACGCCTGATCCGGCGTTCTATTTTGAAAGCCTTACGCACCGCAAAGCCCTTTCGTACCTTTCGTACGGCCTGGCGCAGGGCGAAGGCTTTGTGGTGATCACCGGCGAAGTGGGCGCAGGCAAATCAACCTTGGTTGCGCATCTGATGGCAACGATCGATCCGGCCCGGCTGACCGCCGCGCAGATCGTTACCAGCAAGCTTGACGGCGAAGAGCTGGTCCATGTTGTCGCGCAGGCTTTCGGCCTGATCGTGGACGGCCACGACAAGGCCAGCGCACTCGGCGCGATCGAGGCGTTCCTGCATGACGAGGCCCGTGCGGGCCGGCGCTGCCTGCTGGTGGTGGACGAATCGCAAAACCTCAGTCTTGAGGCGCTGGAAGAGCTGCGAATGCTGTCCAACTTTCAGCTTGGCTCGCACCCGCTGTTGCAAACGCTGTTGCTGGGCCAGCCTGAATTTCGCGATCTGATACAGGATCACCCGCAGCTTGAACAGCTTCGCCAGCGTGTGATTGCAGCGCATCATCTTGATGCGATGGAGCTGGGCGAAGTCCAGACCTATATCGAACACCGCCTCAAATGCGTTGGCTGGGCCGGCAATCCCAAGTTCGATCAGCGTGTCTTTACCGAACTGTTTGATGCTTCGGGCGGCGTGCCGCGGCGGATCAACCAGATCTGCAACCGGCTGATGATGCTGGGCGCGGTTGAACAGCGTAACCGGATCGATGGTGCCATGCTCAGCCAGGTGCTGGAAGAGCTGGAACTCGATGGAACCATGCCGCTGAACAAGCCGGCCAAGGTTGAAGTTCCGGCTGAGCAGCAAACGCTTTCAAGCCCAGCGCACCAGCCAATCCCGGTTGATGTGGTGGCGATGGCACAGCTCCAGGCTCTGCTGGCCGAACGCGATTCCCAGATTGCCGAGCTGCAACAGGCGGTAATCGAACTGGCGAATGAACAGGATGCCGGTGCAACGCCCGTTGCGGCTGATCCGGCGCAGGCTTCGGCTTTGGCGGCGCTTGATGCCAAGCTTTCCGGAATCGAGACCAAAATGCTCGAGCAGGAACGCACGATCCGGCACACGCTGACCATGCTGATCGAATGGATCGAGGCTGACGACGCCAGCCGGGCTGCGGCCTGAGCCGGAACAGGATTGCAAGGGCATCATGTCCGATAACTTGGTCAATGGGCTCTCGGTTGATGTCGAGGACTGGTTTCAGGTTGGCGCCTTTGAAGGGGTGATCGACCGTGATCAGTGGGATTCGCTGGGTAGCCGGGTTGAACGCAATTGCGAGGCGATCCTTGAGATGTTCGCCCGTGCCGATGTGAAGGCGACATTCTTTACGCTGGGCTGGGTGGCGCAGCGCCATGGTCCGCTGTTGCGCAAGATCGTTGATGCCGGGCACGAATTGGCCAGCCATGGCTGGGATCATGAACGGGTTTTCCGGCTTGATCGGGCAAGCTTCGCCGCCGATCTCGATCGCAGCCGCAAGGCGTTGGAAGATGCCGGTGGGGTTCGAATTACCGGATATCGCGCGCCCAGTTTCTCGATCGATCAACGCACCCCATGGGCCTATATGGCACTGGCCGAGCAGGGCTTTGAATATTCATCGTCGGTCGCGCCGATCAACCACGATCACTATGGCTGGCGCAATGCGCCGCGGTTTGCCTTCAAGCCGCTGCCGTGGTCCGATCTGATTGAAATCCCCGTTACCACCGCGCATTTTGCTGGCCGGCGCTTGGCGGCGGGCGGCGGCGGCTTTTTCCGGGTGCTGCCCTATGGCTTTTCGCGCTGGGCCATTCGGCAAGTCAATCGCCAGGACAAGCGGCCGGCCGTGTTCTACTTTCATCCGTGGGAAATAGATCCGCAGCAACCGCGCGTGACCGGCGCATCGATGCGCAGCCGGGTTCGCCACTATACCAACCTTGATGTGATGGCCAAAAAGCTGGAACAGCTGATCGGCGATTTCGCTTGGGGCCGGATGGATCTGTTGGCGCACCGCGAACGCGCCCTTGCGGTGGATCTTGCGGCATGAACGCGCCGTTCCGCAGTGCAACCAACCAAGTCAGCCTCGCCGATCTATCAGATCCGGGCGAGCTGAGGCGGATCGAAGCCTACGTTGCCGCGCACAGCGATGGTGATGCATTTCACCGGCCGGCCTGGCTGCTTGGCGCGGCCGCCGGCACAGGCAACCGGGCGCTGGCCCTGACGCTTGAATCTGGTGGTGAGCTGGCCGGCTATCTGCCGCTGATAGAGATCCATTCGCCGCTGTTTGGCCGCGTCATGGCTTCCAGCGGATTTGGGGTGGGCGGCGGCCTGTTGGTCGATCAGCCCGCAAAAGCCAAATATCTGTTCGCAGCACTGGAAGAGCTGTGCCTGCGCCGATCAGTCCAGTCTGCCGAATTGCGCGGGGGTGTGTTGCCCAAAGCCCGCGAAGGTTGGACGATCAAGCGCGATTCGCACTGCGGCTTTGTCTTGCCACTGCACTTGGATGATGAGGCCCAGCTTGGTTCGATCCCGCGCAAGCAGCGCGCCGAAGTGCGCAAGGGCCTGGCCGGGGAACTTTCGGTCAGCACCGGCACCGATCAGCGTCACCGCGCCGCGCACTATGGCGTCTATGCCGAGAGTGTTCGAAATCTAGGGACACCGGTGTTCCCGCGCAGGCTGTTCGATTGTGTTCTGGATACCTTTGGTGACAATGCCGATATTCTGGTGGTGTGGGAAGGTTCGCAGCCGGTGGCGGCAGTTTTATCGTTATACCACAAGGGAGCGGTGATGCCCTATTGGGGCGGCGGCACCTGGCAAGCCCGGCGGCTGCGCGCCAATGATCGGATGTATTACGAACTGATGCTGCATGCGCGCCGGCGCGGATGTGATCGGTTCGATTTCGGTCGCTCCAAGACTGAAAGCGGCGCCTATCATTTCAAGCGTAACTGGGGTTTTGAACCTGAACCGCTGTCCTACGGTGTCTGGACCGCTGTGGGCGCCGAAGCACGCGATGCTGATCCGACCAGCAACAAGCATGCCGCCAGGATCGAACTATGGAAACGTTTGCCGCTGAAGCTGGCTAACCTGATCGGCCCGCACATCGCGCGGGGCCTGGGATGACCGACGGGGTTCTGTTTCTTTCGCACCGGATCCCGTTTCCGCCCAATCGCGGTGACAAAATTAGATCACACCATTTGCTGCGCCACATCGCCGGATTGGCGCCGGTCCATGTGGCCACGTTTGCCGACGATGCAGCCGATATGGCAGCCGAGCCTGAACTGGCCGCGCTGACCGCAAGCCATTGCCTGGTACAGCGGACCAAGCCGCTGTGGCGCGCAGGCGTCGAGGCTTTGGTCAGCGGCAAGCCGATCAGCCTGACAGCGTTTCGTTCGTCCGCTGTTGCTGCCTATGTCCACAAGTTGATCGCCAGCGGCCAGATTGCCACGATCTATGCCTTCTCCGGCCAGATGGGGCAGTATATCCCGGCCAGTTTCACCGGGCGGGTGGTGTTTGACTTCGTAGATGTCGATTCAGCCAAATTCGAGGCCTATGCCGAAAATGGCAAAGGCCCGCGCCGCTGGATCGATGCCCGCGAAGGGCGATTGCTGGCCGCCGAGGAAACGCGGCTGGCAGCCCGCAGCCAGATCAGCCTGTTGGTATCCAATGAGGAAGCGGCCCTGTTTCGCGCCCGCCTTGCGCCCGAAATACGCGGCGCCTGTGAAGTGCGGGCACTTCGCAATGGGATAGATAGCCAAACCTTCGATCCCGCCACCTGCCATCCTGCGGCAGCCATGATGCAATGCACCGGACCACGGATCATATTTGCCGGGCAGATGGACTATGCCCCGAACATTGCCGCTGCAATGCGCGCGGCGCTGCGGCTGATGCCAGCCATCCGATCACGCTTTGCCGGGGCAACCTTGCACATTGTGGGACGCAACCCGCCAGCCGATCTGACGGCTTTAAGCGGCCAAGACGGCGTCCATGTCTGGGGCGCGGTTGACGATATCCGCGAATGGGTAGCCGCAGCCGATCTTGCGTTGGTTCCGCTGGATATCGCCCGCGGGGTTCAGAACAAGGTGCTTGAAGCCATGGCTATGGCCAAGCCGGTTGTGTTGACCCCAGCTGCCGCGACCGGAATCGGCGGTGAGGACGGCAAGTCATATGCTGTCGGCGATTGCGATGCGCAGCTGGTTGGGCGTATGTTCGCGTTGCTGGCCGATGATTTGGCCGCCCTGAAAATGGGTGAGAATGCCCGCCGCTTCGTGGTGGATACTCTCAGCTGGAAGGCAACCCTGGCTCCGCTTGCCGGGATGTTGGGCCTGCCGCAGGCGGCCAATCGCCATGCAGCTTAAGGCGCCAAATCTGCCCGTGATGCCGCGTTGGCAGGATCTGCCCGAACGCTGGCGCGGGCCGGCGCTGCAATTGGGGCTGGTCTGGCTGACCTTGCTGGCATCATTCGCCAGTGATTGGGCCGCGATGTTTGACCAGTGGTGGAACTCTTCCACATACAACCATGTTTTGCTGGTTATCCCGATTGTCGGCTGGCTGATCTGGCAGCGTTGGCCGCAGCTTTCCGTACTTTCGCCAAGGCCATGGCGCTGGGGCATTGCCGCATTTGCCGGGGCCGTCTTGCTTTGGGCGCTGGGCAGCTTTGCCGGTTTCAACTTGCTTCGGCAGACCGGGGCAGTTGCAATGTTGCCAGCCAGCGCATTGGTCATTCTGGGCCCAAGGGCTTTCGCAGCGCTGTTGTTTCCGTTCGCTTACATGGCCTTCATTGTTCCGTTCGGAGACGAACTGGTGCCGCCGCTGCAAACGATCACCGCAAAACTGACGATCGGGCTGGTAAATCTGAGTGCAATTCCTGCACGGATTGATGGGGTTTTCATCGATACACCGGCCGGACTGTTTGAGGTTGCAGAAGCCTGTTCCGGGGTCAAATTCCTGATAGCGATGATCGCGCTAGGCGTGCTGGTGGGTAATGTCTGTTTCAAAAGCTGGCTGCGCCGGATCGCCTTCCTTGCGCTGTGCATCATTGTGCCGATCCTGGCCAATGGCGTCCGCGCCTGGGGTACGATCTATATTGCCCAATATGTCGGGGCGGAAAAGGCCGCCGGGGTCGATCACCTGATCTACGGCTGGGTGTTCTTTGCGGTTGTTATCGCCGCAGTCATGGCGATTGGCTGGCGCTTCTTTGATCGTGATCCGCGCGAGCCGATGGTCGATCTGCAATGGGTGCGCTCAGCCGCGCTGTTTGATCGACTGGACCTTCAGACGCTTGGCGCACCGCTGGCTGCGGCCTTGCTGGCCGGGCTCGTATTTGGCGGGATCGGCTGGGCCTGGGCGGCTGACGCATTGCACGCAAAGCTGCCCCAGCAAATTTTCCTGCCCGAAGTCACCGGCTGGAAACGCGTGCCCTATAAACCGCTCGCCGCGTGGGAGCCGCAGGCATCCGGGGCAAACCACCGCTTGCTGGGCCGTTTTGAGGACGCCGCAGGCAACCAGGTTGATGTGTTCTATGCGCTCTATGCCGCGCAGGAAGAGGGCGGCGAGGCCGGCGGTTTTGGGCAAGGCGCGCTCACTCCCAATTCCAGCTGGGCCTGGGCCAGCACCATGCCAGCGATAGCCGGGGCCAAGTCCGAGCGGCTGCTTTCGGGCGGCCAGATCGAACGCCTTGCCCAGACCTGGTATCGCACTGGTTCGCTGCTGACCGGCAGCAACACGCATCTCAAGCTTGCCAATATCCAGGACCGGCTGGTTCTGCGGGTCAGGCCAACCGCGATGTTGATCGTTTCGGCAGAAAGCCGGCCGGGGCGCGATGCGGCCAAGGCGATGGCGGCATTTGTCGGAACGATCGGCGATCCGGGACAATGGATGGACCGGATCGGCGAAGGTCGCTAAGCGCTTCATCCCATGTGCGGAATTGCCGGAATCTTTCATCTGAACACGCCCAAACCGGTCGATCCCGCGCGGATTGAACGGATGATCGCGGCAATGCCGCACCGCGGGCCCGATGGGCAGGGGGTGTGGACTGCTCCCGGGGTTGGGCTGGGGCACTTGCGCCTGTCGATCATCGACGTGGCCGGATCACCGCAGCCGATGGCCGCCAGTGATGGCCGGGCGATGTTGGTCTTCAATGGTGAAATCTACAATTTTCGCGAACTGCGTGCCGAGCTGATTGGCGGCGGAGCCACGTTTCATACCGATGGTGATAGCGAGGTGATCCTGGCGGCATGGCAGCGCTGGGGCCCCGATTGTGTCGGCCGGCTGCACGGCATGTTTGCGTTTGCAATCTATGATCTTCCCTCGCGCCAGCTGTTTCTGGCTCGCGACCGTTTGGGGGTAAAGCCGTTATTCTATGCCCCGCTCAGCGATGGCAGCCTGGCTTTCGCTTCGGAACTGAAGGGCCTGCTGGCGCACCCGTTGCTGCGCCGCGATATCAACCCGCTGGCGGTTGAGGACTATCTGACCTGGGGTTATGTGCCCGATCATCGCAGCTTCCTGGCCGGGGTGCACAAGCTGCCCGCCGGGCACACACTGTTGCTGGCGCATGACAAGCCGCTGGCGCAGCCGCAGCAATACTGGGACGTCAGCTTTGCCGATCGCCGCAAAGGCCGCACTGCTGATCTTGAGGCTGAGCTACTGCATTTGTTGCGGCAGGCCGTGACATCGCGAATGATCTCAGACGTACCGCTGGGCGCGTTCCTTTCAGGCGGGGTGGATAGTTCGGCGGTGGTCGCGTTGATGGCTGAAGCCAGCGGCAATCCGGTCAAGACCTGCTCGATCGGTTTCGATGTCGGCGCGCTTGATGAAACGACTTACGCCGAACAGGTCGCGCGAAAATTCGGCACCGATCACCGCGCCCGTCAGGTTTCGACCGATGATTTTGGTTCGGTTGACGATCTGGTGGCGATGTTTGACGAGCCCTTTGCCGATGCATCGGCCTTGCCAACGTGGCGGGTTTGCCAATTGGCGCGCGAGACTGTGACCGTGGCGTTGTCTGGTGATGGTGCGGACGAGGCGTTCGCCGGGTATCGCCGCCACAAATTCCAGCACGGCGAAGACCGTGCCCGCAGCTTTCTTCCGCAGGCGCTGCGCGGGCCGGTATTGGGCGGGCTGGGGGCGATCTACCCCAAGGCCGATTGGGCGCCGCGGCCCTTGCGTGCCAAAACCACGCTGCTCTCGCTCGCCGGCTCCAGCGAAGCCGGATATGCCCGCGCAGTGGCAATACTTCCGCCAGAGCTGCGCCAGAGCCTCTATTCGCCGGAATTCCTGCGCTTGCGGGGCGATTACCGGGCCGAACAGCCATTTGAGGCAATGATGCGCGGCGCACCCGCGCGCTCTGGGCTTGACCGCGCCCAATATGCCGATCTCAAGTTTTGGCTGCCGGGCGATATCCTGACCAAGGTGGATCGCACCAGCATGGCGGTAAGCCTGGAAGCGCGCGAGCCGCTGCTCGATCACCGCCTGATCGAATTCGCGGCCAGCCTGCCCGAAGGGCTGCGGCTGAAGCGCGGTGAGGGCAAGTGGCTGTTGAAGAAAACGATGCAGCGCTATTTGCCTGAAGAGATTCTCTATCGGCCCAAACAAGGTTTTGTTACCCCGATTAGCCAATGGTTCCGTGGACCGCTGGCTGACAGCGCCCGGGCAATCGCCTCAAGCGCGGCCTTGGCCCGGACCGGGTGGTTTGATGGCAAGCAGCTGGGGGACATGGCCGAAGCGCATATCTCCGGGCGGTCTGATCATGGCCGGTTGCTGTGGCAGATGCTGATGCTGGACAAAGCGATCGGGCGGTTAGCGGGTTAGAGCCCCACAGCAAATTCACGCGATACAGCAAATTCACGCCATACAGCAAATTCACCAGTACAAACGAAAACGGCCCCAGCTTGCGCCGGGGCCGGATTTCTAACCTCTCGGGGTCGTTTTAACGACGACCGCGAAGGACTTCACGCCAATCCCACATAACGACCTCCATGACGACCAACCGCACGATTGCGATGATCCTAGCCCCTTTATGATAACCAATTGGTAACCAAAGGCAATAGGAATATCTTTACTATTGGTTGGCGAGAAGCCGTGAGATTGCTCATAAAAATCAGCGCTCTAGGCCATATGGCAACGAAAGCCATCCAAATGGCCTGCGCACGAGTGGATGGCTTGGGCTTTAAAAGCTGAGGTGAAGATTAGTCGCAGTCAGTAGCCGATTCGCAGTATTTAGTGACTGCGACTGTATCGGCAGAGCGATCAGGCAGCGCGAATCCGTGCGGAAATATTGAGCAATGACTCTAGAGCTTCGATCCGCATTGGTTTGGCCAGATAGTATCCCTGGGCAATATCGCAGCCAATTGCGCGTAGCAGCTCAAGCGTTTCGGGATCCTCGATCCCTTCGGCGATAACCCTTCGGCCCATGCCATGGGCAAGTTCGATCGTCGATTCAACCAACAGCATGTCGCCATTGTTGGCAACTATTTCAGCGACGAAGCGGCGATCAATCTTGATCTCCTGGCATGGGACTGAGCGCAAGTATTCAAGTGTAGCGTTGCCGGTGCCATAATCGTCAATTGAGAGATCTATTCCCAGTGCAGCAATGGCTTTCAAGTTTTGGGCCACAATTTCGTGCTCTGCAAAGGGTGCAGATTCGGTCACTTCCAGAGTCAGGCTTGCCGTTGGAAATCCGGTTTGGCCCAGAATTTCGATGATCCGGGCCGGAAGACCATCAAGTTCCATCAGGCTTGCTGAAATATTGACGCTAAGCCGAAATCCCGGATTGGTTGCAAGGAACGGATGCGCCGCGCTAGTCGCCAATTTGAGCACATGGAACGTCAAACGGCCGATCCGGTTATGCTCTTCAGCAGGCAAAATGAAGGCTTCGGGCGAAATCGCGCCGCGCACCGGGTGCTGCCAGCGCACCAATGCTTCGGCTCCGATAATCCGGTCAGACTTCAATTCGAACTGCGGTTGATAGGCAATCCAGATATCGCCATTGTCGATTGCTTCGTCCAGCTCGCTCATCAGCGAGAGTTCCCAGGCGCTTTCCTCATCATTGTCCGATGTGTTGAACAGATAGGACTGGTGCTTGGCCGCAGCGTTATCGGCTGCCAGCAACGCCCGGCCAATCCGGTTTACTACCGGCCGCGCCAGATCGAGATCAATACCAAAGGCGGCATGAATATCGATCTTGCGGCCCGAAATCAGGAATGGGCTTTCCATCAATCTGGCTAGACCGGCCATGTGCCCTTCAAGTTCGTACATCGGCAGCGCCGGGCCGAGCCAATAGAGCACATCTTCTGCCTGGTAAAAGCAAGCAGCCTCCCCGGGCAAGGTCAGGCGGCGGGCAACCTCGCCGATCAGTTCACTTTCAACAGAATCCGAAAAGCTTGCGCCAACAGCTGCGTAGTTGCGGAGCCGCATGGCAATGATCGGGCGCTTGGATGCCAGTACTTCTTCGCGAAGTGCGGCCAGATTGGGCATCAAGGTTGCCGAATTTTTCAGTCCCGCATCGCGAATTTCGCGCAGTGTTGCCAGGCGGTAGATTGCGATTCCGAAGGCAATATAGGATGGCAGGAATTCAGCGGTGACGAACCAGGCATCAAGGACAAATGGTGCCGCAACCCCAAGGCCAAGCCCTGCGGCGACAATTGCTGCACGGCGTTTCCGCGTTCGCGCCGAAGTGATTAGAATCAGCAAGGCACCGGTCAACAATATTGCTGGGATCCAGCCGATACTTACCGGCCGACCCTCGCGCAGGGTTTGTGCACCAATAACGTGTGCATAGACACCCCCGAACCAACCCTGACCGACAACATGCGCGAAATCGTTTTGGGTCATCGCGGTAATCCCAACGAAAACGTCTTTGCCGGATAAGCTTGATTGCGAGGCCTTGCCTTCGAGCACGTCGAGCATACTCACGGTAGGAACCGAGCTTACGCGGATTGACCAGTCAGGCCGATATTTGGTGTTTGCTTCGCCTTTGACACCGGCGATGTCTGCTGAGGCTGACTGTGCCCCGAAGCTTCCTTCGCGGTCGCCGTAATAGAGCTCTTCAGAAAGTCCAAACGGTGCTTGTGATGTGTGCAGCGATCTTACCCGGGCGACAGCACGAAATTGGGGCAATGGTTGGTAGATGTAGTTCTGGGACTTTTCCCGTGCACGAAATGTGATCGCGCCCAGCGTAACCTTTCCCGGATGCCGCTTAAGCGCCTCAACAAAGGCTGAGTCGCCTTCCTTGTCCAAAGGCACCGAAAAAATCTCATCAAAATAGACCCGTTTGGCCCCCAGCGCGAACAGGCGATCGATCAGATCGGCATTGTGTTTGCGCGAATAGTACCCCGAACCAAGCCGATCGAAGGTTCGATCATCTATCGCCACAACCACCGTTTTGCCATCGGCCGGACGCGCACGCAGCCAGGCTCGGCCGCCGCGGTAGATGTCTTCAAGTGGACGAGGCAGGTCAACCGCGCCGATGATTGCGCCGATAATTAGCGCCCAGATCACGATCCGGCGCGCAGATGGCGCCTTTTTCACGCTGGATTTGCGGCGAAATGGCCAGATCATGCTTTGGGCTCCGTCGCGACCACGAGAGCTTTGCAGAAGGTGCAGGAATGCAGCGCTTTTTCGCCAGTTTGCGAAGCGCTGCCAGTGCTCTCAAGCGGGGTAGTCCCGTTCCACATAGGCCCGCACTACGGCTCAAACCGTAATATTTCGTTATCCCTACTATCGCGTAAGCAAGTGGGCCGCTTGCGCCGATCAGGCCGCGCCGTGGCCGGCCGCCAGATAGTCGTGGCTTTGCATTTCCTTGAGGCGTGAAACGGTGCGTTCAAACTCGAACGCGCCGTCACCCTTGGAATAAAGTTGTTCGGGATCAGCTGCGGCGGCGGCGAACAGCTTGACCTTGTTTTCATAAAGCGCGTCGATCAAGGTCACAAACCGCGCCGCCTGGTTGCGGTTTTCCGGGCCCATCCGGGGAATGCCAACCAGGATGACCGTGTGATAGCTCTGCGCCACGGCCAGATAATCAGCCGCCCCCCGCGCTTCACCGCAAAGCCGCTTGAAGCTGAATACGGCCACGCCTTTGAAGCTTTTGGGAACGTGAAGCTGGCGTCCGCCGCCCAGATCGAGATCGGCAGAGGGAACGTGCGCGCTGTCTTCTGGCGGATAGTCGGTTAACCTGAAGAACGCCTCGCGCACTTGCCCAGTGGCCGCATCGCCCAATGGGGTATGCCAGGTATCAATCCCGGCCAGCCGCTCCAGCCGGTAATCGTGCGGCCCATTTAGCGCCATGACGTCAAGTTTGCGCTCGATCAGCGCGATGAACGGCAGGAAATGCTCACGATTGAGCCCATCCTTGTAAAGCTGCGCCGGGGCCCGGTTCGATGTCGTGATGATCACCAGGCCGTGAACCTCGATCAGTGCGGTGAACAGCCGGCTCATGATCATGGCATCGGCAGAGTTGTTTACGACCATTTCGTCAAACGCCAGGACGCGCAGGTTTTGGGCGATTGCAGCGGCCACCGCCGGGATTGGATCGCCGCTTTCGCTTTTCCGCGCCTCGCGCAGCCGGGCGTGAACCTCAATCATGAAGGCGTGAAAGTGGGCGCGGCGCTTGCCTGGAATTTCAAGGCTCTCGTGGAACAGGTCCATCAGCATCGACTTGCCCCTGCCGACCCCGCCCCAAAGATAGATCCCGCGGAATTGCGGCCCGTCAGGTTGCGTGCCGATCAGGTAAGAATACCACCGCGGCCGGGGTGGTTGCCGT
The DNA here is from genome assembly GCF_040079535.1 of Novosphingobium sp. GTDB lineage: Bacteria > Pseudomonadota > Alphaproteobacteria > Sphingomonadales > Sphingomonadaceae > Novosphingobium. Next base: position 3,155 of record NZ_JBEBKB010000014.1, on the reverse strand, counting down.
TCAAGAGCAGCTTGCAATGCATCCAACCGTTCCGCCGCCGCGCGTTGCTGGGCATCCGGGCGCAGTTCGCTGGCTGTTACAAGGGCCTCGTACCGAGCGAGAATTCTGGTCATCGCGGCGCTGTTGGCTTGCGGATTGTTCCCGAATAGGCGGCCACCAGGTTGCCGGCGCCTTGTTCCACGATGCCGCGCAGAAACACCAGCCGGCGCGTTTCCTTGAGCAATTCTGTCACTGCGTCGCACGGCACCCCGGGTTTGCCGGCGCCGATGAACTGGACCGATAGATCAAGCGTCACCGCCGTGCCGGCTTCGATAATTCCCAGTTGGCGTGAACAGGCGAACAAGGCGATGTCGATCAGTGCCATCACCGCAGCGCCGTGAATATTGTTGCCCAGGTTGGTATGGCGGTGCTCTGGAAACATCCGCAGCCGCGCCTTGCCATCAGGATCGGCGCGGACCAGCAGCCTGGGGAACATCCAGCTATTGAAGCGGGTGCTATCGTGCAGCTGCCAGGTGAACCATCCCGGATTTTCGGGATCGGGCTCGCTTCGAAAGCCGCGATCGTCTCCGTTCGCGGCCTCGTTCAAGCGCGGCTTCCCTTAAACATGCTTGGCTACCTGCATCTTCTTGATTTCGGCGATCGCGCGCGCAGGGCTAAGCCCCTTGGGGCAGACGTTGGCGCAGTTCATGATCGTGTGGCAGCGATATAGCCGAAATGGGTCTTCCAGTTCGTCCAGCCGTTCCCCGGTCATTTCGTCACGGCTATCTGCCAGCCAGCGATAGGCCTGAAGCAGGATCGCCGGGCCCAGAAACTTGTCGCTGTTCCACCAATAAGACGGGCAACTGGTAGAGCAGCAGGCGCACAGGATGCATTCGTAAAGTCCATCCAGCTTTTCGCGCTGCTGCGGGCTTTGCAAGCGTTCCTTGCCCGAAGGCGTGGTCGAAACCGTTTGCAGCCACGGGCGGATGCTGGCGTATTGCGCATAGAAATGGGTGAAATCGGGGACCAGGTCCTTGATCACTTCCATATGGGGCAGGGGCGTGATCCGCACATCGCCTGAAAGGTCCTCAATCGCCATGGTACAGGCCAGCCCGTTGCGGCCATTGATGTTCATCGCGCAGGATCCGCAAATCCCTTCGCGGCAAGACCGGCGGAAGGTCAGCGTTGGATCCATCTCTGATTTCATCTTGATCAGCGCGTCGAGCACCATCGGCCCGCAGCTGTCGAGATCAATATCGAAAGTATCATAGCGCGGGTTCTGGCCTGAATCCGGATCGAAACGATAGACCGTGAATGATTTGATCCGTCCGCCGCCGGGCGCAGAGTGGCGCGTGCCGTTGCGGCTAATCTTGCTGTTCGCCGGTAGGGTGAATGTTGCCATGATTATCCCTGATCGCTTGCGGCCAATGGCCATTCGGGCCTTCTCTAGCGATTCGGCAGGATCGGGCAAGTGCCTGCAACGGCAAAGTTAGCTGCTGCTACCGCCCGGTCCCAAAACGTTGGTGACAAGCAACGCGATCGCCAGCGCAGCCGCAACGATACCGAATATGGCAAATACCCGGGCCATGGCCATCGGGCGCTGCTCACTCATCAGCCAGGGCGAACTGGCTGGAGGAAAAAAGGCGGAAAGCTGCGACCCATCCACGCCAGCATCACCAAAAGATTGCAACCCATCAGAGCTGCCAGCATGGATGCTTTCCGCTTCCGCCCCATTGCCGTTGCCCGCTGAATTCGGAAGGTGTATTTTCTGCCATGTAGGGCCCTTTTCGCCCTCATCTGTAGAAAAATTCAGGCGATAGAGCCGGGCAAGCTCGCCGCGCGGAAGTCCGCCCAGCCGCGTTCGAACAATTTCTATACGCTGGTTGACTGCGCTTTCGGAAATACCAAGCAACCCGGCTATTTCCTTGCTTGTGCGATTGTCAGCAACAAGCGCCAGCACTTCGCGCTGCTTTCGGGTCAGCTGGGGAAGCGACCGCTCCACTGGGTTCCTGCTTGTCATCATGCGCGCCTTGTCTCCGCAGCTATAGCCGAGCTTGCCCGGCACAACAATCGCAATGAGACTAAATGCGAATTGCTACAGGCTGGCTGCCGCGCCGATATTTGCCGCCCCGGCGAAAGTCTTGAATCAAGCCCGCCCAGCAGGCTGCAACCAGCACAGCATTGGCCAATGCGGCGATCAATCCGGCGGCATCGGCCTGGGCCGGTGGCAACAGTGTTCCAACCAGCTGGACCAAGGCAGCCAGCAACGCAGCCGCTGCTGCGATCAAGGGGTAAGTGCGCTGCGAGCGGACTGCGAGCGGGATCAGCAAGGCCAATCCAACCAGCGAGCATACGGCATGGACCGGCCGAGCCGGACCATAGGCTAGCCAGGCCGCGAAATGCAGAGCGACGGTGAACGCAATAGCCATTGTCATGGCCCGGCCCGTGGCCCGGGCATAGCGCCTGGCTGGTGCAACGGTTGCCAGCAGCAGCACAGGAAGCACCGCCGGGCGATCAAACTGGAAAAGCAATGCGATGATGTCTGCTGTCAGCACCGCGAACAAGCCTCTGCCCCGATCATCCGAGCAAACTTTTCGGTCGCATCAAGTAGCAGCACAATAGTTGCTGCCAGCCCAAAAGCGATGGCAACAATCATCCCCAGTCTAAGCCAGACTGCACCGGGACCGTTCCAAGGGGAAGAAAAGGTGGAGGGTTGCAACACGCCGCTGGTCTCATTGAAACCGGGTCCACTGGGATCAACAGTCCCCTCCGCTGCAAAGGGTTGTTCGGCTTCACCCTCAATCTGAAGATGGATCGGCTTACCTGTAAGTGAATTACTGGTTGGCAGTGTGACCAGAAGTGTATTCTGACGGCGATAGATCCGCCCGATCTGAGCCCGCGGCATGCCGCCCAATCGCTGTCTTATGGTTTCGATCCGCTGGTTGACCGCGCTTTCCGAAATGGCCAATTTTCGGCCGATTTCCTTGCTGGTCAGCCCTTCCGAGACATGGCCCAGCACCTCACGCTGCTTTGGCGTCAGGCGATCTAACAGCGCGGATTGTTTGACTTCATCGGCCATCTTGGGTGGCATGATAGCCTGAGCGAGGACTGGTAACAAATCCATTATTTGGTCGAATTTTTTGCGGCTCCATAGCGATTTTGAATGGTGTCCAACC
>NZ_JBEBKB010000013.1:0-72623 GCF_040079535.1 Novosphingobium sp. | reverse complement strand
CCCCCACCGCAACCCTTCGGGCGGGCCGATTTTGGCCTGTGGACAGCGTTGCTCGTCGATCACGATGCTATGGCATCGCTCACTCCTTGCGCCTCCCCACAAACCAAAATCGGCTCCGTCAGGATGGTACAATGTCATGTCTTCACGCTCTAAGACCCGGGTAACGCCGTTCGATCACTTGAACGCGGTAATCTGTCCGCTGTCATCCAATACATACAGCATCGATCCGGCCACAACCGGAGCCAAACTGATCGGAGCGCCCAATGTCGTCACCTTGGAGGGCTGGCCATCGGCTGCTGCTGCCGAGAAAACCTGCCCTTGCGAGTTAACGAACCACAACCGGTCGCCCGCCAGAACCGGGCCCGACCAGAAGATCGGCGATTTCTTCTTTTTCATGTTGCCGAAGGTATCAAGCTGGGTCAGCCAGCGAATCTTGCCGGTGGCCCGCGCGATGCACAGCAGGCGGCCATCATCCGTCAGCGTGAAAATCCAGTCTCCGGCGACCGAGGGGGTTGATATCCCGGCAAGGTTAAGCTCCCAGATCCGCTGCCCGGTAACCAGTTCATAGGCAGCCATGCGCCCGCCCTGGCCCAGCGCATAAACCCTGCCCCGATCGATGATCGGATCGGCATCGATATCGGTCAGCACCCCAACCGAGGTTGAAAGCGATGTCCGCGCCAGCGCATCAGACCAAACTTCGCGGCCGTTTTCATAGCGATAGGCGATCAGTTCACCGGTAGAAAATCCAGCAATAACAGTGCCTTGTCCAGCAGCAGGCGCCGCCACGCCAAAAACGCCGGTCTGCCCGACAGACGCCGCTGCATTCCAGATCTGCGCGCCATCATCCGCGTTCAGTGCGATAATCTGGTTGGACTGGGTCATCACGAAAATCGAATTGAACGCAATTGATGGCGATCCGCGCAGCGGACCCGAAGGCTTTACCTTCCAGACCTGTTTGCCATCAGCGGCTTCAAGCGCGGCCACTTCGCCCACCCCGGTGGTAACGTAAACCCGCTCGTTCGAATAACTGACCCCGCCGCCATAGACCGAGTTTGAGCCATCACCCTTGATCTTGAACGTGGCAGTCCACTTTTGCGCGCCGGTCTTGGCATCGAACGCATGAACAATACCGTCGGTATCCATCACAAACAGCTGCCCGCCGCCAATCACCGGCGCTGCGGCCAGACGCTGGCGCTTGGTCGAGCCGGATATCCGGGCGCTCCAGACCTTTTGCGGGGCCGCAGCCAGGGCCAGGTTGCCATAACTTTTGTTGGCCGTGCCGCCAGCCTGGGCCCAATCGGCGTTTTCTGTGGCAGGCGGAACGATTACCGCCACGTTGGCCAGCGCTGGATCGATCTTGGCGCTGGTATCCACCTGCACAAGGATTGGAATCCGGTTGCCCACGGTGGGGGTTGCGACAGTCTTTTTCTTGCCGCCAATCGCACCGCACCCGGCAAGGCCAAGCGCCAAGGCCAGAACCAGCGGAGCAGCAAGACGGCGGTTACGCAAAATCGAATGCATCTGATATTCCTTGGCTTGGGCCATTATTGCTTGGCAGTGGCGGCGGCGGCATCTTTGGCCGCGCCTGATGGATCGCCGGGGCTATCGCTCGGCACGTCATCGCCGCCATCAAAGCCGAGGCCGCTGGCGATCTGCCGGGTACGCTTGCGCAGCGATTCCGGTACGTTCTTGTCATTGCCGATCTGGGCAAACAGGGGGCCGGCCAGTTCAGGCTTTCCGGCATCAAGATAGGCCATGCCAAGCAGTTCGCCGGCACTGCCAAAAAAGGCATTGCCCGGCACAGCCAGCGGCTTGAGCTTGGCGATCACATCTTCGGGCTTCATCGCATCATAGCGGATCGAAACTTCGCGAATTGTAGCCAGATCACGGAACACCTTGGGCATGCTGGTATCAGCAGCGATTGCGGCGAATTTCTTCGCTGCTTCTTCAGATTTGCCCTGTTCCTGCGCGATTGCGGCCAGGCTCATCGCCACTACCGCGCGATTGCCGTCGCTGCCCTGCCCGGACAAAGCTGAAAGATCCTTGGCCGCGCCATCAAGCTGGCCGGCATCGACCTTGTCGAGCGCCAGGATGACTTTTTCGCTGATTTCACCAGCGGCCTGCTTCTTGGAATTGTCCCAGACCATGTAGCCGCCCATGGCCACCAGCCCGATTACAATCGCCGCGCCCACGGGCTTGGCCCAGCGTTTAACCGCATCGACCATCTGTTCTTCACGCAGCGCTTCATCAACCTCGCGCAGGAATCCGTCCTGCTGCGCCGCATCGCGTTCTGCGGACTTGGATGGAGCGGGAGGATTTTTCGGAGGTTCGCTGGCCAAGGGTACTGCCTTTTGGTGGCTGATTGAGGATTGCGGCGGTGTTTAGCGAAGTGGCTGGCCTTTTCAACGCGCATCTTGTGGCTATGCCCCGCTGAAGCGCGGGTGAACGGGATAGTTCAGGGAAAATTCGCCTTGCCCATGGCCGCGCCATAGACCGCGCGGTAGGCCGCAATCATGCTGGCTTCGTCATAATCGCGCCGGGCCCGATCGCGGTTGGCAGCCCCGATGGCCGCGCGCTGCGTCGGATCGGCGGCGGCATCGGCCAAGGCCCGGCCCAATGCGGCATCATCGCTAGTCGGAACAATCCAATCGGCATTTTCACTTGCAACCATGCCAGCAACATCGCCAACCGCCGGGCTGACCACAGCCAGCCCGCCAGCCATGGCTTCAACCACCGATATCGGGAATTGCTCGCTATCAGATGACAGCGCGAACAGATCGAACAGGCCCAGAACCCGGGCCGGATCACTGGCAAATCCGGGCAGATGCACCCGTTCGGCCACGCCCAGCCGCTGGGCTTCGGCAAGGATCGCGCCGCGCTCTGGACCTTCTCCTACGATAACCAACTGCCACGCCGCCGGCATCGCGGCAAAGGCCCGGACCAGCCGCGGCAGATTCTTGATCGCGCGCAGCCCGGCAAGCGTTCCAAGCCACAAATCGCCGGGCTTTTTGATCAGACCAGGCACAGCATCAGGCGCCGCCACCGTGCCATAGGCGGCAAGATCGATCCCATTCGCGATCCGAACCAGCCTGCGTGCCGGAACCCGCCAGGCATCGCCGGCAATGCCCTCAAGCCGGCGCGATGGCACCACCAGCGCCGATGCGCCGCCCAGGGCAATGCGCCGAAACAAATTTCGGCGCGGATTAAGCCGGCCTATTTCATCCTGGTTGAAACCATCCTCATGGTGGACCAGCGGCGCAAGGCCCAGGCCGGCCCGATAGAACCGATGGGCCGCAACCGCATCCATCGCGCCCCAATTGTACGTCAGCACCAGATCAAACCCGCGCATCGCCTTGGCCAGATGGAACAATCGCCAAGGCGTGGGCCGGCCCGAAAGCGCGGGAAAATCACAAGGGTATTGCACCGACACCTGCGAATTGATCGCCGCCGCCGCGCCCAATTGGCCCTGAACCCCACTGATCAGCACATGGTCGATCCCGGGGCCAAATGCATTCATCAGCTTGGCCGCGCGCAGTTCCTTACCGCCGGGTGAGAAACTTGAGTGAAGATGCAGGACCCGAAGCGGCTTCATGCAATGCGGGCCAGCAGCCGATCTATCGCCGCGGCGGCTTCTGGTTCGTTCAGCATCGGCGCATGGCCAACGCGCGGCACGGTGACGGCTTCAGCATCGGGCAACGCCTTGGCCATCTTGCCTAGCACCGTTTTGGCCAGGACATCCGAAAGCTCGCCACGCAGCAGGGTAACCGGGCGGCCATTGAGCGCGTTCAGCGCGGGCCACAGATCAACCCCGCCTTCCCCGCCGGGCTGCGACAACGGTTCGGCGATACGCATATCATAATCAAACACGATCCGGCCGTTGCTGCCCACTACCATGCTGCGTTTGGCAACGCTCAACCACTCTCCGATTGCAAAATTCGGAAAGACCGGTCCCTGGTTTTCCTCAAGCGCGCGAGCCGCATGCATCCAGGTTGGGAAGCTGCGGCCCTGCCCCACATAGCCGCGAATCCGTTCAAGCCCATCGGGGGAGATTTCCGGCCCAACATCGTTGAGCACAGCGCCGGCAATCCGTTCAGGCATGGTCAGGGCCATCAACATGGTCAACAGCCCGCCCAGCGATGTGCCGATCGAAACGAACCGATCGATCCTGGCCTGTTCAAACAGCAGCCCCAGATCCTCAACATACTGCAGCGGGTTGTAGCTGGCAGGATCCTTGGCATAAGCACTATCGCCGCGGCCCCGCAAATCGGGGCAGACAACCCGCCAGTTTCCGGCAAGTCTACTTGCAAGATCACTGAAATCGCGAGCGTTTCTGGTCAGCCCCGGCAGGCACAACAGCGCAGGACGGTCTGCCGCACCGGGATAGTCGCGGTAGTGCAGCCTAAGGCCATCACGACTGGTCCAGAACTGATCGGAAAACCCGCTTTCAGCTGGCAGGGGAACAAAGGCGGGCGAACTGGTCATCTTGCGAGAACTTCCTTACTGGATGGCCGCCCCGGCGCAAGTATCGCTTGCAGCCCCAAGACTGGCCACGCCAGGTGCCGCAAAATCGATTTCTGTTAAATTAAGCAAGGCTTTGCATTTTCCTGCTCTAAGGCTAAGGGCCAAACTGCAACCAACACATGCGGGCAATCGCGGGCGGGGACATCACTTGAGCTCTCCAGTACTAGTATCGTTTGAACCAGCAACCGGGGCCGAGCTGTGGCGCGGCAAGCATGGTAACGTCGATGATATCGTCGATCGGTCGCGCCGGGCCTGGCCCGCATGGGCCGCACAGCCACTGGCCAATCGGATCGAGCTTATGCGCCGCTTCGCCAACGAAGTGCGCAAATCCTCCGAAGAACTGGCTACCGTAATCGCGCGCGAAACCGGCAAGCCCCTGTGGGAAGCCCGCACCGAAGTTGAAAGTGTGGTCAACAAGGTCGAGATTTCAATCCGCGCCTACGCTGAACGCACGGCCCAGCGCAAGCTTGACAATGCCTTGCAGGGCACCGCTTCGCTGCGGCACAAGCCGCATGGCGTGATGGCCGTTCTGGGGCCGTACAATTTCCCCGCGCATCTGCCCAACGGACACATCGTTCCGGCGCTGATTGCGGGCAATGCGATTGTTTTCAAGCCTTCGGAAAAAACCCCGGCCACGGCAGAGCTGCTGGTTCGCTGTTTCCATCGGGCCGGCATTTCCGCGGCCGTTGTCCAACTGCTGATTGGTGGACCGGAAGAAGGTCAGGCGCTGGTTGGCCATGAAGGGATCGACGGGATCCTGTTTACCGGATCGGCCCACACCGGAATTGCGATCAATCGCCGGTTGGCTGTCCGGCCAGACAAGATCGTGGCGCTGGAAATGGGCGGCAATAATCCAATCGTGGTCTGGGATACGCCCAAGATCACCGATGCCGCCGCGCTTGTTGTGCAATCGGCATTCACCAGCGCGGGCCAGCGCTGCACCGCCGGACGCCGGCTGATTATCAAGGCATCGATGTATGATGCCGTAATTGCCGAAGTTAAGCGGCTGGCAGACCGGATTATCGTTGGTGCGCCGTTTGATGATCCCGCCCCGTTCATGGGCCCGGTGATTGACAATGCCGCCGCCGATGGGCTGACCGAGAGCTTCCTTTATCTGCTCAGCCATGGCGGCAAGGCGATCAAGCACATGGTCCGCACCGATGATAAGCTGCCATTCCTTTCGCCCGCGATCATTGATGTCACCGGGGTAAAAGACCGACCCGATGTCGAACTGTTCGGGCCTTTGCTGCAGATTGTCCGGGTAGACGATTTTGACGAGGCGATCGCTGAAGCGAACAACACCCGGTTTGGCCTGTCGGCATCATTGGTGGGCGGCAGCCCGCAGGATTACAACCGGTTCTGGGCCAATGTCCGGGCCGGGGTCATCAACTGGAACCGGCCGACCAACGGAGCCAGCTCTGGCGCTCCGTTTGGCGGGGTTGGCCTTTCGGGCAATCATCGTCCCAGTGCCTATTATGCAGCCGATTATTGCGCCTATCCGGTTGCCTCAACCGAAATGGATCAGCCGCGCGCATTGATCGGTGTGGGCCTGCGCGAAGACTAGCTCAAAGCTCAGAGGTTATCAGATCGACCTCGGTCAACCCGTCAGCGCGCTGGCGGGCATAAACGCCATATCCTTGCTTGCCACTGGTCCCGGCCACCACTTCATCGGCGCCCTCGCGGCGGCGCTGAACCGGCAGCTTGGCTTTGGCTGCACTGGCGGAATAAAAATCCACAACATCGCTAACCGCCACCACGGTAACGAACCGGATCGAACGCAGCTTGCAACCCGGCGCATCGCTGCCGCCGGCCACCATCGTATGGCCGCGCGGATAGATCGGCAACATGGCCGGCAGCCGCGCCGCCCAGATCGCCGAAAACTGGAAGCTGTTCAGGCATGCGCCGCGGCCCAGCCCGCTGGCCTCAGCCGTTGCCATAACCGTTTCCGCGCCAGCCAATTGTGACTTTTCCTTGGTTTGCTGCGCCACCGGAGCCGGATCGATCTTGCCGCCGAACAGCGCTGCTGCGGCATTAAGCGCGGCAGCCTTTTCTTCTGGCGTGTTCTTGAACCCAGGAATTTGCGCACTGGCAGGGCCGCCGCCGGTCAGCGCCGATCCGCCGCGGCTTTGCGCGGCAAGATCGGGATCGGCCATGATCGGATCGTTCACCGCGTCAGCCACCACCGGATCGCGGCTGGCCTGCGCATTGTTGCTCTTACTGTCTGAACAGGCGGCCAAGGCCAACAGCGCGACCGGGAACAGATAAACCAGCTTCAACACTTCAGGCCCCTTGAAAACCAGCCAGACCAAGCCAGGCAGACATGGTCAGTTACATGGGCACAAGATACTGGCTTGCCAAGCGCAATGGTGCGATCGATCGCAATCCAGGCCATAATCGGCGCTTCTGAACAGGGCTCGCAACTGCGGCTCTTGCCCGCATGCTGATGCGCCGCTAGCCCCGCTGCCATGCCCGCAACCTATGCCTCGCACCGCCACGCCGGTCTGATTATGGCGATCACCGCTTATACGATCTGGGGCGTTATGCCGCTCTATTTGCTGCTGGTGCGCTGGGTTCCGGCCTATGAATTCATCGCCTGGCGGGTAATCTGCACAATCCCGGTTTGCCTGTTCTTTTTGCTGACGTTGCGACAATTCGCGGCGCTTGGCAGTGCGGTCCGGAACCGCCGAGTTTTGGCACTTCTGGCGCTCAGCGCACTGCTGGTTGCGATCAACTGGACGATCTATGTCGCCGCAGTGCAATCGGGCCAGGTCCTGGCGGCCAGTCTGGGCTATTACATCAACCCGCTTGCCAATGTTTTTGCCGGAACGCTGTTTCTTGGCGAGCGATTGACCCGCGGCCAATGGATCGCGGTGGCGCTGGCCGCGCTGGGGGTTTCGTTGCTGGCCTGGGACGCGCGTGAGATGCTGTGGATCAGCCTGTCACTTGCAGTCACTTTTTGCGCCTACGGGCTGGTCCGCAAATTGGCGCCAGTCGAATCGCTACCCGGGCTGACCATAGAAACGCTGATCCTGCTGGTGCCAGCGCTGCTAACCGTATGGTGGTATGCCCAAGGTCCGCAAGGCATCGCAATGGGCCGCGATGCCGGATCATCTGCGCTGCTGGCCTTTTCTGGCGCCATGACCGGGATCCCGCTGCTGCTGTTTGCCGCAGCAGCCCGGCGGATGGATTATTCGACCCTTGGAATGACCCAGTTTTTCGCGCCTACAATCGTTTTCGTGCTGGGCGTTACTGTGTTCGGTGAACCGCTAAGGCCCAGCCAATTGGCCTGCTTCGTGATGATCTGGTGCGCAATTGCCGTCTTCGTCTGGGATATCCTGATGCGTTCGCGTTCAGCCCAGCAAGCGCCAGCCTAATACCTCGCCAGCGCGGTAGGGCACCACTGGTGTGCCGTTTGCGTCGATCAAATCGGGCACCACCGTTTCGCCGCGCTCCAGCGTGATTGTTTCAGCATTGACCGGCAGGCCATAGAAAGCCGGGCCATTGCGGCTGGCAAATGCCTCAAACCGGTCCAGCGCGCCTTCTTCGCTGAACACTTCAGCATAACATTCCAGCGCATTGGGTGCGTTGAAAATACCGGCACAACCGCAGGCTGCCTCCTTTGCCGCAACAGCATGCGGCGCGCTATCCGTGCCGAGGAAAAATTTGGCATTGCCAGAGGTTGCCGCTCTGCGCAGCGCCAGCCGGTGCACCTCGCGTTTGGCAACGGGCAGGCAATAGGCGTGCGGCCGGATCCCGCCAGCAAACATCGCGTTGCGGTTGATCTGCAAATGTTGCGGTGTAACCGTGGCCGCAACAGTGCCGGGGGCTTCCAGCACGAAATCGGCTGCATCTTGCGTGGTGATATGCTCGAATACCACTTTAAGCGCGGGGAAATCGCTGACCAGCGCGGTCATCACAGAATCGATGAACACGGCTTCGCGGTCAAAGATATCCACCGCCGGGTCAGTCACCTCTCCATGAACCAGCAGCGGCAGGCCCAGATCCTGCATCCGCTCCAACGCCGAATAGATATTGCGCACATCGGTGACGCCATGGGCCGATCCGGTTGTGGCATGTGCTGGGTATAGCTTGGCTGCAGTGAATACGCCTTCAGCCTGGCCACGCGCCAGTTCATCGGGATCGATCCCGTCGGTCAGATAGCAAGTCATCAGCGGGGTGAACTGGGCGCCGGCCGGCAATGCGGCGATGATCCGGCTGCGATAGGCGAGCGCAGCTGCTACTGTGGTGATCGGCGTGGGCAGGTTGGGCATCACGATCGCCCGGGCAAACTGGCGGGCAGTATGCACCGCCACGCCCGCCAACACGGCGCCGTCGCGCAAATGGACATGCCAATCATCGGGGCGCGGGATTATCAGGCGATTCGTCATGCAACGCCCATGGCACAGATGGCGGCGCAGGTCATTCGTCGGGCGCGCAAGCCCATCCATCGACCCGTCCAAGACCGATCCAATAGTTGTGTTACAGCCGCAACACACCAATTCCACGAGGTGGGGAGAAGCTCATGAGAAATCGCGCATTCCTGCGCCACGGGGTTGCTTGTGCGGCGCTCTTTTTCAGTCCCGCAGCAGCATTTGCGCAAGACGCCGAAAATGCCGTGGAAAGCGCTGAGGATGCTTTCGGCACCTCTACCGGGCACGACCAGATCGGGGTCTATGACGAGGGCAACGTACGCGGCTTTTCTCCAGGCAGCGCTGGCAACTACCGGATGGAAGGTATGTATTTCGATATCCAGGGCGGATTGGGCGGCCGGGTAATCGAAGGATCAGCCATCAAGGTTGGCACCGCAGCGCAGGGCTATGCCTTCCCGGCGCCAACCGGGGTGGTTGATCTTACGCTCAAGAAAGCGGGCGAGCAGGCCAGCGCCACACCATTCCTGTCTTATGACAGCTTTGGCGCGCGCGGGGCAGAACTCGATGTGCAGTTGCCCCTGGCCGGCAAGACGCTATCGCTTTCCGCCGGGGTCGGACTTTTTGATAACCACTATTCCAATGGCGGAGGTTCTACCGGAATGAACGCCGGCACCGTGCTGCGGTGGCGGCCGGCGCCAAGGGTGGAATTGCTGGCCTTTGCCAATCATCAGGAAAACAATGATGAAACCGCGTCGCTGATTTACATCGCGAATGGCAATTTCCTGCCGCAGCGCCCCAAGCGCGGCACTTTTGGCGGGCCGCGCTGGGCGCAATCGAACGCAGAATCGAACACATTCGGCCTGGTCGGCCATGCCAATCTTGGCGATTGGACAGTCCGCACCGGGCTGTTCCGTTCCAGCTTTTCGAGCACCGGCGGGTTTACCAGCCTGGCCTTCGTTGAACCCGATGCCACCACCCAGCGACAGATCTTTGCCTCACCAGCGAACAATTCGGCATCGTGGAGCGGCGAGGCGCGGCTATCGCGCCGCCTGGGCGATGGCCCGCGCCAGCATCTGATCACATTGACGCTGCGCGGCCGATCGATCGATTCGGGTTATGGCGGCGGCGAACTGATCGATCTGGGCACGGCCGGATTGAATGAGGAAATCCAGCCCCCTAGACCCAACTTCGCGTTCGGCCCTCTAACCGGGGATTTCACCCGCCAACTAAGCGGCGGCCTTTCGTACAGCTTCAAGTGGAAGGGCATAGGCGAGCTTACCGCCGGGCTGCTGCGGACCCATTATTCCAAACGCGTTGAAGCCCCCCTTAGCCCAGCTGCGCGCGGGTCCACCGATGCCAACCTGCCCTATTTCAGCGCCGCACTGACCGTCACCCCCAGGCTGACCTTGTACGGCAGCTTTGTTAGAGGCCTTGAGGATTCGGGATCAGCCCCCGGCTATTCGAGCAACGCCAACGAGGTTCTGCCGGCCAGCCGCACCCGGCAATACGATTTTGGGCTGCGCTGGACCCCGATCAAGGACACCACATTGATCGCCGGGTTCTTCAATATCTCCAAGCCCTATATCGATATCGACAGTGCGAACCATTTTGGCGAGTTGGGCCGGGTTACCAATCGCGGGATCGAATTCAGCCTGACCACCAATCCAACCAAAAACGTGCGGATTGTGGCTGGCGGGGTTTGGCTGGATCCGCAGGTTGTGGCCTCGCCGCTGATCGCCCAGCCGGTCGGCCTGCGCCCGGTTGGGCAACCTCGGCTGCGCACCCGTTTCAACATCAATTGGACCCCGCCGTTTGCGCCGAAACTTACCCTCGATGCTTACGTGAACCATGATAGCGGCACCTATGCCACGATCGACAATTCGGTCTATGCACCGGGCGGCACCCGGTTCGGATTTGGCGGGCGTTATCGGTTCAAACTGGCCGGGCAGGATTTCACCGCCAAAGTCGGGATCTACAACGTATTCGATGCCTACGTACTGATCCCCTACGGCAGCAGCGTCTATGGCTATAACATCCAGCGCAACGTTCAGGGTTGGATCACCACAGAGTTTTGATCGGCGGTTGCCAGCAGCCGCAGCAGCGCCCACTTAGACACTGATGACCGCAACCCGCCTTGCTGCCCGCACCGTGATCCGCATTTCCCCTGCGGAGGGCGATGAAGACGTGCGCGGGTTTATACAGGGCTTGGTGACCAACGATGTCGCCGGCTTGCTACCCGTCTGGGCAGCGCTGCTTAACCCGCAAGGCAAGGTGCTGTTTGATTTTCTGATCTGGGATGACGGCGCCGATCTGCTGATCGATTGCGAGGCGAGCCAGGCCGAGGCGCTGGTGAAGCGGCTCTCGCTTTACCGCTTGCGCCGCCGGATTGCGATTGCCGTGGATCCGGCAGTTGCGGTGCACTGGCAGGCCGCAAGTGGCCCCTCACCGGATCCAAGGCTGGCAGCGCTTGGGCAGCGCTGGCTGGGTGATCCAGACGGTGAAACCGCTGATGATCAATGGCTTGCCGCGCGGCTTTCCCAGGGCATCTGCGAAGGCCAGGCCGAACTTTCTGAACTGCTTTGGCTTGAATGCAACGCGGCTGAGCTAAACGGGGTCAGCTTCACCAAGGGCTGCTACGTTGGCCAGGAAAACACCGCCCGGATGAACTGGCGGCAAAAGGTGAACCGGCGGCTGATGGTGGTTGCGCTGAACGATAGTGATCCCAAACGACAACGCGCGGCCTATCCCGAACTGGGCCTGGCAGTGGATCATTTGCGGGTGGAGGAAATTCGCGCGGCGTGGCGGCCGGGTTGGCTTCAGCTTGAAGTCTGATCCGCGACTGTAATCCCCGCGGCGATCGCCCCCTCAATCAGCATCTTTTCCGCCATATCGCGCGCGGCCGTTCGCGGCAGGCCCAGCGATTGCGCCAACGGGCCGCCCATCAAGGCATCGCCCAGCGCCATCAGACACAGCGCATGCGTCACATCGTGCATCTTGCCGCTATCGTGCTCACCCAGATCGTCCACCAATTCGTGGATCACCTCAAGCAGCGGATCAAGCGCATCCTCGTTGCCGTTCATCAGCATCCAGGTGGCCAGCGCGCCGCCGCCTTCCTTGTCAAAAGCATCGAACGTCAGATCAACCACATCGCGCGGAGATCCCTCACCAGCGCGGGTCGCCAGAACGGCATCTTCGATCGTGGCGCAAATAGTGACAGCAAGATGCTGTGCCAGCTCCTTTTGCAGGCCTGCGGCCGATCCGAAATGGTGCAGCAAATTGGCATGGGTGCGGCCAATTCGCGAAGCTACAGCCTTCAGCGTCACCGCTTGCGGGCCCAATTCGATCAGCAGCGCACGCGCGGCTTCCAGCGCCACGGTGCGGCTCTCTTCCTGGGTGAGGCGTTTCCTTATTGACATCAGTGTAAGTTGCCTTAAATAGCGGCCTATGAACGCCCCCACCAAATTCCCCCTCGACGTAGAACCCATTGCCCTGGCCGGCAAGGCTGTTCCTACCCCGACAGATCTTGAGATTGTTGTGCGCGATCGCCGCTTTGGCCGCGATCAGGCGCCGCCGCGCTGGTGGCTGAACAACGATCCGATTGCCACCGCCTGGCACAATGCCCTTTCCGCCACCTTTCCGCGCGGCGAGGCGATGTTCATCGAGGCGGTCAAGGCGCACCGCGAAGGCGTTCCGGCCAAGCTTGACGCTGAAATTCGGGCTTTCGTGAAGCAGGAAATCAACCACACGCGCGAACACATTGTGCTCAACAAGGCAGCCCAGGACGCCGGATACGATATCGCCAGGATTGACGCCCGGATCGAAGAGCTGATGCAGGAAATCCGCAAACGCCCGGCGATCGTCAACCTGTGCGCAACCATGGCGCTGGAACACTACACCGCAATGATGGCCCACGAATTTCTGGCCAATCCGAAACATTTTGCCGGCGGCGATGCCGAAACGGTGGCGCTGTGGCGCTGGCATGCAATCGAAGAGATCGAGCACAAGGGCGTTGCCTTCGATACGTTCATGCACGCCACCCGCGATTGGAGCACCTGGCGCCGTTACAGAATCAAGAGCCTGATGATGCTGGTCATCACGCAGAATTTTATCCGCAACCGCTGGAAGGACACACTGGAACTGCTGGCGCAGGACGGGCTTACAGGCTGGAAGATCAAAGCCAAGCTGGCCTGGTACCTGCTGGGCACCCCCGGTGTGCTGCGCAAGATTGTCCCCGCATGGTTCGCCTATTTCATGCCCGGCTTCCACCCCTGGAACCATGATGACCGGGCGCTGATTGGCAAAGCTGACAGCGAATTTCCGGACGCGGTGTTGGGTCAGTAACCATGTCCTCTCCATTTTTGGCGAATGCCACAAATGGAGAGGATCTTGTTATTTACGCCACGCGCCGGCCCATCGGCCCATCGCAATTGCTCGGCGCGGCCAGTTCCATTGCGTGCTCGATCGATTGGACATCGTGCCCGCGGGCCAAGCTGTAGCGTTGGCGGATCTGCCCAGTAGGTTTGAAACCAACCTTGCGAAGCACCCGGCCCGATGCCGGATTGTCAACGAAATGGCCCGCTATCAAGCGCTGGTGGCCCAGTGTGCGAGCCAGACCGATCACTGCGCGGGAAGCCTCGCTGGCATAGCCCTTGCCCCAATGATCACGAGCGAACCAATAGCCCAGCTCAACCTCTCCATCAACTTCGGCCAAACCGACACACCCGATCAGCTGTGCTGGTGCGCTGCTGGTCGGCAGCGTCACAAAGAAGTGCGGCAGGCGCTTGTCCTGCTCCTTGCTGGCAAAATAGCGCGCATCGTCGGCGGTATAGGGCCACGGTGCTTTGGCCAGATTTTTGATCACGGCTTCGTCATCAATCCGGGCCAGCAATTCCTGCCAGTCCTCGGGCCATCCGGGCCTCAGGAACAGCCTTTCGCTGCGAATGAACATTTCTCTACTCCCGCCATTCGCCCCACGCAGGCCACTAGCGCCAGCGTGTGACATTGCCATTACGGCTTGCGTCAGGGTGCACCCGGATTGGGGCGTTCTGATCAAGCCGTGCAGAGGGAGAGACGAAAAAAGGGAGACGGGTTGGCCCCTCTCCCTCATTCGGCCGGTTCAAAGCCCGGCGGGACCATCCATCATGGACAGCCCGTTATCGGCTGTCCGCTATTCGGCTGCCTGCGGCATATCGACCGAGACGTACTTGCGGCCAAGTTTGCCAAGGTGAAAGCGCACGCGGCCTGCGACCAGCGCAAACAGGGTGTGATCCCGGCCCAGACCAACATTGGAACCCGGATACACCTTGGTCCCGCGCTGGCGGATAATGATATTGCCGCCGATCACTTCCTGACCGCCGAACTTCTTGACGCCAAGGCGGCGGCCCGCTGAATCGCGACCGTTGCGCGAAGAACCGCCTGCTTTCTTGTGTGCCATCTCAATCTACTCCGAAATCTTATTCAGCCGCGCCGGCCGCATCGGCCTTCTTGGCGGGGGCTTTCTTGACGGGCTTTTCAGCTGCAGCAGCTTCAACCTTGGGCTCAGCTTCCTTCTTGGGAGCAGCAGCCTTTTTGGCTTCACCACCAACCGCCACGATGCGCAGCAGGGTCAACTGCTGGCGGTGGCCGGCCTTGCGGCGATAGTTGTGGCGGCGACGCTTCTTGAAAACGATCACCTTTTCGCTCTTCGCCTGGGCGATGATTTCGGCCGAAACGACAACGCCCTTGGCGTCCTTCACTTCGCCGCCGTCACCTGCAAGCAGGACGTCGGAAAGGGTAATGGTCTCACCGGCTTCACCAGCCAGCTTTTCGACCGCGATTTTATCGCCGGCGGCAACCCGGTATTGTTTGCCGCCCGTGCGCACTACTGCGAACATGGTGCTCTTATCCGTTCTCTAGCATCAAACCACCCGGCGATTCGGGCAGCACATCGGCCCCAAACCTATGGCAGGGGGTCCGAAAGAAGGGCAGCCCCTAGTCGAAGGTGCCATTACTGTCAACGCCCACAAGGCGCATACTGGCAAGTTCTGCAAGCCATGCTATGCGCAAAGCCATGCGGTACAGCTCTTCTTTTGCCCTGCCCCTATTTGCAGCCATCGCGCTGGGCGCCTGCTCGCAAAGTATAGGCGAATATCCTTCGCTGGCCAAGCGCCCGGCCGAACGTGTTACGGCTATATATGGCGTGCCTGATGCAGCACCGGCGCAGACGCCGTTGGCCCAGCCCGATGCAGCGGTTCTCGGGCAGATCGATTCGCTGCTGGCACAGGCAGGCCGGGGCGATGCCCGGTTCCGGCGCGGCGAGCCCACCGCCCAGCGAATGGTCGCGCAGGCTGGACGGGCCCGGATCGGAAGCGAGCCTTGGTCATTGGCCACGATGGCCGTATCAGAGCTTGAGGCAGCCCGCGGTGAAACCATGGTCCCGCTGGCCGAGCTTGACCGGCTTTTTGCCGAGGCCTTCACCCAGGGCCTGGATGTAACCGCGATCGCCAAGGCCCGCGGTACAGTGATTGCAATTGTTGGCCGACAGGATGATGTGCTGAGCGGACTTCGCCAGCGGCTTGGAAATTAGTCCCAGCGCGCCAGATCAGCATGATCCTGCGCGCGCGGCTCTATCCAGCTCCACACGCCGCCGCGCTTTTCGCGCTTCCAGAACCAGGCCTTGCTTTTGAGGTGATCCATCACATAGTCGGCCGCGTCAAAGGCAGCGCGGCGGTGGCTGGCGATTGCCGAAACGCAGACTATCGGCTCCCCTGGGCGCAGTTCGCCAACCCGGTGCAAAATCAGGATCCCCATCAGGCCAAACCGTTCTGCCGCGCGCGCGGCCAGGCTTTCCATGCCCGGCAGGGTCAATGGGGCATAGTGGCTTAGCTCGAGCGCTTCGACCCCGCCTTCGCCGCGCACTTCGCCCACAAAGGTGCAGACCGCGCCCAAACCCGGATGGGCAGTGGTGAACTGGCCGATAAATTGGCCGGGATTGAACACGCCCTCAAGCAGCCGAACGTCAATCACGCCCTAACCCCCACTGACGGGCGGCAAAAAAGCAAGCTCGTCGCCCGCGGTCAGTTCGATGCTTTCAGGGTTTGCGATCAATTCGCCGTTCAGCGCAATGCGCACCCGTTCATCCAGCACCGCCACGGCCAGCGCCGCTGGCAACCCGCCCAGAATGCCGGCCAACAACCCTGGTTCAACCGCCATTTCAGCCGCCCCGGCCCGATCGGCCAATTTGCCCAGAAAAACCAGCCGGGCCACCTTAGCCCCCGGTCATCGACATGTGCCGGGCCAAGGCCGGTGCGGCGCCGGCATTGCGGATTTCAAAATTGTGCCGTTCAGGCTTGATCCGCATTGCCATATCCAGCGCGGCGGCAAGCGCTGCTTCGCAATCATCGCTGCGCAGCGCGGCGCGCAGATCCACCTGTTCAGTCCCGCCAAGGCAGGCGAAAAGCTGGCCGGTGGCCGTTACCCGGACCCGATTGCAGCCATCGCAAAAATTGTTGGTCAGCGGGGTTATGAAGCCAAGCCGCCCACCGGTTTCTGCCACATCAACATACCGCGCCGGGCCGCCGCTGCGATGATCGCTTGTGGTAAGGGTGAAGCGCTGCTCCAGATCGGTGCGCACCTGGCTGAGCGGCAGGTACTGATCAAACCGGTCAGCCTCAACTTCGCCCAGCGGCATCACCTCGATCAAGGTATGATCCATGCCTTTACTATGCGCCCAGGCCATCAAGTCTGGAATTTCGGCGTCGTTAACGCCTTTCAGCGCCACGGTGTTGAGCTTGATCGAAAGGCCCGCTGCCAGCGCTGCATCGATCCCTTCAAGCACTTGCGGCAATTGGTCCCGCCGCGACAAAGCGGTGAATTTTGCGCGGTCCAGCGTATCAAGCGAGACATTGATCCGCCGCACTCCGGCTTTGCGCAGATCTTCGGCAAAACGGGCCAGCTGGGTGGCGTTGGTGGTCAGGGTCAGCTCGTCCAGCCCCGTACCGATTTGGCGGCCCAGCGCCCGCACCAGCTCGATCATGTCGCGCCGCACCAAAGGTTCACCACCGGTTAGCCGGATCTTGTTTACGCCGCGCGCAATGAAGCCCAGCGCCAGCTGTTCCAGCTCTTCCAGACTAAGTACATCCTTGCGGGGCAGGAAAACCTGAGCCTCGGGCATGCAATAGGTGCAGCGCAGATCACAGCGATCGGTGACAGACAGGCGAAGATACCTGATCCGGCGACCAAACTGGTCGATTAAAGGCGCAGTTGTGCTCATGTCGCAGAGCTTACCACAAGTCCGGCCCCGGCGTCATCCAGCACAAGGTACTGCCCGGTAATTCCCTCTGCGGTTTCCAGATAGGCGCAGGCCGCATTCCGGGCCGCCGCACCGCCGCCCGAAATGGCATTGATCCGCGCCGGAGTATGTTCGCGTGCCAATGTCTGCACGATTGCCAGCCTCCAGCCGCTGTGGGTGTAATCGGCGCCATCGAAAGCCAGAACCAGACACCCTTCTCCAGCATCAAGCCGCTGCTTGATCTGAGTTAGGACATCGCAGTGAAACGCCGCCGCCGCCGCGCTGGGGGATTCAGGCAGGCCGGATACGTCCAGCACGGGCATCAGCGCCGCTCGCGCGTTAGCGTCATGCCGATCTTTTCGCCATTTTCGCTGATCGCCAGTTTGACGATCTTGACTGTCACCGCTTCCACGCGCGCGTCCTGAACGAACAGCGTATCGCAGACATGATCGGCCACGGCCTCGATCAGCTTGAAATGCACGCCTGCCGGAAAGGCCGAAGACGCAGCCAACTTGAGGTCCATGTAGTTCTTGCTCGCCTCAAGCGGGGTGTCCGGTTCGTAATGCGGTTGCGCTTTGAGCCGCACCAAAATCGTAAAGCGCAGCGGCTGCGGACGGCCGGTTTCTTCCGAGTATATCCCGGTAAGAACGTTGTGCTCGAAATCGGCGACTTCCAGGATCAGGCTATCAGCCATTCAATCGTTGCTCCACCGGGCGAATATCGCAGTTGGCAGCAGCCGGCCATCAGCGCCGTCTTCTTGCACCGCCAGATCGCCATGCTCCAGTTTGCCGGGCAGGTCGCGGAAAATTTCATCGATTAGCCCGATCAATGCCAAGGATGACATTCGCACCGCATAAACCGTCAGGAACAAAAATTGGCTGTCTGCATCCAAAAGCTGACGGCAATCGGCCAGCAGGCCGGGAAGATGTTCCTCCAGCCGCCATACCTCGCCTTCTGGGCCGCGGCCAAATTTGGGCGGATCCAGAATAATCCCGTCATAACGCTTGCCCCGGCGCACCTCGCGCGCGGCAAATTTACCGGCATCGTCCACAATCCAGCGCACCGGCCGATCAGCGATCCCGGCCAGTTCAGCGTTGGCACGGGCCTGGCTGACTGATTTCTTGCTGGCATCAACATGGGTAACCGGGCCGAACTGGCTTAAGGCCTGGGTGCCAACCCCGGTATAGCCGAACAGGTTCAGCGTGGAGGCATCATTGCGCCCGCCCAGCCGCGCTCCCATCCAGTCCCACACCGGGGCCATATCGGGGAAGAAACCAAGATGGCGAAACGGGGTGCACTGGGCAGTAAATTTGGCTTCATGCCATGCCAGCGGCCAGCCGTCCTGCGGCACTGCGCGGCTTCCATAGGCCCAGCGCCCGCCGCCGTCCTCATCGCTACCCGGCACGAACTCTGCATCGGCAGGCCAGTGTTCCAGCCGCGGAGTCCACATCGCTTGCGGCTCGGGCCGAATGAAGCTGTAGGGGCCATAGCGTTCATATTTGCGGCCATGCCCGCAATCGACCAAACCGTAATCAGCCCAGCCATGCCCCGTCATGATCACGGGATCGAGAATCAATTCGGCCATCAGCCTTGTGCCGCGGCGTGCGCGGCAACATAATCGGCAATTGCAGCATAGTCGCCCGGCAGCTCCACCAAGCGCTCTTCACGCTGGAACAGTTCACCAATCCGGCTGGGTAACGTGGGCCGCTGGCCGGTCGCGCGTTCAACCGCATCGCGGAATTTGGCCGGATGTGCAGTGGCCAGCGTTACCACCGGAACTTCGCGCGCCAGCCCTGCGCTGCGCGCGGCATGAAGGCCGATCGCAGTGTGCGGATCCAGCAACTCGCCGGTGTTTTCCCAGCCCCAGCGGATCGCCTGACTCATTTCGTCAGGCGTAGCCCGCGCTGAAGAGAACAGCCGAGCTGCGCCTTCGCGTTGCAGGTTGGTCAATTGCATCGCCTTGGTGCTTTCGAATCCTGCCATCTGCGCCGCCAGCGCCGCCCCATCGCGTCCGCCCAGATCAAACAGCAGGCGTTCAAAGTTTGAAGATACCTGGATATCCATCGATGGCGCAGCAGTGGGGGTAACCGTGCCCGCTGAATAATCGCCGGTTGAAAGCGCCCGGTGCAGAATATCGTTGACGTTGGTAGCCACGATCAACCGCGCCACCGGCAGCCCCATCTGCGCCGCAACATAGCCGGCAAAGACATCGCCGAAATTGCCGGTCGGCACGGCAAATGCCACTTCGCGGCGCGGCGCACCCAATTGCAGGGCGGCAGCAAAATAATAGACCACTTGCGCCATCAGGCGTGCCCAATTGATCGAATTGACCGCGCCGATCCGAAAGCGCCCGGTCATCGCGGTGTCGCCAAACATCCGCTTCACAATGGCCTGGGCATCATCAAAGGTGCCGTCCATGGCGATGTTGTGGACATTGGGAGCCAGCACCGTAGTCATCTGCCGGCGTTGCACATCTGAAACGCGGCCCTTGGGGTGGAGCATGAATATATCGATCTTGGCCCGCCCAGCCACGGCATCGATCGCTGCCGATCCGGTATCACCGGAAGTCGCGCCAACGATCGTCAGCGGATCACCGCCCCGGCCCAGAAATTCTTCAAACAGCAGCCCCAACAGTTGCAGCGCCACATCCTTGAACGCCAGCGTCGGTCCATGAAACAGCTCTAGCAGCCAGTTCTGCTCATCCAGCTGCTTGAGCGGGGTCACCGCCTTGTGCGCAAAGCGGCCGTATGCCTGCGTGGTGAGTTCAAGCAGGCGTTCGTAAGTCAGGCTATCGCCCACGAACGGCGCCATGATCCGCGCAGCCAGCTCGGCATAAGGAAGCCCGGCCATTGCGGCAATCTCATCGGCTGAGAAGCGCGGCCATTCGCGCGGCAGATAGAGCCCGCCATCGCTGGCCAGGCCAGCCAGCGTCGCGCCTTCGAAATCCAGCACCGGAGCGCCACCGCGGGTTGAGACATATTCCATGATCGGCGGCGTTAGCGATAGTGCGTGCAATTGAAAACCCCGCAAGCCCGCGCAGACTTATCGAAAATTGCTATGCGCCCCGCCGCCGCTTGCGCAGCGCGAGCGCGTAGATCACCAGCGCGGTGGCGGCGAACAGGAACCACTGGATCGCATAGGACCAGTGGTTGTTGGCAATGTTTGACAGATCGGGCCGGGCATTGGCCTGAAGACCGGCAAGCGGCGGATCGGCCAGGATATGCCATTGCTGCCGGTTGGTCATGCTTTCGGGCACGACAATCCCGGTAATCGCGCCGCCGCTCCACTGCACCGGTGATGGTGCCGAAGACCATCCTCCTGTCACGTTCACCTGGCCGCTGCGTCCAGCCGGCGTGTGAAATGTGCATTGAAAAATGTGAACCCAGCCGGGCTTACCCTGATCGTTGCGGCCTGCCTTGGGTCGATCCACGCCGCCATGATCGCACAGCACGCGCACGGGAGCATAGGCATCGGGATAGTCGTACAACTGGTCCCGGTTCATGTCGAACCCGTCTGGCGGATCGGCCAGGGCAGTCTCGAACTGCGTCAGCATGGTGTCCTTCTGATGCATCCGGTCAAGCTGCCAGAACCCCAGCCGGACCATCACCGCCACCGCCGCTAGCACCAGCAGCGTTGGAATCACCGGAACGCGCTTCAGGATCATGGCTTGCGCAGATCTTCGCCAGCAGCCTCAGCCGCACCGCGCTGAAATTCTGCCGCCAACAGCGCTGCCTTGGCAAGCCGAAGGCCCCACAGCGTTGCACCCAGGATCATTGGTGCCCAAAGCACCAGATGAACCCACAGCGGCGGTTCAAACGTCGATTGGACCCACAGCGCCAAACCAACGACGATTGCGCCGATTACCATGGTCAGAAACGCCGCTGGGCCGTCGCCGACATTGAAGCTTTGGTAATCGAGCCCGCAAGAGCCGCATTTCGGTGCGAACCCAGTCAGCCCACGAAACAGACCCTTGGCCCCGCATTTCGGGCAGAGCGCAAAAAAGGCAGCCTGGGCAATGCCCGGCTGCCCCTTTTGATCAGGCGGAACGCCAGTCAAATCAGTGGACCGGGTGGCCCCAGCCGCCCCAGACATAGACTGCGATGAACAGGAACAGCCACACCACGTCAACGAAGTGCCAGTACCACGCCGCCGCTTCGAAGCCGAAGTGGTGCTTGGGAGTGAAATCGCCGTTGTAGGCGCGCTTGAGGCAGACGATCAGAAAGATCGTGCCGATGATCACATGGAAACCGTGGAACCCGGTGGCCATGTAAAAGGCGCTGCCATAGGTGTTCTGACCGAAGGCAAACGGTGCACCGGCATATTCATAGGCCTGGATACCGCTGAACAGCAGGCCCAGCAGAATCGTGGCCCACAAGCCCTTTTTCAACCCATCGCGATCACCATGGATCAGGCTGTGGTGCGCCCAGGTAACCGTAGTGCCCGAGCACAGCAGAATCAGCGTATTGAGCAACGGCAGATCAAACGCGTTCATCACCGCTTCGATCGCCTTGGGCGGCCATTGCCCGGCTACAACTTCAGACAGGGCCGATGGGAACAGCGAAAAATCGAAGAAGGCCCAGAACCAGCCGACGAAGAACATAACTTCTGAAGCGATAAACAGGATCATGCCATAACGCAGATGCAACTGCACCACCGGGGTATGGTGGCCCTGATGCGCTTCAGTGATTACTTTCGACCACCACTGCCACATGGTGAACAGCACGCCCGCAAAACCAAGCGGAAATACGAATTTCCCAACCGGCATATCATGCATGAACATCACCAGCCCGCTGGTCATCACCAGCGCGGTAAGTGCGCCCATCAACGGCATGATATCGGGAGCGAGGATGTGGTATTGGTGGTTGGTCTTGCCGGCCATGACGGATCAGATCCCTGTTATCGAAAATGCCGGCAGGCCGCCCCGCCGACGTAGAATGCAAAGTGCCCTTATCGCGCCGATGTGCCCCGGTCCAGTGCCTTTGATGCGTCTTTCCCCGTCGCTGCCGACTGATCGGTCGATACGTGAAAAGTATAGCTCAGTGTGATCTGTTTGACCTGAGAGGCATCGGCATCGTTCAGGATTGCGGGATCGACATAGTAGTTGACTGGCATACTCACCGTCTGGCCGGGCTGCAGCGTTTGCAGATTGAAACAGAAACATTGGATCTTCATGAAATAGCGCGCCGCATATTCGGGCTCGACATTGAAGCTCGCCACCCCGGTTATCGGCCGGTCAGAAAGGTTCCTGGCGGTGAAATAGGCGAGCTTGCGCTCACCAATCCGCATTTCCGCGGTGACCTGGTCAGGGCCGAACTGCCACGGCATGCCCGCTGCAACATTCCCATCAAACCGTACCGAAATGGTCTGATCGGCCACTTGTACTGCTTCGGCCTCGGTCGTGCTGGCGCGCTGGGTGGTACCGCCAAAACCAGTCGCCTCGCAGAACATCCGATAAAGCGGGACCGACGCGAAACCAAGGCCCAGCATGCTGAGCGCAACCGCGCCGGCATAAAGCGCAACACGGCGATTCCTGCGCGGATCAATCGCGACCGAAAGCGCCATGTTCAGGCCATTCGCTTGACAATGGTGATCGCAAAAAACAGCACTACCAATGCCAGCAAGACCAATCCAAGCGCGGCGTTGCGCCCGCAAATGATACGGCGGCGTTGTTCCATCGGATCAGGTTCGGTCATGCAGAGACTCCAAGGATCAGGCGATCGGCCACCAATGCGCCAAACAGCGCGAAAAGGTAGATGACCGAAAAGGCAAAGAGGCGTTTTTCCGCGCGCATATCGGCATCGTTCGCCGCATTGCGGAAGGTCGCGACTTTCAGGCTGAGGAACAGGAACGCCGTGCCCAGCACCAGCGCGCTCAGGCCATAGATCCACCCGGTAAGCGCAAGCAGAAACGGTGCCATCGCGATCGGCAGCAGCAGAACGGAATAGACCAGGATCTGGCGCCGGGTGCTGTGGTGCCCGGCCACTACCGGCATCATCGGCACCCCGGCTGCGGCATAGTCAGTCTCTACAAACAGTGCGAGCGCCCAGAAATGCGGCGGGGTCCAGAAGAAGATAATCGCAAACAGCAGCACCGGCATCAGGGTGATGTCACCGGTTGCCGCGATCCAGCCGATCATCGGTGGAAACGCCCCCGCCCCGCCCCCGATCACGATATTCTGCGGGGTGCGCGGCTTTAGCCAGATCGTGTAGATCACGGCGTAATACACAATAGACAGCGCCAGAATTGCTGCCGCAAGCCAACCAACGGCCAGGCCCATCACCAGAACCGAGCCGATCGACAGGACCAACCCGAAATCGCGCGCTGCGGTGGGCTCCATCCGCCCGGCCGGCAATGGCCGATCCTTGGTGCGTTTCATCTTGGCATCAAGATCGGCTTCCCACCACTGGTTAAGCGCGCCCGATCCGCCCGCCCCAACCGCAATGCACAGGATCGCTACAAACCCCAGCACCGGATTAACCGAAATGGGCGCAGCCAGCATGCCGCACAGTCCTGTGAAAACCACCAGGCTCATCACCCTGGGTTTGGTCAACGACAGGAAATCGCGCCAATCGGCAGGCAAAGGAATCGGCGGGGCTGAAGCAAAAGGCATGGCGCGGCCTATAGGCCTGTCACACAGCGCTGGAAAGGGGCTAGAGCCGCCCCAGCCAGTCGAGCAACAGCAGGTTCACCGCTTCGGGGCGTTCCTGCTGGGTCCAATGCCCAGCCCCGGCCAGCACATGGCCTTCAACCTTGGGCGCAAACATCCGCATCATCGCCACCGGATCGGCTACTGCGCCGAACAGCGTGGTCGCAGGATCGCGGGTGCCGCCGATGAACAGGCACGGCTGTTCCAGCTGCTTGCCCTGCATTGGCTTAAGCCAATCATAGTCAAGCTCGTGATTCCGATAACGGTTCAGCGGCCCGCGAAAGCCTGATGCCTTGAATTCTGCCTCGTAATAATCGAGGTCAGCCGCGCTCAACCAGGGCACCGGGTGCGGATCGGGCAAGTCCTCTAGAAACGTAGCACCCAGCGGCTTGTTCCAGTAATCGCCCGGCGCCACATCGCCAGAGATCGAATACATCATTCGCGCCACAAAATCGCGCGGGTCCGCCTCGGCCTCAGCTTCGGCAACGCCGGGTTCCTGAAAATATTCCTGATAGAAGAACCGGCCCTGGCTGGTGAAATGTTCCCGGAATACCTCGGTAAAGGGCCGCATCGGCGCGCCTGAAAACGGCACCGATAGCCCCGCGACAGCGCGGATCCGCTCGGGCTGGGTGAACGCTGTGTTCCAGACTATTGGCGCGCCCCAATCATGGCCGATCAGAACCACCGGCTGGTCGGGAGAAAGGAAATCAGCCAGACCGATCAGATCCTGCGCGATGGCTTGCAGCGTATAGTCTTCAACCCTGGGCGGCTTGTCCGAGCCGCCATAGCCGCGCACATCAATCGCGCAGGCCGTGAAACCGGCCTTGGCGATTGGCCCGATCTGATGGCGCCAGGAATACCAGCTTTCGGGGAAGCCGTGGACCATGATGACCAATGGCCCGGTACCCTCGACCACGCAGCGCAAGCGCACCCCGCCAACATCGACAATCAGAAATGGCGGCATTCGCATCCCTCCAAAACAAAGCGCCCCGGCACCTTGCGGGCCGGGGCGCTTTCTGTCCAGCACGAAGGCCGGGATCAATGGTGGTCGTTATCCTCGATCACCGGGAGGGTTTCAAACTGGTGGAACGGCGGCGGGCTGGACAGGGTCCATTCCAGCGTGGTCGCGCCTTCGCCCCAATAGTTCCCTTCGGCCTTCTTGCCGGCGGTAAACGAGTAGATGATGTTGGCAAACCAGATCAGCATCGAGCTGGCCATCACCAGATAGCCCAGCGAAGACCAGTGATTCCAGTATTCATAGGCCGGGGCATAATCCGGATAACGGCGCGGCATGCCTTGCAGACCCAGGAAGTGCTGCGGGAAGAAGATCATGTTCACGCCGATGAAGAACACCCAGAAGTGCAGATGCGCCAGAAATTCGCTGTGCATCCGTCCGCTCATCTTGGGGAACCAATAGTAGAACCCGGCAAACAGCCCGGTCACCGCGCCAAGCGAAAGCACATAGTGGAAGTGGGCAACCACGAAGTAGGTATCATGCACCACATCATCGATTCCGCCATTGGCCAGATAGACGCCGGTCACGCCGCCTACGGTGAACAGGAAGATGAAACCGATTGCCCAGACCATCGGGCTTTTGAATTCGATCGAGCCGCCCCACATCGTTGCAATCCAGCTGAAGATCTTGATACCGGTTGGCACCGCGATCACCATCGTGGCGAGCGTGAAGTACATCTTGGTATCCAGAGTCATCCCGGTGGTGAACATATGGTGCGCCCAGACGACGAACCCGACCACGCCAATCGCGACCATCGCATAGGCCATTCCCAGATATCCGAACACCGGCTTCTTGGAGAAGGTCGAGATGATCTGGCTGATGATGCCGAAGGCCGGCAGGATCATGATGTACACTTCAGGATGGCCGAAGAACCAGAACAGATGCTGGAACAGTTCAGGATCGCCGCCGCCCTTGTGATCAAAGAAGGTGGTCCCAAAATTGCGATCGGTGATCAGCATGGTGATCGCCGCAGCCAGCACCGGCAGTGCCAGCAGCAGCAGGAACGCTGTTACCAGCACCGACCAGACGAACAGCGGCATCTTGTGCAGGGTCATCCCCGGTGCGCGCATGTTGAAGATGGTGGTGATGAAATTGATCGCCCCCATGATCGAGGCCGCGCCGGCCAGGTGGAGCGAGAATATTGCAAAGTCCGTCGCCGGACCAACCGATCCATAGGTCGATAGCGGGGCATAGGCGGTCCAGCCGATCCCGGCGCCGTTACCGGTTGGATCACCGGGGACAAATGCCGAAATCATCAGGCTGCAAAAGCCTGAAACAGTCAGCCAGAACGAGATATTGTTCATCCGCGGGAAGGCCATATCCGGCGCGCCGATCATCAGCGGCACGAACCAGTTGCCAAATCCGCCAATAATCGCCGGCATAACCAGGAAGAACACCATGATCAGGCCGTGCGCGGTGATCAGGACGTTCCACAGATGCAGCTGTGCATCAAAGCTGGCACCCGGTTCACCCAGGAATGCCGCAACTTTGCCCAGCACCTGAATGCCCGGCTCGTTCAGTTCCCAGCGCATCAAGCCCGAAACGGCCCCACCGATGATCCCCGCGAAAATCGCGAAGATCAGGTACAGCGTACCGATATCCTTGTGGTTGGTGGACATGAACCAGCGGGCAAAAAATGCCGGCTTGTGATCATGATCGGCGTGATGGTCGTCGGCGTGAGCCGAAGAGTGTTCAGCGGTGGTGGCCATGGAATTGAACCTTCTTTCGCTCGATTTCTTGGGCGCGCTTAGCGGGCAGGCTTGCCGGCTTCGGCAGGCTTTGCCCCAGCGGCGGGTTTGGTAGCGTCTGCGGCAGCCGGGGCATCGGGAGCCCCATCGATCTTGCCGCCCTGGGCGATGACCCAGGCGTTGTATTTGTCACGAGGAAGCGCCTCGATCACAATCGGCATATAGCCATGCCGCGCGCCGCACAGTTCGCTGCACTGGCCGAAATAAACGCCCGGCTTCTCGATATGGACGAAGCGTTCGTTAAGCCGGCCCGGCACGGCATCGATCTTGAGCCACAGCGAAGGCACGGCAAAGGCGTGAATCACGTCGGACCCGATCACCTGAAGGCGGATGTCTTCGCCCACCGGCACAACAATGCGGTTATCGGCGGCCAGCTGCTCTGGCCCGTCATCGTCAGTGCGAAAGCGTTCGCCCGGCTGAACCTCATTCTTTTCCTTCAGCATATTCGAAATCACTTCGAACCCGCCATTGTCCGGATAAGTATAGGTCCAATACCATTGGTTGCCCGTGGCCTTGATCGTCAGGGCCGTTTTGCCCGGATCCTTGAACTGGGCCTTGAGCAGGCTGACCGAAGGCACCGAAATTGCAACCAAGATCAAGATCGGGAGTCCGGTCCACAGCACTTCCAGCAGCGTGTTGTGCGCGGTCTGCGAAGGAACCGGATTAGCCCGCTTGTTGAAGCGGAAAATCACGATCAGCAGCAACAGCAACACAAAAATCGTGATGATCACCATCACCCAGACCAGCCCGTTGTGCATCGATTGCGCCTGATGGCCGGTGGGCGAAAACTGGGTTTGCACATCCAGCCCGCCGGAAACCGGCATGCCAACGCCTTCGACTGGTTTCATCGGGGTGTAACCGCCCGGCGCAACCTTGAAGTGGGGATCGTTGGGATCAATCGCCGGGGCGGCCGGAGCTGCTGGCGCTGCGATCACAACCGGCGCAGCGGCAACCGGGGCCGCCTTTTCTGCTGCTGCCGCATCAGCAGGAGCGACCGTTGCCGGCGCCGCATGCGCAGCAGACGCGCCAACCATCAGGGCCAGCGACAGTCCAATTGCCTTGAATATGCTTCCCGCTGTGCGGGCAGTATGACCGATCGCCATCGTTCCTCTTGCTTTCGCTTGTTCGGCCGAACGGAGCCCTAACGTGCTTCCCCTCGCCCCCCATGGAATCTCAATTTCACGCGGCCTATACGCGCGCTTTACGGGCACCTCAAGCGCCTCTAGGGGAATTTTTGTTGGTTCGGGAAAACCACCCCTCCCGGTCCTCCAAACATACGAAAGGCGGCGAGTTACAATGCAGGACGAAGAAGTGCTGGCAGAATTCCGGGCCAGCAAGGCCTTGCTCGAAGGGCATTTCTTGCTGTCATCGGGCCGCCACAGCGCACATTACCTGCAATGTGCGCGGGTTCTGGCCGATCCGATGCGCGCTGGAAGACTGGCCGAAGCGCTGGCAGCGCGAATCCCGCGTGAGCTTAGAAAAGAGCTGACCAAGGTTGTTTCGCCGGCCATGGGCGGGGTGATAATCGGCCACGAAATGGGCCGCACGCTGGGGATCGAGGCGATTTTTGTTGAGCGACCCGAAGGCACGTTTGAGCTGCGCCGCGGCTTTTCGATCGAGCCGGGCGAAAAAGTGCTGATGGTTGAAGATGTCGTCACCACCGGCCTGTCGGGCCGCGAAGCGATTCGCTGCATCGAGGAAGCTGGCGGCAAGGTGATCGCCAGCGCGGCGCTGGTCGACCGGTCTGCCGGCTCGGTCGATCTGGGCGTGCCGTTTTTCCCGCTGATCGCCATCAATTTCCCAACCTATGCCGCCGACGAATTGCCGCCTGAACTGGCAGCATCGTCTGCGATCAAACCGGGGAGCCGTGCCAAGCCGTGATTCCAGCAAGCCTCCGCCCCGATAGACTTAGACTTGGCGTGAACATCGATCACGTTGCGACCATCCGCAACGCCCGCGGCTGGGATCATCCAGATCCGGTGCGCGCGGCGGAAATCGTGGCGCGCTGCGGTGGTGACGGGATCACTGCGCATTTGCGTGAGGACCGCCGCCATATCCGCGATGAGGATCTGGCCCGGATCCAGGCCGCGACCAATCTGCCGCTCAATCTGGAAATGGCCGCAACCGACGAGATGCTGGAAATCGCGCTGCGCCACAAGCCGCACGCCGCCTGCATCGTACCCGAACGGCGCGAGGAGCGCACAACCGAAGGCGGGCTGGATGCCGCCGGGCAGCACAACCGGCTCTATCCGCTGATCCAGCGGCTAAGCGATGCCGGGATCCGGGTCAGCCTGTTCATCGCACCTGACGAACGCCAGATCGAAGCCGCGATGATGCTGAAAGCCCCGGTGGTGGAATTGCACACCGGCGAATATGCCCATGCGACGGGCGAAGCGATCGCCGCCGAACTGAAGCGCTTGGCCGATATGGCTGCGCTGGCCGCCAAGAACGGGATTGAGCCGCATGCCGGGCACGGACTGACCTATGAAAACGTCCAACCTGTTGCCGCGATCCCGCAACTGGCCGAGCTCAACATTGGCCATTACCTGATCGGCGAAGCAATCTTCTGCGGGCTGGAGCCAGCGGTGCTTAGGATGCGCGAACTGATGGATGCGGCGCGCCCGTGATCGTCTCAATCGGCTCAGACCTGTGCAACATCGAGCGGATCCAGGCCTCGCTCGACCGCTTTGGCGAGCGGTTTGAGAACCGGGTCTTTACCGAAACGGAACGCGCCAAGGCGGCACGGCGGCCCTTTACCAAAGCTGGCACGCTGGCCAAACGTTTTGCTGCCAAGGAGGCTTTTTCCAAGGCCGTTGGCACTGGGTTCAAGGCTGGAGTGTTCATGAAGGACATCGGCGTGATCAATGCTGCGTCCGGCGCACCCACGCTGCAACTCACCGGCGGCGCTGCCAGCCGCCTTGCCGCAATCGTGCCAGACGGGCATGAGCCGGTGATTCATCTTACTCTTACAGACGACCACCCTTGGGCGCAGGCCTTTGTGGTTATCGAGGCCCGCAAATTGTGACCGAAGACCAAGCAGCCGAGACCATCTGTGCTGATGTAAAAGGGGACACAGAATACGGCGTCCCCACGTCTGCCGTTTCCGCCGAGGATCCCGGCCCCCCGCTGGACTGGATCGGCGAGATCAAGGGGCTGTTCTGGATGCTGTTTGCGGTGCTATCGTTCCACAGTTTTATCGCCAAACCGTTCTACATCCCCTCAATCTCGATGATGCCCAACCTGCTGGTGGGTGACCGGCTGGTGGTTTCCAAATTCCCTTATGGATTCAACTGGGCCTCCGCCAGTTTTCACGTTTTTCCGCGCAGCACGCGGCGGTTTCTGCCGGCAACACCGGGATACGGCGATATCGTGATCGTGGTGCCGCGCAACCGCACCGATGATCTGATCAAGCGGGTGGTCGCTCTGCCGGGGGACCGGATCGCTGTGGTCAATGGCCAGATCGTGCTCAACGGCAAAGCCGTGCCCCAGGCGGTTGAACCAAACGTGCAGCTGGCCGCCGACCCGCAGCTGATGTGCGAAGACCGGGCGGTCCCTTATCACTGCTATGATGAGTTCGCGCAATTTGAACGCAAGCTGCCATCGGGCCGCAAGGTGCTGGAGCTGCCGACCTTGCGCGAAACCTTGCCTGGCGGCGCGACCTATCTGATCATCAAGGACAGGATTGATCCCGAAGCCGATAACATGGCCGAAATCACAGTGCCGATGGGCCACGTCTTTCTGATGGGAGACAACCGCAACCATTCAGCAGACAGCCGCTTTCCAACGGAGCGCGATGGCCTGGGCGGTCCGGTGCCGCTGTCCGATGTGGGCGGGCGGGCCGAATTCATCACCTTTTCGCTCAATGGCGATCAAGGCCGCAGCCCCTATTCGTTCTGGCAGGCCTTGCGTGGGGGGCGTTCGTGGAGCAGCCTGCGACCGGTGCATATCGTGAAAGGCAAGTAATGGCCGAAACCAAAGCCCGCCCAGTTCGATCTGCCAGGCCGCGCAAAGACGCCGCACCAGTTCAAGCCGGGCCAAGCGATATTTCCGATCCGATCCTGCGCGGTGAATTCAAGCGAGCAGCGGTGTGGATCGGGCTGGCGGCTACATTGGCATTGGCAATCTATCTGGCGCAGCCGCTGCTGGTCATCTTTGGCGGGATGGTGTTTGCCGCAATGATCGATGGCGGGGCGCGCCTGCTAGGCCGGGTGCTGCCGATCGGGCGCGGCTGGCGGGTCGGCCTGGTGCTGCTGCTAACCTTGGCTTTCCTGTTCTGGGTGGCGATGTTCGCCGGCACTTCGATCGCGGCAGAAGCAGCGCAGCTGCCCGGCACGGTCAAGGATCAAACGCTCAAGATCTTGTCCTGGCTCAAGGGTCAGGGTGTCCATTTCGATATGCAATCGATGGAAGGCCTGATCGAAAAGGCACTGGGCGGGGTTGGCCAGTTAACCAGTGCGGTCGGCGGGGTGATCGGAGCCTTTACCACTGCATTCCTGATCGCGGTGATGGCAATTTATTTCGCGGTCGAACCGCAGCTCTATCGCCGCGGCTTCGCCTGGCTGCTGCCCAGCAATGAGCGTGAACATTTTGAAGGCACCGCAACGATCATGGGCAAAACCTTGCGCCGGCTGCTGGCTGGACGGTTGCTGGGGATGCTGATCGAAGGCGTGGCCACCTGGGCATTGCTGGCGGCCTATGGCGTGCCGATGGCCGGATTGCTGGGCCTGCTGACTGGCCTGTTGGCTTTTCTGCCCAATATCGGCGCCCCGATTTCTGGTGTGCTGATGGTGCTGGTCGGCTTTTCGGGTGGGGCCGAAATGGGCATCTATTGCGTCATTGTCTATGTGGTGGTGCAGGTGGTGGATGGCAATATCATCGTTCCGATGGTGGCCAAGCATACCGCCGATCTGGCCCCGGCGCTGGTGCTGGGCGCGCAGCTTATCATGGGGGCCTTGTTTGGTCTGCTGGGGCTGATGCTGGCCGATCCATTGGTAGCGATGATCAAGGTTGCGCTTGAACGCCAATCCGAACGCAACGAAAGCGCCTGAACCTTGGCCCGCAAGTTTCTGTACTTCATTGCGTTTTGTATTGTGGCAGTTATTGCGGCCGGCTTTACTCTAAGCCTTTGGCCGGCTGAGCTGACCCGGCTGACCATGACCCCCAGCGTCCAGTTCGAAGCGTTGCCGGCACAGGCCGTAAACGCTTATACCGATCCGGCATTGTGGCATGCCCGCCCTGGCAAGCCGGGCGAGGATCCTGCGCGCTGGCAACCCGAAGGCTTTGTGCCCGATGGCGCGCAGATCGATGCCGCGGTGTTCTTTATCCACCCGACCAGCTACCTCAAACGCGATCACTGGAATGCACCGTTGGATGATCCCGAAGCCAAACGGATCGGGCTAATCGTCACCCGCGCAAATGCCAGCGTGTTCGGCCGCGCCGCCGAAATTTGGGCACCGCGCTATCGCCAGGCTGCATTCGGGGCTTTTGTAACCGACAAGCCCGAAGCGCGGCAGGCGCTGGATCTGGCCTATTCCGATGTGGCCAGCGCCTTTGATGTGTTTGTGGCCGCCCAGCCAAAAGGCCGACCGATCGTGATCGCCGGGCACAGTCAGGGTTCTTTCCTGGCCAAGCGACTGGTGCGCGAGAAGATTGCTGGCACACCGCTGGCTGGGCGATTGGCAGCGCTTTATGCGATCGGCTGGGTGGTTGACAGGCAGCGCGATCTTCCCGCGATGGGTCTTTCTGGCTGCGAAACGAGTGATCAGGCCGGCTGCGTCATCAGCTACCTGAGTTTTGCTGACGACGCCGACACATCGCTGATGCGTGATGCCTATGAACGCTTTGCCGGAACCGGTTCAACCGCCAGGCCAGATTACCTCTGCTCCAATCCGCTTACCGGCGGGATTGGCGGATCGGCTTCGGCCAGCGCCAATATTGGCGCAATCGTTCCAACGGCCACGCTGGAAAGCGCGCTTGTCACCCCCAAACTGGTTGGAGCCACCTGTGCAGCGGATGGATCGCTGCGGATTGGCGCAGGCCCCGATATGGGGCCATTCGTGCTGCCCGGCGGCAACTACCACGTCTATGACTATGCGCTCTATTGGACCAACCTGCGGCAGGATTTTGCCCGGCGGACGACCGCGTGGCAGAGCAAGCACTGATCACCACACTGGCGCGCGAATTTCGCGCAGAACTGCCGCTTGGCGGCGCGCTGCTGGCGCTTGATCTTGGCACCCAGACAATCGGCACCGCGTTCTGCGATGCTGGGTGGCGTTTTGCCTCTCCCGGAAAGACGCTTAAACGCGGAAAATTCGGCGCAGACCGTGAAGTGCTGGCTGTACTGGTGCGTGAACGCAACATCGGCGGGATCGTGATCGGATTGCCGCTTAACATGGATGGCAGCGAAGGCCCGCGTGCACAATCAAGCCGGGCCTATGCCCGCAACATCTCTGCTGCGCTTGATCTTCCGGTGCTGCTCTGGGACGAGCGTTGGTCCACGGCCAGCGCAGAGAGCGCGCTGATCGCCCAGGACATGAGCCGGGCAAAACGCGCTACCAGAATTGATTCCGCCGCCGCAGCCGTAATCCTGCAGGCTGCAATCGACGCCTTGGCGAATTAGCTCACCAGCTCGGCCCGGCGGGCCCTGGCCTCCATTGCCACCAGCCTGCTGCCCGATTGTTCTGCACTGGCCCACAATGCATCACGCTCGGCCAGATCCTGTTGCCTTGCCGCAAGCGCATCCCACGCCGTCAGCCGCAACCGGTCACTGGGGTGTGAACGGGCAAAGCATTCGGCCAAATCGAGCGCTTCGGCACCACCCAAACCCACCGCGATCCGCAAGAAGGCGTCGGCCGATGAGGACGCCAACATGGTAGATATCGATCCCGCTTCCAGATCGAACTTGTATTGATCGAGCCAGCCCTGTGCGCCTTGCACCTGCATGATGTTGAGCGATACCGAAAGCGAATCCGCAGGATACTGTGCATGCACATCTAAATGCGCGCGGTAGAGCTGGATCTTGCCGGGAGACAGGCAGGCTCGCTCAATGAATTTCAGCGAAGGAACCGGTTCACCGCGCCACCCGGCTACCTCCTCGCAGTCATACTCATAATAGTCGCTCCAATACCCGGGGCCGAAATAGCCCAGGGTCAGAAAGCTGAAATTGTGATCATGCGGCAAGCCAATCGCAAAGGCGGCATCTCCGCTGGCACGAACCATGTGTTCATGTGCCGATGGCCAGATATTGGCCCGAATGAAGAAATCACCTTGCGAAGGCACCAGCATGATCACCTGCGGCCCATAAGAGCTTGCCATCACATCTTCGCGGTGGCGGCGGCCCAGTTCGTCAATCAGTATATCGCCCAGGAAATCCGGATCGTTGCCCAACCGGCGCAGCTGTAGCGCAGCATGCTGCAAGCTTTCCTCGTCGGCCAGGTTGCAGCCCTTACTGCGCAGCGCGTCAGCAGTTTCCTCCAGACTCGCCCGGCCGTCATCGGCAATCTCGATCAAACGCGGCATTCGGTGATCCCTTGCAATACTGGGTAGGTTTCAAGCAGCTGCGCTCTTAACGCTCCGGCCGGACCAGACAGCGGATCGGCGGCATCTTCGGCGATAGTGCACAGCGCCGAAAATCCGGTGGAGGTTTCCAGCCCCAGGCATTCTCTTAGCGCTTGCCAGCGCAGTGATTGGCTCGCCTCTTCCTGGGCGATGGCCGCCAGCAACGGGGCGGCATCGCTGCGGCCCATCCGGCCCAGCAGCGCCGCGGCCAGTTCCAGCCTGGTTTCGCGCGGCGATCCCGCTGCCTGGCGCAGGAATTTCCCGTCATCCAATGCAAACTCTCTGGTGAGCGCGCCATCTTGATTGCGGCGCTGCAGCTTTAACGAAACCAGCGCCCCGCTGACCGATTGCACAATCTGGCATTCGCGGGCGCCATCCCGGCTCATCACGTCTCCCGCAGCAATGCATTCCTGCCTGATGCCCAGTTCGGCCCGGCCCGGCAGATCTTGGTCCAGCGTGACCAGGCTGGTTTTTGCCGCTCCAGCCAAAACCAGTTCGTGCGTCTCCCCGGGGGTGAATGTCACCGAAAGCGGTGCAGGTCGGCGCATCAGAGCCGGCCCTTCAGCCACATGCAGTGCCAATGCGGAGCCGCCTGATCGGCACAAGACCAGTGCGGCACCGAAATCGTCAACCCGGTGCCGCAGCGGCACCATCCCAAGCGGCTGCGCGCGCAAGAACGCCAGCATGCATCCGGTAAAATCATCCACCAAGGCCGACCCGTGCGACTGCCCCGGAGCGAACAGCTGCGACAATGCCGGCAGCTCAGTCAGCGCCTCTCCCTGGGCGAACCGCTGAAACTGGCTCTCTACCCCGGTGGCGATTTGGCCGCCGAACCAGCCTCTCAGCAGATCAAGCAGTTCGCTTTGGGTATGGCGCTGCGGAGCATCATTGCTCCGCAGCGCCTGCAGTTCGGGTGAGATATGCATACCGTGACCCGCCGATCAGGTGCCGCTCTGAATAATAATTTCATAGATAACCACCATGATCTCAATGATGGTATCGTCTGAACCGCCAACCCGGCCGGTATGCATGATGCTGCCAAAAGCACTGGTCAGCGTATCAAGATCCGGCAGCGCCGATAGATCAATCTTTGGAAGATTCATGTGCATTCCCCTTGCTCGGTAAACGCGAAGCCGGAACGCCTCGCTGCCGAAATCTGCGCACCGAAAGCATGCCGGTTGAAATTAAAAGATTGTAATCGGCCCTTCGGAGCACCACAGAAGCAATCATGAATTCGCCGGAAACTGCCAAAAGCCTGCACGATCTGCCCGCCGGGTTCGTCTTTGATCCGGCCCGCGCGTCCAAGCTGATGACCCGCCTTGGCCATGGTGGTTGGCTGGGAATAGGCTATCACGATCATGGCCCGGATTGGGTAGAGCTTAGTCTGCCCTGGCGTGAGGAACTGGTTGGGGTTGCACAAACCGGAGTGCTTGCATCGGGGCCGATCATCAGCCTGATGGACAACGCAACATCGATGTCGGTATGGACCTTTTCAGGGCGCTTCGTACCCCACGCGACGCTGGATCTGCGGGTCGATTACATGCGCGCGGCCCAGCCTGGCAAAACCGTGATCGGGCATGGCGAATGCTACAAGCTGACCCGGACCATCGCCTTTATCCGCGGAATTGCCCATGATGGCGATCCTGACGATCCGGTCGCCCATGTAATCGGAACCTTCATGGCCACCCACGGAACATATCTGTGAGCGCGGCGCTGCCTCCGTATGCACAGGCGCTGGGCATTGCGCTTGATCATGACGAGGACGGCGTGCCGATCCTCTTTTTTGACTATTCGGATCGGGTGGCCGGCCGGCCAGGGTTCCTACACGGCGGCGCGATGAGCGGCTTGATGGAAATGGCCGCGATCGCTGCGCTGCGGGCACAGCTGGAACGACGCGGCGAAACGATGAAGCTGAAGCCGGTAAACATCCAGGTGGAATTCATGCGCGGTGGGACAGAGCAGCGGACATTCGCGTGCGGGACCGTTACACGGGCCGGCCGGCGCGTGGCGCTGGTCAATGCCGAAGCCTGGCAGGATGACCGCAAGAAACCGATCGCACTGGCGCAAATGAAAGTGCTGCTCAGCCCCGACGAATAACCACGACACGGCCTTTAAGTGCGGGCGCTTGCTGCTCCGAAGCCAGTTCGTGACGCACGGCATCGGCCCGCGCCCGAACCAACAGTGGCTCGGCCACGGCAGATTCATGGAATACCGCATCGGCGCTTGCCAGCCAGCGCGCCTGACGCAGCGTAAGGTCATCAGGATCATCGGAGTGTACGGTGAATTCGAACCGACCGTCACCGCCATCCACGGCACCTTCCAGCCATGCATCGAACCGGCCCGCGCTGGCTGCATCAAGCGGATCGAGCGGACCGCCGCCAGCAAGCGCATCATCAAGCGCGCGGCGGCGTTCTGCGCCATTGGTCCAGCGCTGGCGCAGGCTGGCCCGCGCTGCGCCAAGTCGTTCGGCCAGATCACCTAGCGACTGCGGCAGAACCCCTTCCAGCCGCATCCGCAGTGCTTTGGCCAACCCGGCTGAAACCCCGCCGGTTCCGACCGCGATCAGCACCGGCCCGCGTTCCAGAATGCTTGGCACGGTGAAATCGCAAAGCTCCGGCCGATCTACGACGTTGACTGCAACGCCGCGCGCCCTGAGCCGCCCGGCAGCGCCTTCCGGCTGATCGAGCGCCACGAAAGCCAGGCAGGCGGCGGCATTCTCATCTGTGGTCAAAGCCGCCCCGGCCCGCTCAAGCAATCGCCGCTTGGCATCAGCTGGCTCGCCCTCGCCCAGTACGATCACCGTCTTGCCGGCGATACGGAATAGCAAGGGCAGGCTATGCATCATTCAAGCCATTCCGGAACACGCTCTGCCGCGGTGATCGCTGCGGGCAGGATCCGATCGGCCACCACCGCAAATTTGGCTCCATCAACCATCACTTCACACACGAAACCGCGGCTGTTGTAAGAACTGGCCATGGTGGCGCCGTATGCCCCGGCCGTGCGGAACACCGCCAGATCGCCGGCCTCCAGCGCATCGATATCGCGGCCCATCGCAAAGGTATCGCCGGTTTCGCAGATCGGGCCGACCACATTGGCGATCATCCGGCTGCCGCTGGGAACCACTGCATCGATATCATGCCAGGCGCCGTACATCGCAGGCCGTGCCAGATCGTTCATCGCCGCATCGACCACCACAAAGGGCGCACCGTTTGAGCTGCGCTTGACCCGGATCACCCGGGTAAGCAGTACGCCGGCATTGCCGCAGATGACGCGGCCCGGCTCGAACATCAAGGTAACGTCCCATTGGCTGCAGACCCGGCCAACCATGGCCCCGTATTCAGCCGGAGAAGGAAACACATCGCCCGCCTTGTACGGTACGCCCAGCCCGCCCCCAAGATCGGCATGGGTCACGCTTTGCCCGCCCGCGCGCAGCTCTGCGATCAATTCACCCAGTTTGATGAAGGCGTCTTCAAGCGGTTGCAATTGCTGAAGTTGGCTGCCGATATGCACCGCCACACCGCGCATTTCGATGCCCGGCAGCACCGCCAGCCGGGTATAGATCCCGGCAGCGCGATCAATCGGGACTCCAAACTTGTTTTCAGCCTTGCCGGTTGAAATCTTCTCATGCGTCCGGGCATCGACATCGGGATTGACGCGCAGCGCGCAGACCGCCCGCAGCCCCCGTGCCGCAGCGATAGCGGCAAGCTCTATGCCCTCTTCCTCGCTCTCGATATTGAATTGTCCGATCCCGGCCTCAAGCCCCTGGACCATCTCTGCGGCAGTCTTGCCTACGC
This sequence comes from Novosphingobium sp., assembly GCF_040079535.1. Classification (GTDB taxonomy): domain Bacteria; phylum Pseudomonadota; class Alphaproteobacteria; order Sphingomonadales; family Sphingomonadaceae; genus Novosphingobium. The sequence continues at coordinate 34,703 of NZ_JBEBKB010000013.1, read as the reverse complement.
CGGAAAAGACGATATCGGGCCCGGTCATCCCGGCAGCCAGCGCCCGGGCCAGTTCGCCGCCGGAAACCACATCAGCGCCCAGCCCTTCGCGGCTCATCACCTTAAGCACGGCCAGGTTGGGATTGGCTTTGATCGCAAAGGCAATGTGGACCTTGGGCAAATGTGCCAGCCCGGCCTTGAAGGCCCGGGCATGACGTTCCAGCGTGGCGCGCGAATAGACGTAAACTGGGGTGCCAACAGCATCGGCGATTGTGCCCAGCGGCACGTCTTCAGCGCACAGAACGCCGTTCTGATATTCAAAATGATCCATCGGTTTGGGTTCTTACTTATCGTCGGAAGGGGGCAGGTCGAAGGGGTCTTGGAGGCGTTCCTCAGACCGTTTTCGAAGTTCGACGCTGCGTTCCGGCGCAGCTTGCGGGGTGGATTTTAGCAAGGCCACTGCGCCAGGCTTCATTTCAACGCCATAGGGTGCCACTGGCAAGGTCTTGCCAACCGCCGGCTTCAAAGGCGCCGTTGCCCCGCAGCCAGCCAGGCCAAGGATCAGCAAAGGCAACAGCAACCGGCGCATCGTTCTACTCCTGGCCCAGCGCGATCCGTGCTTCGGCCACCCGCGCCCTTACCTGATCGGGCGCGGTTCCGCCATAGCTGGCACGCGAGGCAACCGAGGCATCGACCGACAGCGCGTGATAGACCGATGCGGTAATGCGCGGATCAATCAAGGCAAAGTCCTGCTCGCTCAGCTGGTCAAGGGCCACACCTTTCTGTTCCGCCAGCTTGACCGCAGCGCCGGTGATGTGGTGTGCTTCGCGAAAGGGGATGCCGGCCTGGCGCACCAGCCAATCAGCCAGATCGGTGGCGGTGGCATAGCCAAGTTCGGCAGCGGCGCGCATCCTGCCGGTGCGGAATGTCGCCCCTTCGATCATCCCGGCCATTGCCGCCAAGCACAGCGTAAGCAGGCCCGCCGCTTCGAACACCGGGACCTTATCGTTCTGCATATCCTTTGAATAGGCCAGTGGCAGACCCTTCATCGTCACCATCAGGCTGGTCAGACTGCCGACAATCCGTCCGGCGTGTCCGCGCACCAGTTCGGCCGCATCGGGGTTTTTCTTTTGCGGCATGATCGAGCTGCCAGTCGAAAGGCTATCGGGCAGCGTAACAAAGCCAAACGGCTGGCTGGCCCAGATGATCAGTTCCTCTGCCAAACGTGAGAGATGGAGCGAGGTCTGGGCAGCGCAGGTCAGATATTCGATCGCGAAATCCCGATCAGAAACGGCATCAAGGCTGTTGCGGGTCGGGCGATCAAACCCCAGCGCCCGCGCGGTCATCGCGCGGTCGATCGGAAACCCGGTTCCGGCCAATGCCGCCGATCCCAGCGGGCTCTGGTTGAGCCTGACCCGCGCATCGGCGAAGCGGCTGCGATCCCGCTCAGCCATTTCATAATAGGCCATCAAGTGGTGGCCAAGAGTTACCGGCTGCGCGGTCTGCAAATGCGTGAAGCCCGGCATGATGCTGGCGGCATGCTCATCCGCACGGGCAACCAAGGCCACTTGCAGCGCCATGAGCCCGGCCTTGGCCTGGTCAATCGCGTCGCGGACCCACAAGCGGAAATCGGTCGCCACTTGGTCGTTGCGGCTGCGCGCCGTGTGAAGCCGCCCGGCGGCCGGTCCGATCAGTTCGGCCAGACGGCTTTCGGTGACCATGTGAATGTCTTCAAGATCCCAGTTCTCGGGAACGCCATTGGCCTCATATTCGCCGGCGATAGCCTCAAGCCCGCGGCCAATTGCTGCCGCATCCTCTGCCGAAACGATGCCCCGCTGCGCCAGCATTTCAACATGCGCCGTGCTTGCAGCGATATCTTGCCGCCACAGTGCCTTGTCGAATGGGATCGAGGCATTTATCTCACGCATGATTGCTGACGGCCCGCCCGCGAACCGTCCGCCCCACATCGTGTTGGAGCCCCCAGCCTTGCCAGTTCCTGTATTGTCTTCCCGATCGCTCAAGTTGATTGTCCTTGGCTGTGCCGCAATGCTTGCCGGGTGCGATAGGCAAACCAGCGATAACGCGCAACCGCAAGCATCATCGGGCGCTGCGGCCCAGATCGGCCAGATTGATCGCAGCCACATGGGCAGCCAGCTTCCCGATTTCCAGTTGAAGGACCTGGCCGGGGGCGAACTCAACCTTGCCAGCCTCAAGGGCAAGCCAGTGCTGATCAATTTGTGGGCCACCTGGTGCGCGCCTTGCGTGGCCGAACTGCCCCAGCTGAACCAGCTTGCCGCCGAAAACCCCAGGATCAAGGTGCTAACCGTCAATCAGGATATGGACAAGCTGGACAAAGTGGCAGCCTTCCTGGCCGAAAAGGGCGGTGCAAAGCTTGAACCGTGGATCAACCCCGATAATTCGCTGACATTCCAGTTTGGTGCAGCAACGCTGCCCGCAACGGTCTATTACGATGCGAGTGGACGCGAGGTTTGGCGGATTATCGGGCCACGTGACTGGCTGGATGCTGAGGCCAAGGCGCTGATTGCTGAAGCCAGATAGCGACCTGCTCAGACTGGCGGCCTATGCCGCGTTGTGGCATTTTCAGGAAAATGTCCCCGGGATCCAGTGGCTGTTGGAACCGGGATCACTAAACCGGCAGCGTGCCCCTTCGCTTGCGCTCGGGAGTTTTCGGGAAAATGTCCCCCGGGACCCAGTGGCTGTTGGAACCGGGATCACTAAACCGGCAGCGTGCCCCTTCGCTTGCGCTCGGGAGTTTTCGGGAAAATGTCCCCCGGGACCCAGTGGCTGTTGGAACCGGGATCACTAAACCGGCAGCGTGCCCCTTCGCTTGCGCTCGGGAGTTTTCGGGAAAATGTCCCCCGGACATTTTCCGATTCCGAAAACTGGTGGGCGCTGACGGGCTCGAACCGCCGACCCTCTCGGTGTAAACGAGATGCTCTACCAACTGAGCTAAGCGCCCTGACAGTCCTGAATCAGCGTTGAATCAGGGCCAAGGCCTGCGCCCCTAGCTGAAGAATACGGGTCTGGAAAGGGTCAAACCAATCGAGCGGCATTGCTGCTGCCCAGTTCGGCAAAATAGCGAGCCATGGCATCGGCTGCCTTTTCGGTCAGGGTAATGAAGGCGCGGCGCCGGTCAGTCTCATCGTCAACCCGTTCAAGCAGTCCGGCATCGATCATCTGACCGATCCAGCGCAGCGCGGTGGTTGGCGGGACCCCGCTGGCAATGCAAAGCGATGTGACTGAAACCCGGCCATGCTCTGCCCGCGCGGCGGTTAGATCAAGCAGCATATCCCAGGCCGGATCTCCAAACAGATCGCCGTCAAAAAACCGTGCACGCAATTGCCGCTGCCGAATGATCCGGCGCACCAGCCGTGGATCGGGCAATGGCGGCCGCGTGGCCCGGATCAACCGGGCAGAACTATCTTCCAGATCCTGACCAGCAAAGGCCGGGCGCGGACTTTCAAAGCGGAAAGCACTTTCGCTGCCTTCTGCTGCGCTATCCCCAACCGGGCCTTCCAGCCGTTCAAGCCGCTGGGCAATTTGGCCAACCTGCTCCGTCAGCTTAAGCAAAACCAGCCGGTCTTCCTCGCTCAATTCATGCAGCCGTGATCCAGAAAGCATTCCCAACACGCGGCCCAGCGCCACGACGCGTTCCGCCCGGCTTGGATCCACCAGGATCTGGGGGGACGACTGATCGAGGCAGCCGAACACATCCTCCAAACCCTGAACCGTGGTGGAAACAATCAGCTGGGTGCCCGAATGCGCCGCGCGCAAATCAAGCCGCACCAATGCAGCAAGCGCCGCACTTTCGGGTGCCGGGCAATCGACCAGCACCACTTCGCCCAAGGCCTGCACATCGCCTTCCAGCAAGCCATCCAGATTGCCTGCAGCAACGATCCGAAACCCGGCCGCCTCAGCATCATCGCGCAACTGCGCGGCCAGATGCACCCGATCGGCAAAAATCGAGAGGCCAAGCGGCAATCCGGCCGGATCGTTGGCTGCGCTGGAATATGCGAAATTGGCCTGTGCCATGTGTTCCGACTCCTAATTAGTGAACAAGAGTAGAACAAATAGGGGTTAAGTCAAGATCATCGTAAATTTGGGCCAGGCACATGCCAATCGCGTGCCGTTACTACTTTCAGTTGGCCGCCGCCTCAGCCTTTATCATCCGCGCCAGCATCCGCCGGGCCTGGTTGCTGCCCAGATCGGTCGCAAGATCAAGCTTGCTGCCGTGCGTCTTCATTCCGGCGTGGACATCTGCCAGCACAACCAGATCTTCATTGAAGGCAGCGATGAAATCTTCGGTCAGCGCGGCGCTTTCAGCGGCATCATCAGCGGCGTAATTGCGGACCTGAAACCAGAAATATCGGCAATTATCAGCATCAACCGGTGTGACGAAATTATAGCTATCGATTAGAAAGACACTGGCATCAAGCTGCCCTTCGGGCGCGCCGGTCCCAGCCGGGGCGATCACATCCTTGATCACGGCATGGGCCGGCATGCGCACTTCGTAATGCTGCAAGCGATCAGCCTTGCCTGCAAAGCCAACCCGTTTGGCAAAAAACGGCGCCAGATCATGATCGCGTATCCAACGCGAGACGATCACCCGACCATCGCCCACTTCGGTTTTCACCGGCACACCGATGGTATCGGCGCTGCCAAGCGAGCTGGCGTGGACATAAGAGACATGGCTGGGATCAAGCAGGTTGTCGGTCATCCATTGATAATGGCAGGCCACATCCATTGCCGGACCACGATTGGTCGCCCAACCGGCCGCGTCATAATGCGGAATGTCGATGATCGCCGCTGGATCGGCGCGATCTGGATCGCCCATCCAGATCCAGATCAGGTTCCAGCGCTCCGCCACCGGGAAGGCGCGCACTCGCGCTGTCGCTGGGATAACCGCCTGGCCTGGAATTTCGACGCATTGCCCAGCGGTATCGAAAACCATTCCGTGATAACCGCAGCGCAGCGCACTCCCCACCACGCAGCCCCGCGAAAGCGGCAGGCGGCGGTGCGGGCATGAATTTTCGAGAGCCGCGAGCGATCCTTGCTCCGTGCGAAACAGCACGACCGCTTCGCCAAGGATCGTTCGGGCAAGCGGCTGATCGGCCAATTCATCGGCCCAGGCCGCGACATACCAGGCGCCTCGCAGATACATGGATCCTAGCCCCTGAATGGATCGCGAACCAAAATCGTATCCTCCCGCTCAGGCGAAGTGGATACCAGCGTAACCGGGGTATCAATCAGTTCCTCGATCCGGCGGATATATTTCACCGCCTGGGCGGGCAGATCGTTCCACGATCGCGCGCCGGCGGTGGTGCCGCTCCAGCCTTCCATTTCCTCGTAGACGGGTTCAACCGCCGCCTGATCTGCTGAGTGGCTGGGGAAATAGTCCAGCACTTCACCGCGCAGCATATAGCCAGTGCAGATCCTGATCGTTTCAAACCCATCGAGCACATCGACCTTGGTCAGCGCGATGCCGGTTACGCCGCTGATCGCGCAGCTTTGCCGGGTCAGCACCGCATCAAACCAGCCGCAGCGCCGCTTGCGGCCCGTCACCGTGCCGAATTCATGCCCGCGTTCCCCCAGCCGCTGGCCGGTTTCATCCTCCAGCTCGGTTGGGAACGGGCCCGATCCGACGCGGGTGGTATAGGCCTTGACGATCCCCAGCACAAAGCCTGCGGCGCTGGGCCCCAGTCCTGATCCGCTGGCCGCCGTGCCGCTGACCGTGTTGGAACTGGTGACAAACGGATAGGTGCCGTGATCAACATCAAGCAAAACGCCCTGCGCACCTTCAAACAGGATATTCTTGCCCGCCTTGTTGGCCTGATCAAGTGTGCGCCACACCGGTTTGGCAAAGGGCAATACGAAAGCGGCGATATCCCACAGATCATCAAGCAGGCGCTGGCGATCGATCGGATCCTTGCCAAAGCCCTTGCGCAAGGCATCATGATGCGCGCAGATTCGGTCCAGCTGGGGGCCCAGATCATCCAGATGCGCCAGATCGCAGACCCGGATCGCGCGGCGGCCAACCTTGTCTTCATAAGCCGGGCCAATCCCGCGCCGGGTAGTGCCAATCTTGCCCGCGCCGCTGGCATCTTCGCGCAAGGCATCCAGATCGCGGTGGAATGGCAGGATCAGCGGGGCGTTTTCGGCAACCTGAAGGTTCTGCGGGTTAACATCGACGCCCTGACCCTTAAGCTTGGCCACTTCATCGCGGAAGTGCCACGGATCAAGCACCACGCCGTTGCCGATCAAGGAAAGCGTGCCGGTAACAATGCCCGAAGGCAGCAAGCTTAGCTTGTAGACCTTTTCGCCAACCACAAGGGTATGGCCAGCATTGTGCCCGCCCTGAAAGCGCACAACAGCATCGGCCCGGCTGGCCAGCCAATCAACGATCTTGCCTTTGCCTTCATCGCCCCACTGGGCGCCGATCACGGTGACGTTGGCCAAAGTTACGATCCTCCACCCTGCCATGATGACCCGCAAGCGCCCTTCGACAGGACTCGGCGCAAGGAGTGGACCAGTGCGGCACCCCACGGGGCTGCCAAACGCGCGCGGCCTAGGCGCTTGGCAGGGGTAGAGTCAAGGCGCGGCCGCAAACGATCCGGATGCCAGGCTAGCCCTTCAGCCGTTCAATCGCCCGTTCGATTTTTGGACGGTCTTCGTCGCTGGGATCCAAGGTCAGCGCCTTGCGATAGTAAGTTAGCGCCTTGGACTTGTTTTCACCCACGACAACTCCGCGTTCATAGGCGGATCCGACCGAATAGCAGCCCTTTGGATCCCCAGCTTCGCAAGCCTTCAGATAGAGATCGAAAGCCATCTTCGCGTTGCGCGGCACGCCAACCCCGTTGTCATAATCCCAGCCCAGATTGAAGCACGACTTGGCCTCATCCAGATCGCAGCCCTTGCGGTAGAATACCGCCGCTTCGCTTTCGTCCTTTTCAACCCCTTTGCCAAAATCATAGGTGGTGGCCAGTGTGTAGCAGGCATCGGCGTAGTTGAGCTTGCAGGCCTTGCGGTAAAGCGTGAGCGATTCGTCGATGTCCTTGCCTACCCCATCACCTTCGCCGTGCATGATCCCCAGGTTATAGCAGCCGCGGGCGTCATTGCCTTCGCAGCCCTGGCGATAGAGCTGTGCGGCCTTCTTGTGATCCTTGCTAAGGCCAATCCCATCATCGTAAAGCCAGCCCAGGCTGGTGCAGCCAGCTGGATCACCGGCATCGCAGCCGCGCTGGTAAAGCGCTACGGCAGCCTTCGCATCCTTGGGAACGCCGCGGCCTACTTCGTTAAGATAGCCCAGCCCGGTACAGCCCTTGGCCACCTTGCCATCGCAGGCCTGCGTGTAGAGCGCCGCAGCCTTGGCATAATCGCGATCGACGCCGATCCCCAATTCATAATCAACCGCCAGATTCTGGCAGCCTCGCAGTTCGCCGCCATCGCAGGCCTTGCGGTAGAATCCTGCCGCAGCGGCCTCGTCCTTGGGCTGGCCATCGCCGAAATCCAGCTGCAACGCGATCTGATAGCACCCTTCAGCTGACCCTAGCTGGCAGGCTTTGCGAAAAAGCGGCGCCGCAGCCTCAGGCTTGCCGTCCTTGGCAGCAGCCATGCCGGCCTTAAGCTCAGCCTGGGCATCATCAGCGGAAGCCTGCGCGGGCTGATAAGCCAAAAGACCAAGCATCAACACCAAGCCGGCAATTTTACGCTGCAACTGCATCGGTCCCTCCTGAATTGTTTGTGAAACAGAGACTATTGAACAAGGTTAGACATGGCAATGCTTTGGCCGGCAGTATCAATCAGATCCGCGACAATCGGTGACACTTTGCGGCTGGAACAGAATAGCCATGCACCTATGCTGAATCCCAACAGGAGTAGAGCTATGCGCAAAATCACTATCGCAGGCTGCGCGGCACTGGCGCTGCTGGCCGGAACACTGGCCCAGGCCCGCCCTTTTGATCGTTTGCGCGGCGGTGATGCCTCTGCCCAGATCCCACAACCGCCTGGCAAGCAAGCGCTGGCCTATGGCAGCGACAAATTGCAGACGCTTGATTACTGGCCGGCGCAAACGGGCAATCGCCGCGCTCCATTGGTCATTTTCGTCCACGGCGGCGGCTGGAAACGCGGCAGCAAGGATAACGCATCGGGCAACTTCAAGGCCCCACACTTTACCAGCGCGGGCTATGCCTATGCGTCACTCAACTACCGGCTGGTGCCCGGTGCCACGGTTGAAGATCAGGCCGCAGATGTTGCCCAGGCCATTCGCCATCTGATTGATAATTCGCAGAAGCTGGGATTTGATCCCGGCCAGATCGTGATCATGGGGCATAGTGCGGGCGCGCATCTGGTGGCGCTGGTTGGCACTGATGAGCAGTACCTACGCGGTGCCGGTCTCAGCTTTGCAAGCATCGACGGGGTGATCCCGATCGACGGCGCGGCCTATGATGTGCCGCGCCAGATCGCCGATGGCGGCAATTTCATGCATGATACCTATGTGCAGGCGTTCGGCACCGATCTGGCGCGGCAGCATGCGCTTTCACCAACTTTCCAGGCGCCCGCTCCCAATGCGCCAGCGTTCCTGCTGATCCACGTTATGCGCAAGGACGGTGTGATGCAGAACCAGGCGTTGGAAACCGCTTTGCGCAAAGCCGGAACCCGGATCCAAAGGCGCGAATTTGCCGGCACCGGGATGAAAGGCCACACTGAAATCAACCGTCGGCTGGGCGACCCGGCCTATCCGGCAACCCCGGTGGTGGATGCCTGGCTAAAAGGTGTGTTCGCGCACTAATCCCCCCGCGTCAGGGCAGGATTTTCAGCGCTTCCCCGGCTTCCAGAACATGGGTGCAGCCCAGCGCCTGGGCATCGCAGCACGCGCCCAGTGCGGCCACAGTGCGCCAGCCGATCGCACGCAGGCGGGCGGCGTGATCGGCGTTGTGACCCAGCGGCAAAAACAGCGCATCACGCTTTGCCTCGCTGGCCGCCAGCGCATCGATCAACGCATCGGGATAGAGCGAGAAACCGATCGCCGGCTCGTCTGCGCGCTCAGCAGAATTGCTGTTGATGGTATAGCTGCCACCCCGCCCCAGCAGACCGGGCAATCCTTCGGCATAGATCGTAAAGCCGAACCAGGACTGGTATTCAAAGCCATGCCGCTCACTGGGGTCGAGAGTTAGGCGAGCCTTTCCGGCCAGGCGGGCCGCAATTTCACGCAGCGCGGCGATCCGGCTGGTCAATGCGCCGGTCGTATCGAATCCCGCCAGCCGCTCAATCGCGGCATCGAACGGGCCGATCGCGCTAAGCAGCGGCAAATACGCTTCACCCCCGGCCGCGACCAGTCCGCCGGCATCCTTGGCATCCAGTTCACGCCGCACCGCTTCGATCCGATCTCCATTCAGCGGCAGCGCGCCAATGCCATCAGCTCCCGCCAGCAGGTCAACCAGATCCGGCAAGGTGAAATCTACCGTCAGGTTTCTGGCCCCGGCGGCGGTCAAGGCCTCAATTGCCACCGCCACAACTTCACCAGCAGCGGCCAGACTGTCATTGCCGATCAGTTCGCCGCCCAGTTGCAACCGCTCACGCGTGGGATCAAGCCCATCACCCTTGATCGTCACCACCGGCCCGGCATAGCACAGCCGCAAGGGCCGCGCAGTTGCCGCCAATCCAGTTGAAGCGATCCGCCCCAGTTGCGGGGTCATATCACTGCGCAGCGCAAGCGTGCGCAGGCTGGCCGGATCTACAAACCGGAACATCTTGCGCGCCCGAATTCCGGCCATGCGGCTGGCCAGCGAACGTTCGAATTCAATCATCGGCGGCTGGACGCGATCATATCCGTACGCGTCCAGCACATCGATCACCCCGCGCGTCACCTGCGCGGCGGCAGCGGCGGCGGGCGGCAGGCGGTCTTCAAGACCTTCGGGCAGCAGATCGCGATCGGTATCAGTCATGATGCTTTCCGCCTGCCCCAATTGCGGTTAAAACGCCAGCGCCATAACCCGCTTCACGCCCGGTAGTGCCTTGGCTGCATCAAGCACTTCGCCTTTAACCGGACTATCCACGCTGAGCAGCAACACCGCTTCGCCGCCCGCATCGCGGCGGCCCAGGTTAAACGTGCCGATGTTGATCGCGTTTTCGCCCAGGAGCGTGCCGATCCGGCCAATGAAGCCGGGGGCGTCCTCGTTGACGATATACATCATGTTTCCAGCGAGCTCCGCCTCTACCTTGATCCCGAACAGCTCAACCAGGCGCGGCTCGCTGTTGGAAAACAGTGTGCCTGCCACCGAACGTTCGCCCGCATCGGTTTTCACCGAAACGCGGATCAGGGTATGATAATCGCCCGCCTTCTCACTCTTGATCTCACGCACTTCGATCCCGCGTTCCTTGGCCAGAAACGGCGCATTGACCATGTTGACCGTGGCAGACTGGACCCGCAGGAACCCGGCCAGCACCGCCGCGACGATCGGCTTGATGTTAAGATCCGCCGCAGCGCCTTCGGCATGGATCGAAATTCGCGGGATTGCGCCGGTTGTCAGCTGCCCCACCAGCCCGCCCAGCTGTTCGGCCAGCGCCATATAGGGTTTCAGCTTGGGTGCTTCCTCGGCCGAAAGGCTGGGCATGTTAAGCGCGTTGGTAACCCCGCCAGTTACCAGATAATCGGCCAGTTGTTCGGCCACCTGCAGCGCCACGTTGACCTGGGCTTCGTTGGTGCTGGCCCCAAGGTGCGGAGTGCAAATGAACCCCGGCGTGCCGAACAACGGGCTATCCTTGGCCGGTTCGGTCTGAAATACATCCAACGCCGCCCCTGCGATGTGCCCGCTATCAAGCCCCGCCTTCAGCGCCGCTTCGTCGATCAAACCGCCGCGCGCGCAGTTGACAATTCGCACGCCCTTCCTGGTTTTCGCGAGGTTTTCTGCCGAAAGGATATTGCGGGTCTGGTCAGTCAACGGCGTGTGCAGCGTGATGAAATCGGCGCGGGCCAGCAAGTCGTCCAGCTCAACCTTTTCGATCCCCAGTTCCACCGCGCGTTCGGGCGAGAGGAACGGATCGAATGCAACCACTTTCATTCGCAAGCCCAGCGCCCGCGATGCAACGATCGAGCCGATATTGCCCGCGCCAATCAGCCCCAGCGTCTTGCCGGTCACTTCAACACCCATGAAATCGTTCTTGGGCCATTTTCCGGCCTGGGTTTGGGCATTGGCTTCGGGAATCTGGCGGGCCAGCGCAAAGATCAGCGCAATGGCGTGTTCGGCGGTGGTGATCGAATTGCCGAACGGGGTGTTCATCACCACAACGCCCTGCGCCGAAGCTGCCGGGATATCGACATTATCGACCCCGATGCCAGCCCGGCCGACAACTTTCAGGTTCTTGGCGGCATCGAGCACGGCCTTGGTAACCTTGGTAGAGCTGCGAATTGCAAGGCCGTCATAGTCCCCGATCCGGGCGATCAGTTGCTCGGCCGTTTCGCCGGTTATGACATCCACCTGGCAGCCGCGCTCTTCGAAAATGCGCGCGGCGTTGGGGTCCATCTTGTCGGAAATAAGTACGCGGGGTTTGGTCATTTTTCTCTCGTCATTCCCGCGAAGAGGGAAACCTGGCTCCCCGTTCGCGTATTGAAATTGGGTTGAATTTTGGGCCCCGCTTGTGCGGGGAAAACGAATTCAGAGGCCTGACGCGTTGGCGTATGCCCAATCGAGCCATGGCCCGAGCGCTTCGATATCGGCAGTCTCAACTGTAGCACCGCACCAGATCCGCAAGCCCGGCGGGGCATCGCGATATCCGGCGATGTCATAGGCTGCATCTTCTTGTTCAAGCGCGCCGGCGATGGCCTTGATCATCGCCTCATCAGCACCTTCAACCGTCAGACAAACTGAGGTTTTTGAGCGCGTTGCTGGGTCTGCTGCCAGATGGCCAAGCCAGCTGCGCGCTGCCACAATCTTGTTCAGCGCATCGGCATTGGCGGTGCAGCGTGCCTGCAAACCTGCCAGTCCGCCAACCGATTTGGCCCATTCCAGCGCAAAAATCGCGTCTTCAACCGCCAGCATCGATGGGGTGTTGATCGTCTCACCCTTGAACACGCCCTCGGCCAGTTTGCCCTTCGAGGTCAGCCGGAACACTTTGGGCAGCGGCCAGGCGGGGGTGTGGTTTTCCAGCCGTTCGACCGCGCGCGGGCCCAGGATCAGCACCCCGTGGCCGCCCTCACCGCCCAGCACCTTTTGCCAGGAAAAGGTTGCGACATCGATTTTTTCCCACGGAATATCGTAGGCAAAAACAGCGCTGGTTGCATCGGCGAAGGTCAGCCCTTCGCGGGATTCCGGGATCCATTCCCCATCGGGAACGCGCACGCCGCTGGTGGTGCCGTTCCAGGTGAACAGCACGTCATCGGCAAAATCAACCTTGGAAAGATCGGGAAGCTGGCCGTAATCGGCGCGGTGCACGGTGGGTTCCAGCTGCAATTGCTTGATCGCATCGGTCACCCAGCCCTCGCCAAAGCTTTCCCAGGCGAGGCAGGTAACGCCGCGGGCACCCAGCATGGTCCACATCGCCATTTCGAAGGCGCCGGTGTCTGATCCAGGGACAATCCCGATCCGGTGCGTATCGGGCAGGCGCAGCACTTCGCGCATCAGATCTATGCACAGTTGCAGGCGCGATTTGCCGATCTTGGCCCGATGCGATCGGCCAAGGCATGCGATTGCCAGCTTGTCTGGAGAATAGCCCGGCGGCTTGGCGCAGGGGCCGGAAGAAAAGTACGGACGCGCAGGTTTGCGCGTTGGCAGTGCAGTCATTGTAGTCTCTCCTTACAGAGAGCTCGCGCGGCGTTGGGACCGCGTGGCCCGAAGCGGCCCCTAGTGCTGCAGCGCAGCAAGTCAAGCCGATTACGCCACGCTTCACCGATTATCGCCGGGTCAACCGCGGCATGGTGGTTCTCGTTAACCATTTTCATGGCACCTTTGCGGGCATGCGCGTAGCCTTGTTCATCCCTTTGTTTGCGATGTCGCTATCGGCCTGCCAGATGATTCCCGGCGGGTCAGAGCCGCAGCGCCAGGCGACCCAGCGACCGAGCCAAGCAGTGGCAGTAAGTCCAAAGACCCGCGCCTGCCTGTCTGATCTGGGCAACAAGCGCGCCAGCTTTACCCCGCTGCGCGATGAATATTATGGCGCGGGTTGTTCAACGCTTGGCACGGTCAGGCTTTCCAGCCTGAAGGGCGATGACGCCAATCTGGCGCTGGTTGGGCTTGGGCCGGTGGCCTGCCCGCTGGCCGATACATTTGCCGGATGGGCCCGCTTTGGTGCAGACCGCGCCGCCCAGCAGATTCTGGGCAGCCGGCTGGTCCGGATCGAGACGATGGGCAGCTACAATTGCCGCAATGTTGCCGGCTCTTCGCGCCGCAGCGCTCATGCCACGGCCAATGCCATCGACGTTTCAGGATTTGTCCTGGCCGATGGCCGGCGGATAACCGTTGCAGGCAACTGGGCGGACAAGAGCCCGGCCGTGCGCCGCTTTTTCAGCGCGATCCACACCAGCGCCTGCAAGCGTTTTGGCACCGTGCTGGGCCCGGCCTACAACGCCGCGCACCGCGATCACCTGCATCTGGAATTGGGCGGCAAGGCGGTTTGCCGTTAATCCTTGCAGGCACTGACAAAACCCTTGCACTGCCCGGCCTGAAAGCGCGTCATCAACCCGCGAATCTGGGGTGTATCATCAGACCAATCCTGCTGGGCACACAGATATTCGCGGTGCGGGATCAGATGTTCGTTCAATGTCGGCTCCCACAGCGCAGATGCCGTAAGCAATTGATCGCCGGTATAGAGCAGGTATTCGACATAGTTTTCATAGCCCGCATGCTGCACAGTATCGCGGATCGCGCAATAATCCGGATTGGCCAGTTCCGGGCGGGCAATCGAAAGGTTCAGGTATTCGCGGTAGATATCGCGCGCCGATTGTTCCTGTTGCAATCGGGCCGAGGCATCAATCTGCCACTTCACCCCGATCAGCGCCAAGACCGCGATCAGCATCGTAATCAAGCCTGTCATTGCTTGTATCGCAGGCGCATGGCGTTCAAGCCATCTGATTGGCGATGCCGCCGGCTTGCTCATGGCTGGGCCTTTGGTTGCTGCTGGGTTGCACAGTGGATACCGCCGCCGCTTTCGCCGATCGCATCAACCTCGATCATTTCGACAACCCTTCCTGGATAGAGCCCTTGCAGCACCTCGCGGGCGCGGCCATCAGCCGCTTTATCGCCAAATTGGGCCGCAATCACTGCGCCATTGGCCACGTAATAGTTGACATAGCTAGCCACAAAATCGGGCGCGTTAATGCGGGTTTCAACCGGATCGGCCAGGCGCACAAGCTTCAGCAGCTTGCCATCTGCATCGCGGGCCTTTTCCAGTATCCGCAAAGTCTGGTGGCCTGAGACTGACCACGGATCGTCAGGATCAATCTCAGCCCCCAGCTGGATCAAAACTTTGCCCGGCCCGACAAACCGGGCCAGCGCATCGATATGATAATCGGTGATATCCTTGCCCTTGATTCCGGGTGCCCAGATCATCTTGCGCCCGCCAATTGCCTTAAGCAGCCGCTTTTCAATCTCTGGCAACGCAATGCGGTTGCGGTTGGCGTTGGCCCAGCTGCTGGCGTGGGCCATCACGGTTCCCGCGCCGTCGTGCTCAAGTCCGCCTTGTTCCCCGACCAGACCGCTGGGAACTATCGGCAAGCCTAGCCGCTTCGCTACGCGTTCAGCAACAAGCGCATCGCGGCCGTGGGGCTGCTTGCGGCCCCAACCGTTGAAACGGATGTGGGCAACCGCAAGGCCTCCATCTGCGTCCCGCACGAATGTTGGCCCTGAATCCCGGCACCACAGATCGTCGGTCGGGATGTCCCAAATCTCGATTGCCGGGCCAAGCAGCTTTCTGGCCAATTTGCCATTGCGGGCATCCGCCAGCATGACCACCGGTTCATGGCGGCTGATTGTGTTGGCGAGCTTGGCGATTGCGGCCTGAACCCTTGCCAGCATAGGCCGATCATAAACCGCAAGGCTAACCGGCCATTGCATGAAACACCGCTGATGCGGTTCAGATTCCAGCGGCATTTCATACTGCATCGGCTTCGCCTCAGTCGCTTTTGCGCAGCTGCCCAGCACTGCACCCAGCCCGGCGGCGATTGTCTGGCGCCGATCGAAGAAGCCATTGTTCATAGCCTACCAACCGCACTGCCCAGCAGCAACCGCGAGTAGAACCGGTGAAAGCCAAGCAACAGGCTGAATATGGCCCTATCGGCAGACGACGCTGACGGCACCACAGCCGAGCCGAAGTGCAGCCGGGTGCCTCCTTCAATCGGCATGACCATAAGCCACGAGCGGGTCCGGCCCTGAAAATCGCACAGCAGAATTTCGTCGCCTTGCCGGGATTCAACCGTCCAGGCCGAAAAGCGCGCCGCCTGGCCTGATGCAAGCTGGGCCACATCATCGTCCCCAGCCCTTTTCCCCAGCAACGCACCAAGCAGCCAGCGTTCGGGCCGGAAAGCGCGGCTGGTGTAGAATGCTGTAATCAACTGGCCCAGATCGACACTTCGCGGCACTTCGGCCACATAACAATCGACATGGCCGCCACCGGCCCGGTAACGTTCAAGCAGCGCGCCGGGCGGCAACTGCACTTCCGCCACTGCGCCGTTCATTCGCTGAACATGCTGTAATCAGGCAAGGAATGGAAAGCCTGTTTCAGCGCCTCGCTCCACCCGGCGGAAACCGATTGGTAGTATGGATCCTGCGCGGTGATCCGGCGCTGGTGCGCGGGTTCGAACGTATCCTTTTCCACCACCAGCAGATCAAGCGGCAGCCCGACCGAGAGGTTGGCTTTGATGGTCGAATCAAAGCTGACCATCAGCAGCTTGACCGCATCTTCGAAGCTCATGTCGCGATCATAGCCGCGGATGATGATCGGACGGCCGTATTTTGTCTCACCGATCTGGAAGAACGGCGTATCAAAGCAGGCTTCGATGAAATTGCCTTCGGGATAGATCAGGAACAGGCGCGGTTCGCCGCCCTTGATCTGTCCGGCAAGTATTATCGATGCAGTGAAGGTTCCGGCCGCTTCCTCACCATTTTGTTTGTTGCAGGCCAGGATCGTATCGCGCAGCAACGCGCCAACCTGGGTTGCGGCCTGAAACATCGTTTCTGCTTCCAGCAGCGAATTGTGCCGATCGGCATGGGCCTTGCTGCGTTCCTCGATCTGGCTGACGACCGATTGGGTGGTGGCCAGATTTCCGGCAGTCATGATCGAGATGAACCGCTCACCCGGGACCGACCACTGGAACATTTTGCGGAACACAGAAATATTATCGACACCCGAATTGGTCCGGGTATCGCTCATCATTACCAGCCCTTTATCGAGCATCATACCAACACAATAGGTCACTTCAGCGATCCCCTTTCGCCAGTGCCTACTGGTCTGCGTGCTGCTGTTCAACCGCCAGACGGACTTGAAGCAAGCTTTCCCCAGCTCCGTAGCTTAGCCCGGTGATCGGAGCGGCCTCGCGGTAATCGCGGCCCGTGGCCACCCGCACATAGCGTTCATCAGGGCTGATCCCGTTGGAAACATCAAAGCCAACCCAGCCAAGCCCATCAACATGGACTTCGGTCCAGGCGTGGGTTGCTTCCTGTTCGATCCGGTCGTTCATCATCAGGTAGCCTGAAACATAGCGCGCCGGAACGCCCAGCGCGCGGGCCGCGCCAATGAAGATATGGGCATGATCCTGACAGACCCCCATCCCCAATGCGGCGGCTTCCTCTGCCGCGGTATGCACCTCGGTTTCACCGGGGGCATATCTGACATTTTCCAGCACCAGCGCCGAAAGCCGGTGGAGCATCGCCAGAACATCACTGCGCGGCAAATCGACCGCGGCCATGATTGCGCGCACTTTCGGGCCGGGCCGGGTCAGTGCGGATTGGCCCAGAAATGACCACATCGGCATGTGCCCCGAATGCTGGCCAATCACCCCCGAACTGCCAGAGGTTGCGACCAGTCCGTGGCAATGGACCGATATCCCTGTGCTGCCCGGCTCTACTGAGATCAGCGTGGTGCGGTTGCAGTTGTGATCTTCATATTCGGCTTCAACCCGCCCGCCTGTCAGGTCCATTTGCCAACCCAGAACCTTTTGCCCCTGAGTGCTCTTTGGGGTCAGCCGCAGCCGCTGCAGGCCATGCGCAACCGGCTTTGAATATTCATACCGGGTGGTGTGTTCAATCCGCAGGCGCATCACTTGTAGAACCTGTAATCACGCTCAATCGCCTGGGCCACCTGTTGGTTGCATGCGATGAAGTCCTGGATAAATTCGTGCAATCCGCCTTCAAACACCATTTCGATGCTGGTTTCATGGAACCGCGTGCCCAGCCCACGGAGCAATTCGTGAACCGAAGCTTCATGTCCATACTGATGCGCCAGACCCGCCAGATTTGAGCGCAGCTTATCAACGCAGAAGTGCAAGCTGCGCGGGAACCGGCGATCTAGCAGCAGGAATTCGGCAATCCCCTTGGGATCCATCACCCCGGCGTTGAGCCAGCGATAGGCGCGTTCTCCAGAAACAGCGCGCAGGACCGATTCCCATTGAACATTGTCAAGGCTTGAACCGACCCATGCCAGCGAAGGCAGCAACACATAGTACTTCACGTCGAGGATCCGGGCGGTGCTATCACCGCGCTCAATAAAGGTCCCCAGCCGGGTGAAGTTGTAATTCTCGTTACGCAGCATGGTGCCATCCAACGCACCGCGAACTTGTGTGGCCTGGCGGCGGATCGCGGCCAGAACCTGGCCAAGTGCGGGTTCGCGCACCGGCCGGGCCAGCGCATCCTTCAGCACCATCCAGGCCTCGTTGATCGCTTCCCACACCTCGCGGGTCAGCGCGGTGCGCACCCCCCGGGCATTGGTTCTTGCGCCTTCGATCTGGGCCAGAACCGATCCCGGGTTACTCTTGTCGCGCAGCAGGAAGTTCCACACCCGCTCGCCCGCATAGTCCGGGCCATAGGCCGCCTCAAAACCACTGGTCTGGCCCAGAGTGGCGATAACCGAGCGCCATTCCGCATGCGCCATCGCAGCATCGCGGGTAAGCGCCATGCGGAAACCAGCCTCGATCAGCCGCGCGGTATTCTCTGCGCGTTCGAGATAGCGGGCCATCCAGAAGGCCCCATTGGCGGTCCGGCCCAGCATCAGTCTTCCAGCACCCAGCTATCCTTGGTCCCGCCGCCTTGGGACGAATTGACCACCAGCGATCCCTGTTTGAGCGCGACCCGGGTCAGTCCGCCCGGGGTAATATCGATACCCTTGGGTGAAACCAGCACGAATGGGCGCAGATCAACGTGGCGCGGCGAAAGGCCCGATTTGGCAAAGATCGGAACGGTCGACAACGCCAGGGTTGGCTGGGCGATATAGTTATCAGGCTTGGCGCGCAGTTTGGCGGCGAAAGCCTCGATTTCCTTTTTCGAGCTGGTCGGCCCGATCAGCATGCCATAGCCGCCCGATCCGTGGACCTCCTTGACCACCAGTTCAGCCAGGTGATCCAGGACATAGGCCAGGCTATCTTTTTCAGAGCAGCGCCAGGTTGGCACGTTGGAAAGGATCGGCTTCTCGCCGGTATAGAATTCCACAATTTCGGGCATGAACGAATAGATCGCCTTGTCATCGGCAATTCCGGTGCCAGGCGCGTTGGCAATGGTGATCCCGCCGGCCCGGTAGATATCCATGATCCCCGGAACGCCAAGTTTGCTGGCCGGATTGAAGCTGAGTGGATCGAGGTAATCATCATCGACCCGGCGATAGAGCACGTCGATCGGCTCATACCCCCGCGTAGTGCGCATCGCGACCCGGCCATCAACTACCCTGAGATCGCTTCCTTCAACCAGCTCGGCACCCATCTGATCGGCCAGGAAAGCATGTTCAAAATAGGCTGAGTTGTAGATCCCCGGCGTCAGCACCGCCACGGTCGGCCGATCCCCGGCGCAGCGCGGTGCACAAGCGGCCAGGCTTTTGGCAAGGCGGCGGGGATAGTCTGAAACCCCGCGCACATTCACTTTCGTGAACAATTCCGGAAACATCGCCATCATGGTTTCGCGATTTTCGAGCATGTAAGACACACCCGAAGGGGTGCGGGCGTTGTCTTCCAGCACCATGAAATCATCTGGCCCGGTGCGAACCAGATCGATCCCGACGATGTGGGTATAGACCCCGCCGGGCACATCCATTCCCACCATCTGCGGCAAGAACGCGGCGTTCTGTTCGATCAATCGCTGCGGCACCCGGCCCGATCGGACGATCTCCTGCCGGTGGTAGATATCGTGCAGGAACGCGTTGAGCGCAGTTACCCGCTGCTCAATTCCCTTGGTCAGCTTGCGCCATTCGCGCGCACTGATGATCCGCGGCACCATATCGAACGGGATCAGCCGCTCTTCCCCGGCATTGTCACCATAGACGTTGAAAGTGATGCCAGTGCGGCGGAAGGTAGTCTCAGCCTCTTGCGCCTTGCGCCGCAATGCCGGGGCATCCTGACCATGCAGCCATTCACGATAGCCGGCATAGGCCGGACGCACGCTTCCATCCTCAGCAAACATCTCGTCAAAGCATGGCGGCGATTGGCTCATCCAGTTGCGTCCCCTTCACCGCCATGACTGACGCTTGGCGGTGAAGAGTCAAGCGCTTGCGGCACTTGCGAACAAATCCGGGCGGCCTACTTCGTGTAAATCCGCCCTGATTGCGCCAGGCGTTGCCGCGCGGTGTTGACCGGCACGGCGATCGCGGTGCCCGGATCATAGACCTTGCCCACGCCCTTGCTGCTTGGCGGCACCCACACTTCAACCCAGGTGTTGGAATAGCCATTGGGCTTATAGCGCACCCAATAGCCATCAGGATGCTTGGACCAGCGTGTGGCCGGCAAATCCAGACTGCCCGGACCGCGCGGGGCGACCCCGCCCAGCACCGCCACGCGTTCGATATCGGCATAACTTGATCCCGGCGTAGTCAGCATCCCGCGCATCCGGCTCTCAGCTTCGATCACGGTGCGAACCGGGCCGGGCATTCCGCCGGTGATCGAGGCCAGTTGCGGATTGGTCAGCACGCTCAGCGCAGACCGGTTGAGCCCGGCGAGCTGCCTGGCGCTCAGCAGTTTGGCCGCCACTGCCTTAAGTTTGGGATCAAGCTGTTCAAATTTGGCGCGGGCAACGATTGCCCACAACAGCAGTTGGATATCATGCTGTGCGATTTCCGGATGGGCGACCGAATTCTGAAGGATGCTGGTCACCGCATCCTTGGCCGAACCCTTGACCGGGCCCAGCAGATAGCCATCACCGCCGCCCGGCCCGTGGGTGCCGGCATGCAGGCAATAACTTTGCGCGTGCATGATGTAGTAACCCGGCCCCAGCACAAACCCGCCCTGCGGGCTGCGCGGAAGGCTGGTCAGCTGTCTGGGCTGGCCGGGCGGTGTAAACCCGTCGGTCGATGGATCGCCCCAGATTGCATCCTTGATGTTGGTTGAGATCGGCTGCGGCCCGCTTAGGATATTTGGAATCCCGGGGGCTTTCACCGGCAGATGCCTGACCGCCCCGGTCACGCCGCCAAATTGCGCCTGCGCCGTGGTGGCAGCCAGGCCAATCGCGCCCGCCATCAAGACAAGCGGCAGATAGATCTTGATCGGTTGCATCGGCAAGCTCCTTGAACGGCAGAATATATTGGTCAGGCTATCGGGTCTTTGTTGCAGGACAAATAGGCGATTTGCGTCATGCTTGCGCCCGCCAACGCAATGACATGCAGGTGAAACCGGCATCGATCATTGCGATTGCAGCATTGGGCATGGCGATTACCTTTGCGCCAAAGCCATCCAGCAGTTCAATCAACCGCGGATAGCCGGCACCGACCAGAATGCAGTCACCAAGCCGCAGCACATTGGCCCCGCCAACCTCTTCTGCCGGCACTTCCAGCACCCGGTAATTTGCGTAGATTCCGCTGGCGGAAAGCGCCCTTGTTGCCAGCACGGTTTCCTCATCCACCAACGAGCTGGCAGTCTTGAGGTGGAGCACTTCGGGCGGAGTGGCCGCGATTGTCGCCGCAATCCCCAGCTGGCCCAGCAAGCCTTTAAGGCATTCGGCGCCATCGCTGTCAGTCCGCGCCGAAAGGCCGATAAATGCACCGTCTGGCATCACCAGCACATCGCCGCCATCGGCATAACCATCGGTCTGTTCAAGCACTACCGGAAACCGCGCCGCCAGTTCGCTGCGCAAGAACGCGCCCTCTGCTTCACGGCTTGGCGCGCCGGGCCGCAGCAAGACCGCGCCCTGGGTGAAGACCAGCGCGGGATCTTCAACAAAAATCGCGTCAGGATAGTCTTCCAACGGCTCCAGCTCAGTCACCGCCAGCCCGGCAGCCCGCAGCGCGGCGACATAGCTGCCGTGTTCAGACAGCACATCGGCCAGCACCGGATCAGCCCCGCCGCCTGCGCGCAATCCGCCCACCACGCTATGGCCGGGACGGCGGGCAATGGCATCGGTAAAATCGAAAATCCGTTTCATTGGAGCCTCATCCGCCCTTTAATACAGCATCAACGAAGCGGGGCGAGACGCAAGCGCCCCGCCCCGCCAGCAATATTTGTGCAATTTTTAAAGCTGCAGGCCGAACATCTTGGCCAGAAAAATAGTTACCATCGCGCCTGCTACCGACATCAGGAAACCAGCTGGCTTAAGTTGCGTGCCTGGCTCTTTATCAAGCATTGAGCCGACAAACCCGGCGCCAAACGAGCCAACCAGGCCGACAACCATGGTCATCAGCCAGCCATTTCCATTGTCACCGATATAGAACATTTTGGCCAAGGCACCTGCGATCAGGCCCATCACTGCCATGCTGACGTATTTCATTGTGCTTCCCCTTCAAGACTAGCCGCAGATCCGGTTGCGGTCTGGGCTGAAGCCACACCAGCCGGGCTGGCAAGTCAAGCGAAACTACAAAGTCTTACTTAGCGCAGTCTCCGATCCGTTCGGCCCTGACGCTTTGTTCGACGTGGACCGATTTGCCGCCAGCCATCACCATATCGCCCACCACGGCCACATCGGATCCACTATCGGAATAGGTTCCGTGCGACGTGGCCCGCATATCCATCCCCCGGCCCGAATTGCAGGTAAATACTGCATCGACCTTGCCGCCCGAGGCCTGGAAGCTTTCGTATTGGCAATTTCCCTTAGCCATTTGCTGCTTCACGCCTTCCAGCCCGGCCGCAGATTGTTCGGGCGTGATGCAGTATTCAAAGCTCTGCTGCTTGGGCATCGCCGCGGTGATTTGCGGCGGCAGCCCTTCGGCAACGACCTTCTGGATCGAAACGGTTGTCCGGTATTGGCCGGCCTTTACGCGGAAATCCGCATCAGCCAGATTGCCGTCCGGGATGGTGATCCCGGGCCTATCCCCTGCGCCGTCTTTCCCTGCGCCGGAATTGCTGTCGCTGGATTGGCCGCAGGCGGAAAGCGCCAGCGCGGCGATGATTGAGATGGTGATGGCTGGACGCATGGCTGGTGTGATCTCCCGGTTTTTGAACCGGACACCAGCCTAGCACGCCATCTCAGGGCGGCAAGCCTCAGCGGGAATGGATCAAGCCGCCAGCCGCAATTTTCCTGGTAATGCGGCCAGCCGCTGCGGGGTAAGAAGGCGCAGGAACGTGCGGTGCAAATGTTCAACCACCGCAGGATAAAGCGGCCGTTCAAATTCGATCCCGGCCGAGTGGCCCTTGATCCAGCGGATCACCCCGCACAGGCCTTCAAGGCCCTCGGGCCGGACAACCACCAGATCGCCCACGCCCATGACCAGGCCCAGCGAGTCGATTCGGCAGCCACCTGCAGAAATATCCGAGATAACCACGTGATCGAGGAACCCGCTGCGGGTTCGGCACTTGGCCGGCAAGATCAATGCATGGCGATTGCTGCGGCGCATTTGCAGTACGTTGTCGCGGTCCATTTCGGGCTCCATCCTTCTCACTCCCGCCTTGCCGTAAGGTCACGCAGCGGGCCCGATGGATAACGGCATGTTTGCCCTTGCGATTAAGGGTAGCGCCAACGGGCAGGTCATTGAAACGCGCGCTTGCAGAGCGGCCAAACCTGCGCCAATCTGCCCCCAACAACGGATCTGGAGAGCTGCCATGGACCTCGAATTCAGCCCCGAAGACCTCGCCTTTCGTGACGAGGTACGGACTTTTATCGCCGATCATTATCCCGCGCAGCTGCGCGGAAAGCAGGATGAGGGTGAGGAATTGGGCAAGGATGATTTCCTGGCCTGGCATCGTGTGCTCCACAAGCAGGGCTGGGTCGCCCCGGCCTGGCCGGTTGAGTATGGCGGCACTGGCTGGACCCAGACCCAGCGCTACATCTGGTCCGAAGAAACCGCGCGGGCCGATTGTATCCGGCTGCTGCCGTTCGGGCTCAGCATGGTTGGCCCGGTGATCTACGCATTCGGCACACCCGAACAAAAGGCGCATTTCCTGCCCCGGATCCTCTCGGGTGAGGATTGGTGGTGCCAGGGTTATTCAGAGCCGGGCTCTGGTTCGGATCTGGCTTCGCTGCGCACCAAGGCAGAACGGGACGGCGACGAATATGTGGTCAACGGCCAGAAAACCTGGACCACGCTGGCCCAGCATGCCGATTGGGGATTTTTCCTGGTCCGGACCGATCCCGATGCCAAGATGCAGGAAGGCATATCGTTCCTGTTGATCGACATGAAGAGCCCGGGGATCACCGTGCGCCCGATCATCACGCTGGGCGGTGAACACGAAGTCAACGAAGTGTTCCTCGACAATGTCCGCGTTCCGGTGAGCAACCGGGTGTTTGATGAGAACAAGGGCTGGACCTGCGCCAAGTTCCTGCTCGCCCACGAACGCGTCGGGATTGCCGGGGTCGCATCGTCCAAACGATCGATCGAACGGATCAAGGATATCGCCAAAACCGAGATGGAAGGGGACCGGTCATTGCTGGCCAACCCGTTCTTCAAACGCAAGGTGGCAGAGCTTGAAATTGATCTTGCTGCGCTGGAATATACCGAACTGCGCACGCTGGCCGGAATGGCGGCAGGCCGGGGTCCGGGGCCGGAAAGTTCGGTGCTTAAGATCAAGGGCAGCGAAATTCAGCAGCGGCTGACCGAACTGACGCTGGAAATGGCCGGGCATTATGGTGCGCCCTATTTCCGCGGCTTTGGTGAGGGCGATAACGAACATCCGATCGGCCCGGCCTGGGCCAATCGCGCCGCCCCTACGTATTACAACGCCCGCAAGACCACGATCTATGGCGGATCGAACGAGATCCAGCGCAATGTGATCGCCAAGATGGTTCTTGGGCTTTGAGGAACTGACGACAATGGACCTGAGCACAACCGAAACCCAGGACATGCTGCGCGATACGCTGGCGAAGTTCCTGAACGATACATACTCTTTCGATGCCCGGCAGAAGATGCTGGCCAGCCCTGAAGGCCGCGATCCTGGCATCTGGAAGGCGCTGTCAGCCGAACTGGGGCTGACCTGCGCACCCTTTGCCGAAGAACACGGCGGCATGGGCGGCGGGGCAATCGAAAACATGATCATGATGGAGGAGCTGGGCAAGGTCATCGCGATCGAGCCTTGGTTGCAAACCGTGGTGGCCGGCGGCGGTGCATTGACGGCTTCGGGCGGCGCGCTGGCCAAGGCGACTATCCCCCAGATCATCAGCGGCGATTGCCTGATCGCGTTTGCCTATGCCGAGCCGCAGGGCCGCTATAACCTGGCGGATATCGGCACCAGCGCCAAGGCAGATGGCGCGGGCTTTGTCCTGAACGGCCATAAGTCTGTGGTTTATGGAGCGTCCTGGGCCACCCACCTGCTGGTCAGCGCCCGCACTGGCGGCGGCCGGCGTGAGCGCGATGGCGTGGAGCTGTTTCTGGTTGAGGCGGGCAGCGCCGGGATTTCACGCCGCGATTATCCCACGGTCGATGGCTTCCGCGCTAGCGAAGTCTATTTTGAAAACGTCGCCATCCCCGGTGAAGCGCGGCTGACCGGCGGGATCGAGCTGATCGAACAAGTGGTCGATCAGTGCACCATGGCGATCTGCGCCGAAGCCACCGGCATCGCCCGCACCATGCTGGCCCAGACGGTGGAATATACCCAGCAGCGCAAACAATTTGGCCAGCCGATCGGCAAATTCCAGGCGCTGCAACACCGCATGGCTGATATGCTGGTTGAGGCCGAGCAGATCGCCTCGATGAGCCTGATGGGCACTCTGCGTCTGGGTGAGCAGGCCCATGCCCGCAAGGTTGCGGTGTCTGCCGCCAAGTCCAAGATTGCCCGCAGCCTGAAGTTCGTCGGGCAGAGCGCGGTCCAGACCCACGGCGGGATCGGGATCACGATGGAGCTTGGCATCGGCCACTACTTCAAGCGCGCGACGATGCTTGAGAACCAGTTTGGCGGGGCCGACTATCACCTTGAGCGGTATGAGGCGCTGGCTTTGGCTGACTAAGGGCCATCATCCATGCAACAACTTGAAGGCCGGGCGGATATCCTCCCGGCCTTCAATATATCCGCACCGCCAGGAACGATCCCGCCAGTGCAGCGGGATAGGGTGGCAGCAACAGATCGCCCGCTTCATACCATGCCCCGTCCCCGGCCAGCGCCACCAGCATCGCGGCATCGGCCGGGCCAGCCGCGCGCTGCACCGCATGCTGCGCGGTGCCGCGCGTGGTCATTACGTTGAGCGCCTGCACCGCGCCGCCTTCCAGCCGCACCGCCGCCGCCGCCTCGCCCGCAAAGCTGGTCCAGTCACCCGGTGCCAATTTCCGTTCCGCACCATCAACGATCAGCGTCACCCGGTCTGGCCCCAGCAGGCAAAAGGTCCGATCAACCCCTGCGAAGGCAGAGAACGGCGCAGCCCGATCAAGCGCCGCCACGCTGATCCGCGCGTCTTGTCCAGACCACAGCGTGCGCGTGCGCCCGGCCCCGTTGCGCCATGGTTCCTCTGCGCAATCACGCAGGCGGATCAGGCGCAGCGGCGCGGCCAAGGCGCGCTCAGCAACCCCAGTTGCACGATAGCGCCGATCCGCCGCTGATCGCCACGATCTGCATCGATCCGCCGCAGCCATCATCGCTCAGCTCGGCATAGTCCGGCGCGCGCGGCGCTCCAAAGCCCAGCCGGGCCAGCGTTGTGCGGACCTTGTCGGGCTGATCAAGGAAGGTCATCGTCCGCTCATACCCGCCATCGCTTTCCGGTACGATCGTGGCGGTGCTGGTCAGCCGGCTCAGCTTCAGCCCGTGCCAGGTGGTGCCTTCGGGAAAGCGCAGCCAGGCGTGCTTGGTTTCCATCCCATCGGCCGCAATGCTGTTCTTCACATTCAGCGCCAGCGGGTTTTCAAACGCATCAAGCCTTACGGTGATGCCTTTGCCGCTGCCCAGATCCGCCGCCGAATCGAGCTTCTTGTAAATCGCCTCGAGCGCGCCCGCCGCCTTGCAATTGTTGGCTGCGGCAAAAGCCAGCGAGCCATCGAGCGCGGCCGGCAAGGGCGCTTCCTGCGTTGGCGCAGCACTGGCCAGCGCGGCATCGCTGGCAACCGGTGTCGCGATCGAACCGCCACTCAATTCGGGATCAACCTTGCCGCCCACCAGCGTCGATCCAAACCATGCCGCCGCCGCCAGCAGCGCAGCCACCGGCAAGGCCAGCAGCGCCCACCCCATCGCCGTGCGCCGCGCCGGCTCCTCAGCATAGGCCGGGCTATCCCAGGCCGGCGCCGCATCGGGAATTGCCGGCGCTACCGGAGCGACAGGGGCCGCAGCCGGCGCATCGGGCGTATCGGCCATGGCCAGCACCCGGGCCTTCTGCGCCGCAAACTCCTGATCGGTCAGCGCCCCCGCCTTGTGCAGTTGGGTCAGCCGTTCAAGTTGTTCGATCCAGTCAGACATAGTGGCCCCTCGGCAAGTGGATTCGCGTTTCGCGCCAAGGGCTATCCCGTCCGCAACCAAGTGCCAAGCGGATAAGCCCCGCCCCGCCAGACACCGCAATTGCGTTATAATGAGGCCGGGTGTTCATAGCCCCAAAGCGGCACCAGTTTCCTCTTCAGGACATCCCGATCTTATTGCGCTAGGGCGGCATAAGCGTTGATGCACCAGGCGAGGGTCCATGCAGTTTCATAATTTCGATAGCGAAGCATTCCGCCGCGACAGTTGGCAGCAGCAACCGATGGTAATCCGCGGGGCATGGCTGGCTTGGTCCAATCCGCTGGAACCGGATGAACTGGCTGGTCTTGCTTGCGAGGATGAGATCGAAGCCCGGCTGGTAATAGGGGGGGCGGGTGACTGGGTGCTTGAGGACGGCCCCTTTGCCGAAGATCGGTTTGCCGCCCTGGGGGACAGGCCATGGACGCTGCTGGTGCAAGCGGTCGATCATCAGGTGCCCGCGGTTGCCGCCCTGATCGAGCCGTTTCGCTTTGTACCCAATTGGCGGATCGACGATGTTATGGTCAGCTATGCCACCGACGGGGGCGGGGTCGGGCCGCATTTTGATCAGTATGACGTGTTCCTGATCCAGGGCCTTGGTAAACGGCGCTGGCAAGTGGGCAAGCGCTGCGATGAGACGACCGAACTGTTGCCGCACGAAGACCTGCGGTTGCTTGCTGAATTCGAAGCGACTGACGAATGGGTGCTTGAGCCCGGCGACATCCTCTATGTCCCGCCCGGCTATGCGCATAATGGCGTTGCGATGGGTGATGATTGCATGACCTATTCGGTTGGCTTCCGGGCCCCTTCGCGCGCTGAACTTGTTGGCCACTGGTGCCAGTCCTTGATGGAGGATTTGTCCAGCGATGATCGCTATGGCGATCCGGGGCTGGCTGAACAGGCCAATCCGGGTGAAATAACCGCCCCGGCAATTGCCGCCCTGCATGCGATGGTGACCGAAGCGATGAGCGATAAGGCGGCCTTCGCGCGGTGGTTTGGGGAATACAACAGCGCCCCCAAATATCCCGAAATCGATTGGGCGCCTGAAGTGCCGCTGGCCGTTGCCGACTTGAGCAAAATGGTGGCCGATGGCCAAATCCTGTGCCGCAATCCCGCCAGCCGTTTTTCGTTTATCCGACAAGCCGGCGGCGCGGTGCTGTTCGTGGATGGCGAAAGCTATGAATGCGCGGGCGATTTATCAGGCTTGGCAGAGCAGCTTTGCGGGACGGATGCGATTGTGGTCGATGCCGGGTCAGATGCGCAGCTTTGCCTCATCGCCGGGCTGCACAACCGCGGATGCCTGGGCTTTGACGACGAGGAGTAACGCAGGGCTACGGCGTTACTTTCATCATCCTCAAAGCGGCACCGCCGGACGGGGACGAGCAATAGCCTATCCCCGGGATAAGCCCCGCCTCAGCGTGCCAACAGCGCCTTGAGATAGCCGCCCGTGTAGCTCTTCTTGTTGGCCGCAACCGCCTCTGGCGTCCCCTCGGCCACCACCAGCCCGCCGCGCACGCCGCCTTCTGGACCCAGATCGATCACCCAGTCTGCCACCTTGATCACATCGAGGTTGTGTTCGATCACCACCACCGAATTGCCCTGATCGACCAGCCTTTGCAACACCTCCAGCAGCTTTCGCACGTCTTCGAAGTGCAAGCCGGTGGTTGGTTCATCAAGGATATAGAGCGTTTGCCCGGTTGAGCGGCGGCTGAGCTCCTTGGCCAATTTGACCCGCTGCGCCTCTCCCCCGCTCAAAGTCGTGGCCTGCTGGCCAACCTTGACATAGCCCAGGCCAACCTCGTTCAGCATGTGCATCTTGTCACGGATCGGGGGGACGGCCTTGAAGAATTCCTCGGCATCCTCGATTGTCATATCAAGCACATCGGCGATTGAGTGGCCCTTGAACTTCACTTCCAGCGTTTCGCGGTTGTAGCGCTTGCCGCTGCATTCCTCGCACGTCACATAAACATCGGGCAGGAAGTGCATCTCGATCTTGATCAGGCCGTCGCCCTGGCACTTTTCGCAGCGCCCGCCCTTGACGTTGAAGCTGAACCGGCCGGCCTTGTATCCGCGCGCGGCGCTTTCGGGCAGGCCCGCAAACCAATCGCGGATCTGGGTGAAGGCGCCGGTATAGGTGGCGGGGTTGCTGCGCGGGGTGCGGCCGATTGGGCTCTGGTCAATCTCGATCACCTTGTCGCACATTTCCAGCCCGGTGATCTTGTCATGCGGCCCCGCGATCACCCGCGCGCCATTGAGCGCGCGCGCGGCCCCGGCGTAAAGCGTATCAAGCGTGAGGCTGCTTTTGCCGCTGCCTGAAAGGCCGGTGATGCAGGTGAACGTGCCCAGCGGGATCGAAACGGTGACATTGCGCAGGTTGTTGGCCCGCGCGCCGTGGACGGTAATTTGGTGGCCGTTGCCCGTGCGGCGCTGTTTGGGCACTTCGATGGCCCTTGCGCCAGACAGGTACTGGCCGGTCAGGCTTTCTGTGCTGGCCAGGATATCGGCGAGGCTGCCTTGCGCAACGATATGCCCCCCATGGACCCCGGCGCCCGGGCCCAGATCGACGATATGATCGGCATGGCGGATCGCGTCCTCATCGTGCTCTACCACGATCACCGTATTGCCCAGATCGCGCAGCCGCTTGAGCGTTTCGAGCAGCCGGTCATTGTCGCGCTGGTGCAGGCCGATGCTGGGCTCATCCAGCACATAGAGCACACCCGAAAGCCCGCTGCCGATCTGGCTGGCCAGCCGGATCCGCTGGCTTTCCCCGCCGCTCAGCGTGCCGCTGGTCCGGCTGAGATTAAGGTAATCGAGCCCGACGTTGTTGAGGAAGCCCAGCCGTTCGTTGATTTCCTTGAGGATCGCCTTGGCAATCTGGCTTTGCTGGCTGGTCAGCTGGGCATCCAGATCCAGAAACCATTGCACCGCCGCCGCCACCGAAAGCATGGTGATGGTGCTGATGTCTTCGCCCGCCACCTTTACGCTCAGCGCCTCAGGCTTGAGCCTTTTCCCCTCGCAGGTCTCGCACGGCTGCGCGGTTTGGAACTTGCTCAGCTCTTCACGCATCCAGGCGCTTTCGGTTTGCAACAGGCGGCGGTTCAGGTTGCCGATCACCCCTTCGAAGGCCTTTTGCACCGTGTAGCTTTTCTTGCCATCGGTGAACGTCAGGCCGACCGGACGTCCGGCAGTGCCGTGCAGAATCACGATCCGCACTTCGGCCGAAAGATCCTGCCACGGTGTATCCAGGCTAAAGCCGAATTCGGCGGCGAGTGAGCTCAACACCTGCATGTAATAGGGTGAAGGTGGGTTGCTTTTGGCCCACGGCACCACCGCGCCCTGCTTAAGGCTGAGCGCTTCATTAGGCACCACCAGCTGCGGATCGAACAACAGCTTTTCGCCCAGCCCATCGCAGGCGGGGCAGGCCCCCATCGGCGCGTTGAAGCTGAACAGCCGCGGCTCAAGGCTTTCAATCGTGAAACCGCTGACCGGGCAGGCGAACTTTTCGCTGAAGACGATCCGGTTTGATGGGAGGCCGGCGCCCTTCATTGCGCCGCCCGCTTCCTCAGCCTCGCGGCCCGGAACCACGCCATCGACCAGATCGAGATAGACCAGGCCATCGGCCAGTTTCAGGGCCTGCTCAAAACTGTCGGCCAGCCGGGTTTCGATGCCGCCCTTCACCGCGATTCGATCAACCACCACCTCGATGTCATGCTTGTATTTCTTGTCGAGCGCGGGGGCATCTTCAACCGCGTAAAGCGCGCCATCGATCCGCACGCGGGTAAAGCCGGCCTTCTGCCATTCGGCCAGCTCCTTACGGTATTCGCCCTTGCGGCCGCGCACGGCGGGGGCCAGCAGATAGGCCCGCGTCCCCTCTGGCAGCGTCATCACCCGGTCAACCATCTGGCTGACTGTTTGCGCCGCGATCGGAAGGCCGGTGGCGGGCGAGTAGGGCACGCCGACCCGCGCCCACAGCAGCCGCATATAATCATAGATCTCGGTTACCGTGGCGACGGTAGAGCGCGGATTGCGGCTGGTGGTCTTCTGCTCGATGCTGATCGCGGGCGAAAGCCCATCAATATGTTCAACATCGGGCTTCTGCATCATCTCAAGAAACTGGCGGGCATAGGCCGACAGGCTCTCAACATACCGGCGCTGCCCTTCGGCATAGATCGTATCGAAAGCCAGGCTGCTTTTGCCGCTGCCCGAAAGCCCGGTGATCACGATCAGACTGTCACGCGGCAGCGTGACGTCAAAGCCTTTGAGGTTATGTTCGCGCGCGCCGCGCACAACGATATGGGAAAGAGACATGGCCTGCGCTGTTCCACATCTGTTCGGGTAGCGCAAGGGCTGCTTGCAATGGCGGGGCCAAGCACCTAACCATTGGCAGCCACCCACCAAAAGCGTGCGGGCAACGCGTGTCGCCACGTCATGCGCAAGACACATGGGCAAGCGGGTTTGCAGCCCCGTTTACGGTTGCATTGGCCCACTTTCCCTGTCTTGCCCTAGCACCGGGAGAGAGATCATGCGCGCAGTTCGTTGGTCGTTGGTGGGAATGGGCGCTGTTCTGGGCCTTTCCCTGCTTGAGCTGGTTCCCGCCGCTGCCCAGGAAGCCGCCCCTGCGCCGCCGCAAGTCCGGCTTCAACGGATCCCGGTGCCTGCTCCTGAAGCGACACCAACCAGCGAGCCGAGCGCTGAGCCCACCCCGGCACCAGCGCTTCCGCCTGCAACTATCAGGCGCCCCGCCCCATCGGCACCTCCGATCAGAACCGCAACGCAGCCCGCGCCAGCGCCGCCGCCGGTTGTGCGGCCGTTTCGGATGCGTCCGGTTCAGGTCCGCACCGCAAGCCCAACGCCCATTCTGATCAGCCCAGCGGCTATTCGGCAGACCGAGATTGTCCGGCCAGCAGCAATGTCTGGCGGCGATGTGCCCGGCTCGGTCACGATGCGGCGCAGTACAAGCTCTGCGGTGATGCGCGCGTTGCCGGTGGTTCGACGGTATCAATTGCCGCAGCTGCGGGCCAACCCCATCGTCACACTGGGCAGCGCGCAGCTCAATCTCTCGCCTGTTTTCGACAATCCCCAGGCGCTTCCAAACGTGGCCCAGCGGGTTCGCGCGGCACCTGATCTGGCGGTGATGATTTCGGATGATCTCCAGATCACCGAAGTCAGCCAGGGCCTGGTTATCCGCAGTTTCATGACCTACCGGATCAACCCTGGAACCTGCACTGACAGCAGCCGGCGGGCCCGCCTGGCGCAGACCGGCCTTGCCTGCGCCAAGGCGCTGCCATTGGCTGCGCGGCCGGCGGCTTTCTCCAATCCAGCCGATCCGCATTACGTAGCCGATCCAGCCATGCGCGCCGAGGCGCTTGCGGCCGCCAATGCCCAATCGGCAAAACTGGCGGCGGAGCTTGATAACCAGGTCAAGTCAATCCGGGCGGCATTGGCCGATCCGGCCCAGCGCGCCAATTTCGATGCAGAGCTGGGTCCCGGCACCGCTGACCGGCTTGATGCGATGAGCGACGATCAGCTCAAGACAGAGATCGTCAATTCTGGCGATACATCGATCGAGCAGGTGCTTTTTGTGCCCAAGGCGCTCAGCGTCAATCCGGCATTTGGCGCGAAATTCAACTTCACCGCGGCGCCGTCATCGCCCCCGGAACCTGAAACCAAGACTGCCGTCAGTGCGTCCGCACCGATTGCAGATCACATCTACCTGACTGGTTTTACGATGGGCAAAGACTATGAATGGTCAATGCGGATCGAGAAATCGATCAAGATGTGTGTGCTGGGCTGCAAGACCACATACTACGCCGAAGTCCATGCCGGGTTCAACTATGCCCTTGGACTGCGCTTTCCGGTTACACTGGGCGGAACCTACAGCTATGATCCAGATCCGGAAAACCCGGCGAATGCAACCGCATCGCTAAGGGCTGATTATCATCCGATCAATGGCAGTCCGCAGGACTATTCGGACGCAGGCCTGGATCAAGCCAGAATCTATGACGGCAAGGAATTTGTCGCCCAATTCAGCGCCCATGCCGGCGCTGGCTATAGCCTGCCCTTTGCCGGATCGGCCAACATCGACATTCCGGTCGAATTCGATTTCACGACGTTTCTGGAAGACGATTTCAAGGACGGCCAGTTTACCCCGCCGGTTCCTGGTTCTGGCACCGGGCCGAGCATGGACAAGGTCTTTACCGATATCGATCTGATTGGCGGCGCTGGCAATTTTGGCGTGGTGGGCGCGCAGGTCTTTCCCGCTGTCAAGATCATGCTGGTTTCCGACAGCCTGACATTTACCGTCCACGACTATCAGAACAACACCGATACGGTGATCAGCACTTCGGGCCAGAAAATCCCGCTGGGGATCAGGGCCAAGGATCAATCAAGCAGCTTTTCGATCGGCGATCCCACATACAGCCTTGGCCTGAACGTTACGCCAGGGATCAATGCGCGGCTGTTCGTGGATGTTGCAGTCTGGTCGCACAATTGGGATTTCCCGGTCTGGTTCCCGCAGCTTTCGCTAACGATCCCGGCAGAGGGTGTGGCCTTTGGCTGCCACGCCGGCACCGCCTGCAAGCGCCGCTACGTCTATTCCCCGAACGGGCATGTTGAACTGGAAGCTGCCGAAGCCGGCTTTGATACCGATCTGGCCAATTGGGGCGATGCATTTGAGGCCCGCTATATTGGTGAGTGTGCCGATGAAACCTGCCAGTTCGGGATCAGGTTTATCCGCCAGGGCCGGATCTATGGCGCGCGCCACAAGCACGATGCAAACCCGGCGCTGACCATCCAGGACAAGGCGATCCTCGATTACCTGGGCGGCGCCGATGCCGAAGCCAAATCCGTAATCGACGATTCCCAAAAACGCCAGACTACCAATGCCGCCAAATCGTTTGGCACCTTCTGGACCCTGTGGTGGTCAAAGCAATGCTCGGACAAGATCTGCCTCGACAAGGTCAAAGCCATTTCCTTCCTCGCCCAACTTGAAGCGGTTTCGCAGCAGAACCTGAACCCCGATATGTCAACCAACGAGGTCATCGGGATGGTCGGAAAGAAATTCGCGCCGGTTTTCGAAGCCGAAATCAAGGCATCGAAGGCACGGGTCGCAGCCGAGGAAGCCGCCCAGAAAGCGCGCGTAACCAGCCGGACAAGTTTTGTGCCGGTGCGAATTCGCACTCAATAGGGACGGGCCGCGCGCGCTCCATCAAACAGTACACCAGAACCGTGGCGCAAAAGCACAAGGCGTTCAGTGTTGCGACAGTTAGCACGGCGCAAATTCGGATCCGGGCTGCGCGGATCTGGTTTGCTTTTGTTGGAATATTTAGGGGCTTTGCATGATTGATACGCGGTTCAGAAAATCGGTCTCTGGGCGGGCGATGGCCTGGTTTGCGCTGCCTTTGGCGGCGATAGTTCCGTTGGCCGTGGCGCCAGACGCGCCTTTGCCGTTTGGCTTGGCCCAGGCTTTAAGCACCGCCGGACAGGCCCAGGCCGCAACCGCCAAAGCCAAGCCGAAGAGCAAGAAAAAGGCGGCCACCCGCAAGAAAGCCGCCGCCGCGGCCACCACCAAGCGGGTTTGCACCACCACCAAGGTAAAGGGCCGCAAGGTTACCAAGTGCAAGACCGTGAAGCTTGTGCCAGCGCCGGTGGTGATCACTGCTCCGCTGGTTATCGAAATGATCCCCGCCCCGCCGCCGGTCTATATCGCGCCGCCGCCCGCGCCGCCGCCGGTCCAGCCGCAATCCTA
>NZ_JBEBKB010000012.1:0-74467 GCF_040079535.1 Novosphingobium sp. | reverse complement strand
TCCCCAGCGGGAAATGGGGAAGCGGTGGTTCGATCTCTTTAAGGACAGACTTCAGTCTTCCGTGCTGTTTCAGGCCGGAGCGGGTCCGGTAACTTCCACACCTACCGCTAAAGCTGCCGCTGCCAGCTGCCTGTCTAGCGTGGCCAGCCGGTGCCCACCCAGCGATGCGACCGCGAGGTGCAAGGCATCGCCGGCCCTGATCCCCAGATCGGCGCGATCACAAAACCGTGCAGCCAGGGCGAAGGCTTGATCGGAAACTGTGACGGCGGTCAGATGGTCGCGCTGGACTATTTGCCAGTTGGACAGCATCTGCGCCTTCGCGGGCGGGTCAATTTCACCGCGCCGAAGTTTCAGCGATACCGCGCTGGAAAATTCGGTCACCCCCCACGCGCTGATGCACAGCGCGTCCGCTTCCTGATCGGCCAGCCAGGCTTGAACCGCCCCGGCCATCGGCTCATTCGACAGGCCTGCAACGCACAGCGAAGTATCGCAATAGATCATCAATACCGATCCGAATCCCGCATTGCGCGGACAAATTCTCCGGCGCTTTGCACCTGCATCGGCAGCCCTTCGGTCATTTTGGCCAGTGCTGCGCGATCAAAGCGGCGTTTCGGCTTGTTCGTTTCAGGCGGAACCAGCCGCGCGGCGGGTTTGCCATGCCGAGTTATTTCTACGCTCTCGCCCGCCTCGGCACGGTCGACAAGTTCGCTCAGGTGGGCTTTGGCATCGGCAAGTTTGACTGAGCTCATTATTCGGTTCCTGACCAGAATTTTGGTCATATATCTCAGATTTGCCGATTTTGCAAGAGCAGTATGCCCCTCAAGCCTCCAGCTCAACATCCCAGTACAGCCAATCGCGCCAGGTTTCATGCAGGTAGCCCGGCGGAAAGCCCTTGCCGCGGTCTTGCAGGTGCCAGGTGGTGGGGCGGATCGGTTGTTCCAGCAGCGGCATTCTGGCCTGGGCCGGGGTGCGGCCGCCTTTCTTAAGGTTGCACGGGGCGCAGGCCGTGGCGACGTTTTCCCAGCTTGTCCGCCCGCCCAGCCGGCGCGGGATCACGTGATCGAAGGTCAGCTGGTGAAGGCTGCCGCAATACTGGCATTGGAACCGGTCACGCAGGAACAGGTTGAAACGGGTGAAGGCCGGGTGCTCGCTGGGCTTCACGTAACTGCGCAGCGCGATCACGCTGGGGATCGGCATGGTCCAGCTGGGTGAATGCACTTCGCGCACATAGGATGCGACGATATCGACCCGTTCCAGAAACACCGCCTTGATCGCCGTTTGCCAGGGCCACAGGCTGAGCGGATAATACGATAGCGGGGTATAGTCTGCGTTCAGCACCAAGGCCGGGCAATCGGACAAATGCCTTGAGGGATCACCCTCTGCGCTGCGGAACCGGGCCGCGCGCTCAATCAGCTCCGACTTGAGCATGCCCCCTGATAGGCGGGCGCGGTTGCGGTTGTGTGACAGCGCATGCCGGATAGAGACCATGTCCGGCCTGCCCGCGTCAACCCTTGCCACGGCGTGCAATCCACAGGACAAGCAGGTTGTGATACATCGGACACGCTTTGCCCCCAGCCCAAATGGCCTGCTGCACCTGGGCCATGCCTTTGCGGCGATCATGGCGCATGATCTGGCGCGCCAGCAGGGCGGCGCGTTTCTGCTGCGGATCGAGGACATCGATGGCACCCGCAGCCGGGCCGCGCTGGTGCCCGAAATTCTCGCCGATCTGGAATGGCTGGGGCTAAGCTGGGATGGCCCGGTGGTGTACCAATCTGATCGGCTGGCAAGCTATGCTGCGGCTGGAGAGCGGCTGATGGCGCAGGGGCTGCTTTATCCGTGCACTTGCAACCGGGCCGAGGTGGCGATGGCGGCGCGCGATATCGGGCCCGATGGGCCGATCTATCCGGGAACCTGCCGCGGCAAGACCGCGCCGCCTGGTGCTGATGCGGCCTGGCGGATCGATATGGCCCGCGCCAGCGATCTGGCCGGACCGCTATGGTGGGAGGATGAACTGGCCGGGCGGCAATTGGCCGGGCCCGAGGCGTTCGGCGATGTCGTTCTGTTGCGCAAGGAAGCGCCGGCCAGCTATCACCTGGCCGCGACGCTGGACGATGCCGCTGATGGCATCACCTTGGTTACGCGCGGGGCTGATCTGCTGCGCGCCAGCCATATCCACCGCTTGCTGCAGGCTCTGCTCGATCTGCCGGTGCCGGGCTGGCACCATCATGGCCTGCTGGTTGAAGCAGACGCCAATGGACAACCGCGCAAACTGGCCAAGCGGCGCGGATCACCGGCGCTGGCCGATCTGCGCCGAACCGGGGAAGATGGCCGGGCGCTGGCCGCTGCCCTAAGGGACAGGCGCTTGCCCGCTGGCATTTCGTTGGCGGCAGGAGTAGGGATGGCGCCATGACTTACCTGCTTGTTCCTGTGGTCTTGGTGCTGATGGCGCTGACCGTGATCACCCTGGTGCGCGGCATTGCCGCTTTCCTGCAATCGACCCGCGAAGAGCTTGACCAGGACGAGAGCAGCGGCCCCAGCGCGATGCAGCTGAAGCAGAACAAGCTGATGATGCGCCGGATCGTGTTTCAGGCGGCGGCAATTGTCGTGGTCGCGATAATCCTGTTTTCGGCGCAAAAATAGCATGGTCAAACTCAACAAGATCTACACCCGCACTGGTGATGACGGGACCACCGGGCTGGTCGATGGATCGCGCCTGCCCAAGCATGCCGCACGGATGGAATCGATCGGTGCGGTAGATGAAGCGAATTCGGTTTTGGGGCTTGCCGCAGTTTCGCTGATGGGCACGGCGCATGCTGATCTGATCACCCGAATCCAGAATGATCTGTTCGATCTGGGTGCTGATCTGGCCACACCTGGGGATGATTTCGCTCCATCTGAAATGACCCTGCGGATCGTCCAATCGCAGGTTGATTGGCTGGAAACAGAGATTGACCGGCTCAACGCCGCCCTGCCGCCGTTGACCAGTTTTATCCTGCCAGGCGGCAGCGAACAGGCGGCCCGGGTCCATATTGCGCGCGCTGAAACCCGCCGGGCAGAGCGCAGCGCGGTGGCGCTGGCCGGGGGTGGCCCGGTCAATCCAGCGGCGCTGGCCTATCTCAATCGCTTGTCAGATCTGCTGTTTGTGCTGGCCCGGGCGATCAATTTTGCGGGCTCTGGCGACGTTCTTTGGGTGCCCGGCCAAAACCGCTAGACCACCGGCTTGCAGCCCGCTAACCACCCGCACTTGCTGCAGATGCGAAGGGGTTTAAAAATGCGGACAGTGGCGGTGATCGGTGCGGGCCAGATGGGATCTGGCATCACCCAGACTGTGGCGCAAAACGGCATCAGGGTTTTGCTCTCCGATATCGATATCGCATTGGCAGAAAAGGCCAAATCCGGGATCGACCGGGCGCTGAGCAAGCTGGTTGCGCGCGAGAAAATCACCCCGGATGAA
Organism: Novosphingobium sp.; assembly: GCF_040079535.1. Taxonomy (GTDB): domain Bacteria; phylum Pseudomonadota; class Alphaproteobacteria; order Sphingomonadales; family Sphingomonadaceae; genus Novosphingobium. Next base: position 71,013 of record NZ_JBEBKB010000012.1, on the reverse strand, counting down.
GCCGTCGCAGCGCTCGCCCGGATCACTCCGATCGCCGATTATTCCGCGATGGCAGAGGCCGATCTGATCATCGAAGCGGCGACCGAGAAGGAAGAGATCAAGCGCAAAATTTTCGAAAGCGTGGGCAAAGTGCTGCGCGAAGATGCGATCCTGGCATCCAACACCAGCTCGATTCCGATCACCCGGATGGCAACCTCTTCTCCGGATCCTGCGCGGTTTATCGGGCTGCACTTTTTCAACCCCGTGCCAGTTATGCAACTTATCGAGGTTATTCCAGGACTTGCTACTGCCAAAGATACCGTTGCGCGCACCCGCGCCTTTGCTGAAAGCCTGGGCAAGCAGGTGGTCCTGGCCGAGGATGAACCCGGCTTCGTGGTCAACCGGATCTTGCTACCGATGATCAACGAGGCGGTCTTCGTACTGGGGCAAGGAACCGCCAGCATTGCCGATATCGATAAGGGCTGCCGGCTGGGCCTAAATCACCCGATGGGCCCGCTTGAACTGGCCGATTTCGTCGGGCTTGATACCTGCCTTGATATTGTACGGGTGCTTTATAACACCACCGGTGACAGCAAATATCGCCCCGCCCCGTTGCTGATGAAATATGTTGAAGCCGGATGGCTGGGCCGCAAATCCGGGCGGGGTTTCTATGATTACTCTGGCGAAGCGCCGGTTCCCACGCGCTAAGCTCTTGCCAATCCAGCCCATGCAGCTAGCTAGGGCGGGATGAAAGCGGTTATCCTTTGTGGCGGGCAAGGCACACGCATTCGCGATGTTGCCGATGATATTCCCAAGCCAATGATCCGGATCGGCGATCGGCCGATTTTGTGGCACATAATGCAGATCTATGCCGCCAGCCAGATCAGTGACTTCGTGCTGTGCCTTGGGTACAAATCGTGGTCGATCAAGGAATACTTCCTTAATTTCCACGCACAGGTCGCTGATATCACCGTCTGCCCCGGAAAGCCTGGTGCGGTAGAATTCGATACCGGTGATTTTCCCGAAAGCGACTGGCGGATCGAACTGATCGAAACCGGGGTTAACGCAATGACCGGTGCGCGGCTGTGGCGGGTGCGCGATCGGCTGGCCGGGCAGGAACTGTTCTGCTTTACATATGGTGACGGCGTGGCCGATCTCGATATCGCCCAAGTGGTCGCGTTTCATCGCCGACACGGCAAGATCGGCACAGTAACCGGGGTCCGGCCGCCGGGCCGGTTTGGGGTAATGGCGGTTTCCGGTGACGCTATCAGCGCGTTCAGCGAAAAGCCGCAGACTGGCGAAGGCCTGATCAACGGCGGCTTTTTCGTGTTCGATAAGCGCGTGTTCGATTATCTGGATGCCGATCCGGGATTGGTGTTCGAACAGGAACCGCTGCGGCGCTTGGCCGAGGATGGCCAACTGATGCTGTTTGAACATTCGGGCTTTTGGCAGCCGATGGACACCTACCGCGAATGGAAACTGCTGAACGATATGTGGGATAACGGCCAGGCGCCCTGGAAACGCTGATGTTCGGCGATGTTTACCGCGGCAAACGAGTGTTCGTTACTGGGCATACCGGCTTCAAGGGATCGTGGCTTTGCCTGTGGCTGGAACGATTGGGGGCCCAGGTCCACGGGTTTGCGCTTGCCCCGCCGACCGAACCGAGCCTGTTTGAACAGGCTGGGATTGCCGCCGGGATAACCCACACAATCGGCGATGTGCGCAATTGCGCTACGCTTGAAGCGGCCCTGATGGCGGCCAATCCGCAGTTTGTTTTCCACCTGGCTGCGCAGCCGCTGGTGCTGGAAAGCTATGCCCATCCAGCAGAAACCTTTGCCACAAATGTCACCGGCACGATCAATCTGATGGAAGCGATCCGGCGCACTGCCACCCGGGCGGCGGTGGTGATGGTGACAACTGACAAGGTCTATCTCAACCGTGAAACCGGGCAGGCATACTGTGAGGATGATCCGCTGGGCGGGCACGATCCCTACAGCGCCAGCAAGGCGGCAATGGAAGTGGCAGTGGCGTCTTGGCGCAGCAGCTTTTTTTCAACGGACAAATTGGCCGATCACGGCATTACCATGGCCACGGCCCGGGCCGGCAATGTAATCGGCGGCGGGGATTGGTCGGCAGGTCGGATCGTGCCTGATCTGGCCCGCACGCTGGCAGCCAATCAGCACCCCGTGCTGCGCAACCCCCAGGCGCTGCGGCCCTGGCAACATGTGCTGGAACCGCTGGGCGGCTATCTGTGGCTGGGTGCAATGCTGGCCGGCCCGAATGGCGCACGTTTTGCCGAAGGCTGGAATTTTGGTCCCGATCCTGAAGATGCCCGGCGGGTAGGTGATCTTGCCGATGCGATGTTGGCTGCCTGGGGGCGGCCCGGCTGGGGGGATGGCCACGATCCAGCCGCACCTCATGAAGCCGGTCTGCTGCGGCTGGCGATTGACAAGGCGCGGGCAGAGCTGGGCTGGCAGCCGATTTGGCAATTTGGCCAGACGATCCAGCGAACAGCGGGCTGGTATCAGGCCGTTCTGGAGCGCGGTGAAGCAACCCGCCGGGCTTGTGAGGCCGATCTGGATGCCTATCTGGCAGACGCCAGCGCGGCTGGCGCGCCTTTCGTCTAAACGAAGCGCTTCTTCAAAGTCCGCACTGTTGACCAGGCCCTGCTGGGCGGGTTGGCCAGCAATGCCGCCGCCGTTTCGCTCGCTTCCTGGACATTGGCCAGCGGCATCGGATCGCCTGGATAAAGCCGCGCACATTCAAGCAGGTTCCTGAACGAGCGCCAGCCATCAAGCATCCGGCTTTCACGGCGAACCTGCGGCATCCGGCGGATCGCCAGATCATAATCCAGCCCATGCAAACTGGCGAAACTGCGGCCCCATTGCAGCATTTCTGCCCGCCCGGTCTTGGTGTTGGCCATCATCAGATCAAGCATGCGCTGCTTCGAAACCCCAGTTCTGTGTTCATGCAGGAACGCTGCCTGGGTGTGGCACTCAAATTGGATCGCTGGCATCGAGAATGAAAGCGTACCGATTTCGCCGGTCGGGAAATCGCGGTGAAACGGGATCAATCCTTCTTCCAGGAAAGCGTTCTTCTCAAGCTTGAACAGCGCCGCCCCGATCGAGTGTGATGAACGGCCCGCAATCGCAAAGGGGGCCTTGCTGTAGAGATACCGCTCAACCGTCGCTGTGATGGCGAAGCTCGAATAGATATCGGGGATCTGTGATTGAAAGAAGCTGCCGTCCTTGGCGCGCGCTGCGCGGATCACATCGGCATGGATAATCCCGCCGGTGTAGGTTTGCGGAAGGCGCGCCTTGGGGCGGACCAGCCGCAGAATATCGGCCACAGCATCGCTGCTGCGCACAGTAACCACAGCTTGTGAAAGCGGCACCGTTAGCGCCGGTTCGCGGTCTGATGTAACTTTGGGCCAGTTGTAAAAACAGGTCTCGCTGCTCAATGCCATGAGCCCGCTGGCCTCAAGCATGGCTACGGTCGGTTCAAGGCGGCCAGCCACCAGCCCGTCATCATCGCCCAGCATCACGATCCAGCCGCTGTCCACATGACCTAGCGCAAATTCATAATTGTGCGCCATCGATAGCCGTGCGCCGGTGTTGACATAGCGGATGCGGGCATCGGAAAAGCTATCCACCACTTCGCGCGTGGCGGGGGACGAAGCGTTATCGGAAACCAGGATCTGCAGCCGATTGCACGGTTGGGCCACCACCGTCTGCAAGCAGTGCCGCAGCGTATCTGCCCGTTCACGGGTGGGAATTACGACAGTGATCGGCTGGGTCACGGTGATACCTGAGGCTCGGAATTCTGGCACCAATCTGACTAGACCCTTGCGGGGTAACTGATGCGCGGCTAGCCCGCTCCTATGCGAACCGGCATCAAAGTCAACATTGCCGCAAATCTGCTGGCACGCGGCTGGAACGCCTTGATGTCGTTCATTTTCGTGCCGGTCTATTTGCGCTTTATCGGGGCCGAGGGTTACGGCTTCATTAGCCTTTATACCACGCTGGTCGCGCTGTTCGCTTTGCTTGATTTTGGCCTTGCGCTAACCGCAAACCGCGAAATTGCCCGTTATGGCGCGCGCGACGATGAACGCAGTCAGGCCCGCGCGATGTTGCGAACGTTTGAGGCGGTCTATTGGATGATCGCCGCCGTGATCGGTACCGCGATCGCGTTGATGGCCGATTTTGTGGTGCACAGCTGGATCACGTTGCAAAATATTCCGCCGGAGCAGGCGATCAGCGGGGTGCAACTGATGGGACTGGTCGCTTTTGTGCGCTGGCCGGTCTCGCTCTATGTCGGGGTTTTGCAAGGGATGCAGCGACAGGTTGCTGCCAACCTGATCACCACAATCAGTTCAACCGCCGCGGGGGCCGGGGCAATCCTGATCCTGTGGTTGGTGGCGCCGCGGGTGGATTTGTTTGTTGGCTGGCAAGTTCTGGTGTTCGCGGTTCAGATCGTGGCGCTCAGGATCGCGGCCTGGCGCGGGCTGGCATTGGCGGGCGACAAGCCCCGCGCTCGGCTCTCGATCCTGCGCCAAAGCGCCGGCTTTTCGATGGGCATCATGGGGATCACCCTGCTCTCGCTGGTCCTGACCCAGCTTGACAAGCTGCTGCTGACCAGGCTGCTGAGCCTTCGGGAATTTGGATACTATTCGATCGCTTCCAGTATAGCGGGGCTAATCGCGATGGCTGGTTCAGCGGTCCAATCCGCGACATTCCCAGCGTTGACGAGCGCGATCGAGCGCGGAGATCGCGTCCTGGAAAGCGAGTTGTATCATAGCGCAAGCCGGGCTGTTGCGGTGCTTATCCTGCCAGCAGCGATCACCCTGGCTGCATTCGCCCCCGAAATCTCGCTTGTCTATTTACAGGATCCAGAAGCGGCCGACCGAATAAGCGGTTTTCTGACACTTCTTGCCCTGGGCCATACCTGCCTCGCCTTGGTCCTGATCCCCTATGCGCTTCAACTTGCTAGCGGGTGGACCAGCCTTTCTCTTTACAAAAATATCGTGGCAATCGCCATTTATTTGCCGTCATTGCTATTGGTGGTTCCCAAATTCGGAGCCTACGGCGCGGCGGCTTGCTGGTTTGGGCTGACATTCAGCTATTTGTATTTTGATGTAGCGATCATGCATCGCCGCATTCTGGTGGGTGAGCAATGGCGCTGGTACAAAAATGTATTGGGACTGCCGTTGATTTTTTCAATTGGAATATTGGGCATAGCCCGCATGGCCATTCCAGATGATCTGCTGCTCTGGCAAAAATTTGGATTTATTCTATCCGCAGCGCTGTTGGCCCAAATATCTTGCTTGATGATAATCAAGGAGTTTCGGACTGGGGTGCTTGCAAAGCTTCGCAGAATTCAAGGCTGATTTTCCCAACGCTTGGCCGCATGATCAAATCGCTTCAGCACCCGGGCCGGCACTCCGCCAACCATTGTGAACGGCTCGACATCGCGTGTAACAACAGAATTCGCCGCAACAATGGCACATTCGCCAATGCTCAATTCAGAAGTCGAACTGATAAACGCGCCATACCCGATCCACGCGCCATCGCAGACAGTGACCGTGCCGGATGACATCGGCTGGTTCAGCACGCTTGTGCCAGGGTCATCAAATCCATGCTGGCCTGCGCTGAGGTAAACATTGTCACCAAATGTTACATCGTTGCCGATCTTGATCGTTCCACATGCCGATAAGGTACAGCCCCGGCCAACGTAGGAATTTTCGCCAATCGTTATCCGCGAGCCAATCGGCGGATCATGCTCCTTGACGGTGACGATATGACATCGGCGGCTGATGGTGGAGCCTGCGCCAAGCGATACACCGGCCATCCCTTCGATGACTGCGAACGGACTGACAAATGCCCCGGATCCCATTCCAGCCAGCTTTCGGCGGAACACCAGCGGCGCATATATTCGGTGCAGCAGTGCTTCGAATCGAAAAAATGGAAAGGCGTGCCGCATTGGTTCTCGTATCATTTCTTGCAGGGCTTCGGCTAGGTCTGCGGCAATCCAATGCCACAGTTGCCCAACGGGGCCGAGATCAAAGAAACTTGAGTGCCGGCACCGCGACCAGAAATTTGCCGCCCCAATCGGCAATATGGCCTTGCGAAGCCAGCACTTCTGCGGCGATGTTCCACGGCAGGATCAGCACAAAATCGGGTTTGTGTTCTGCCAGTGCGGTGGGCGCCAGCACCGGCACATGGCTTCCGGGCAGAAACCGGCCCTGCTTGCTGGGCGCTGCATCGCAGACGAAATCGACCAGATCGGCGCGCACCCCGGCATAGTTCAGCAATGTGTTGCCCTTGGCTGCTGCGCCATAGGCAGCAACGCGCCTGCCGTTGCGGCGGGCTGAGATCAGAAATTCGAGCAGGTCAAGCTTGATCCGTTCGGCCTCGGCTGCAAGCCTTGCGTACCAGGCCGGATCGGTCACGCCTGCCGTCTGTTCGCGCGTCAGCATTGCCTGCACAGCGGAACTGGCCGGATGGGATGCGCCGGCGCGGCAGGCATATACCCGCAGCGATCCGCCGTGGGTCGGCACTTCCTCGACATCGAATATCCTGAGGCCTTGCGATGCAAAAATCTTGGCTACAGCGGTCAGGGACAGGTACGAATAATGCTCGTGGTAGATGGTATCAAACTGGCAGCCATCGATCAGGTTGACCAGGTGCGGGAATTCAAAGGTTGCGACTCCCTCAGGCGCCAGCAGGATTGCAAATCCGGCAACGAAATCGTTGATATCGGGTACGTGTGCCAGAACATTGTTGGCCGCCGTCAGACTGGCGTGACCGCGCTCTGCAACCAGCTCGCGGGCCAGCTCCGTACCAAAGAACCGCTCGATGCTCTCAATACCCTTGGCGCGCGCGGCCGCTGCGGTCGAAGCAGTAGGCTCGATCCCGCTGCACTTGATCCCGTGCTCGGCGACATATTGCAGTAAATAGCCATCGTTCGATGCGACCTCTACCACCCAGTCATCGCTGCCAAGCTTGAAGCGATCGACCACCTTGCCGACATAGGCCTTGGCGTGTGCCAACCAGCTCTGCGAGATTGACGAAAAATAGGCGTAGTCAGCCGTAAACAGCTCGTGGCTGGCGTGGAACGAAGGGATCTGCACCAGCCAGCATTGGTGGCAGACATAGACCTGGAGCGGCGCGTAGGCTTCGGTCCCTTCCAGCTGTGCAGCGCTGAGGTATGCGTTCGATGCGGGCTGGTGACCCAGATCGATCACCTGCTGGTCCAGTGCAGCGTTGCAATGCCGGCAGTTCATACGGCGATTCCTTTGAAGTTCCGGTCGATCAACGGATGGCTTGCATCGCGCTGCGAAAGGCCGCCGATCGGCAGGGGCCACCGAATTGCCAGTGCGGGATCATCGCAGCGCAGCCCCCCTTCGTGGGCCGGAGCGTAGGCCGCAGTGTGGAGGTAAAGCAGCTCGCTATCCGCTTCAAGCACCTGGAAGCCATGCGCACAGCCTTCGGGGATGAACAGCGCTTGTGCCTTGTCGGGTGTCAACTCTACAGAGAAATGCTGCAGGAATGTTGGCGATCCCAGGCGCAGGTCAACGGCCACATCATGTACCCGGCCGTGCAGGCAACGTACCCATTTGCCCTCAAGCGCAGGGGCGGTCTGATAATGCAGCCCGCGCACCGATCCAGGCTGACGGGTCAGGCTGCGGTTGATCTGGACAATTGGGCGTGGGCCATGCGCGCCGTTCAGCAAATCGGAGTCAAACAACCTTGCAAATTCGCCGCGGGCATCGCCGATCAAGTGGCTGGTTGCCAGATACAAGCCGGCAATCGGGCTGGGCTGTTCCACTTGCATGGCAGGGGGCGGAAAGGTGTCTGGCAAAGCGGAACTTTCCTTAGCCGAGCAGGCTGCGCCGTCAATCCGGTGTAATTGAAGCCAGGCGGCTTCAATCCAGATGAGATGCGCGCGGGGGCATCAGGCGCTCGGCATAGTCCCGTGCCAAGCGGTCCCAGAAGTTCGTTTCGTCCCACACAGTTTCCACGCCGCCAAGGCCGATCCGCCGCATCGGTTCGGAAAAATCAATTTGCTTGGCCAGCTTGAACGGCACGGGAATGTTAAGCCTGCTTCCGATTTCCCGCGCAAACCGGGCAGTGAAGTCGCCCTGGCTTTCGGCGTAGCCGCTTGGTCCGCAAAGTTGGGCCTGGGCCATGCCCGGTTCCAGTGCGGTGAAATCGGCATAGGCGCGGGCGAGTTGGTCAACCGGGATATTGTCACGGACAAAATCAGGTGTCCGAACCTCAGGAGCGCTATTTGATATCCATGTTTTCACCAAATAGGTGCAAAAGCGTTCTTGCTCAAGCGGACCAAACGGGTTTGGCACAATGAATTTTCCCAGTGCCAGCCCGGCCTCAGCAGCATAGAATTCAAGCGCTTGCCAGCTCAGCCACTTGCTGAGGCCATAGGGCGTGATCGCCTGATCCAGCTGATCGCCCCTGGCCGCGCCGGGTTCAAACACGGTGCCAGTCCATACCATCCGCCCGGTTCCAGCTGCCTTGGCCGCAAGACAAGTCGCGCGCATCCCGGTCAGGTTAGCACTGACTGCCCGGCCCAGATCAAAATCGGCGCTACGGTAATCGCGCACATCGCTGGCATGGAAGCACAGCCGATCAAATCCCTGCCCGGCCAAGTCCAACATGGCGGCACTGCCATAGCTTGCCGCTTCGACCAGCTTAACGCCTGCTCCAAGCAGCAAGGCTATGCGGCGGCGCTCAAGATCGGGATAATCGGCGGCCTTGCCCTGCAGGGTGCCGACTACATCATGCCCATCGCCCGCCAGTGTTGCCGCAAACCATGCCCCGGTGAACGAGCTCGCCCCGGTCAGCAAGATACGCATCGGGGTCAGTCCCACAGGTTCATATCCTTGAGAAGTTGCGCGATGTTTTCGCGGTAACGGGCAAAGCTGAACTGGCGCGCCCGGATCTGGGCATGGGCGCGCCAGCCATCAAGCCGGTCGCGATCCTCAATTGCGCTCATCATTGCAGCATAGAGGCAATCAGCATCCATCCGGTCCAGCAGTATTCCGGTTTCGGGTGATACCGCGTCGGCACACCGGTCTGACTGGATCAGCGCGCAGCCGGCCGCCAGTGCCTCGTAGAGCGTGATGCCGGCGCCCTCGAAATAGCTGGGCAGCAAGAAAACATCGTGCGCTGCCATTATGGCAGGAACATCGGCGCGGGCCACCGTAGGCAGATATGTGACGCGCTGGGCATAACGCGCGAACATTTCACGCGGGATTTGCATATCGCCCACGATGGTCAATTCTGCCGCGTTCCCGGGAATGCGCGAAACGGCATCAAGCACCAGATGGATGCCCTTGCGCGGGATCACGAGACCCAGAAAGAGAAATTTGACCGGCCGCTGGCGATCAACCGGGCGGGGGGCTGGCAGATGCTCGAAAAGTGCCTCGTCATAGCAGTAGTTCAGCACCCGGGTCTTGGCCGCCAGCGCAGGATCATCGACGGCCTCGATCAGCGTGCTTCGGGCAAAGTTGCTGCCCACCAGGATCTGATCGGCCAGGGCATACTCCTCGCGATCCGTGTCGATGGTCGATTGCGGAACGCGCCGTTCGGTGGGAACGAACCAATCATTGTGGCTCGCTGCCAGCTTGTCCATCATGGCATTGTACACCGCGAAATCGCCGTTGGTCCGATCGAGGATGCAGGTCCGGCCGTTTTGCTTGCCGAGTTTGAACGTGGAAAGCGAACTTGCGTTGTAACCCCACAGTGCAAAGCGTGAGGTTGATGCAACGTCGCGGGCGAGGTGATCGACGAAGCGGCGATTGCCCCAGGCATCAATCCGCTGCGCTACTTGCCGTGCCCCGGCGCGCATAGCGATCCGTTCAAGCCATTCGGCGATCCCTGTTGTGCGGACCAGCGCCGGATCGATTCCATCGTGCCGGAAACGCCGAAATTCGCGGTGCAGCCGTGCTGCGATGGGCCCGGGCAAGACCTTCTCAAGCGAGTAAGGGAAGCGGCCGGGTTGATAGAAAATCGAGGTCGCATACCATTCCAGTCGCTGCAATTGTTGCAACGCCAAAGCAGTCTGCCAGCTGTGCTGGGTGCCGGGATGAAAAACCGCGGTGCGCATCAATGGTGCCAACGGCTAGCCATATTGCCATGATCGCGCAAAGAAAATTGCAGCGTGGTATTGCGATAACTGGCCGTATTGGAAAATAATTTTCCTACAATAAACCGTATAGGCTAATTGACTGGTTCCGATTCGAAAAGGAACCGAAATGCCCACTCCCATCCAGAATCCGGTTGGCTATGCCGTTACCCGGGCCGTCGCCTATGCCGATGTTGATGGCAGCATGATCCAGGTTGCTGCTGCCAATCCTTTGCCCGTCTCATTTGGCGCTCCCTCCACGACGCCGCTAAGCGCCAGCACCGGTGCCAGTACGGTTGCCGGCCCCTATCAACCGGCACTGGGCCGTGCGGTGATGCTGGTGCTGACCGGCACCTGGACAGGCTCGGTCAGCGTCACCCGATCTACCGATGGCGGCACAACCCGCCAGCCGCTGACTGTAAACGGCAGCGCCTGGGGGCAGTTCACCAGCAACGTCTGCGAAGCTGTGTGGGAAGAAAGCGAGAGCGCGGCGCGGCTCTATCTCGACATCACCCTATCGGCCGGCACCGTAAACTATCGGCTTGCTCAATGAGCGCCGATATCATCGCGCGCGGCCTTGCTGCCGCGCAAGCCCGCTCGGCAAATACCCAGGTCTTGCAGCGCGCCATCCGCACCAACGCCTTCTTTCCGCAGCCTTTATGGCGTTGCCCGGCAAACGATGTGGCGACAATCACCGTCCCTGCTGCAAGTGCCGCATCGACCATCGCTGGCACCAACTATGTCAGCTTTTCCGATGCCAGCCGGATCAAATGGCTGGCGGGTGCGGCCAACAAGGATGGCAACGGAAATTTCTTCGCGCGCGGTACCTGGTATGTCGGCGGGCGGACCACAAATTATGCCAGCTTTGAAATCGAGTTCGTTGGCAGCAAGTTCGAATTCATCCTGACATCCAGCGCGATTGACGGCGTCTCGCAGCCCAACCTGCGTGTGCTGGTGGGCGATCGCATTGCCGGAACCGCTGCAGTTCCGGCCGATGGTGGGGCCCGGCATATCGCTGTCCAATTCCCCGCCGCTGCAGCGCGCCGGGTGCGGATCGAAGTGGCTGGCGGGGCCTTCTATGCGATGAAATTTGCCGCGCTTTCGGAAGTCAGCCCGGTCAAACGAAACTACCCATTGGTAACTGTGATCGGCGACAGTTTCGGCGAGGGAACCGGCACAATCCCGTACGATGGCGAAGCCATTTCCGCTATCAGGGCGATCGGGTGCAATTGCGCCTTGGCTGCCGTGGGTGGGACCGGAATCCTCAACCCCGGGGCTGGCGGCAAGGTAAATTGGCAGGATGCCAACCGCCTGTCCGATCTGGCGCTGAACGGCTTCACCGATCAGATCAGCGGTTCCGCGCCCAATCCGGCCATGGCGGTGATCATGATGAGCGTGAATGACAACGCCATGGGCTCTGCCAACTGGGGCGGTGCGGCGACCTATCAGGCAGCGGTTGCCAAGGGGCTATTTGCCTTGATCGATCACTGGCAAACGCAGCGCCCCGGCAAGCCGCTGGTGGTGTTTGGCCCAACCTGGCCAAATGAAAACCCAACGCTCGACATCTTCCGGATCCGCGATGCAGGCCAAGAGGTGTGCCACGGCACCCCCAATGTGTGGTTCATCGACCGGCTTGGCCCTGGCCCTGCGCTGCGTAAGGGCACGCTTAGTTCCACTGCCACTACCGGCACGCTAACCAATGCCAGCAAAATTATCTCTGCGCTGGGTTCGGTCAGCGGGGTTGGGATCGGTTCGGCAGTGATCGGCAGCGGCATTCCGGCAGGCGCGCGGGTCGCCTCAATCGATTCAGCGAGCCAGATCACGCTTGATGTCAACGCCGCTGCTGGCGGCGCTGGCGTGGCGCTTTTGTTCCGCAATGATGCCGCCGCTTTGTACACGACCACCAGCGATAGCACGCACCCCAGTGCGTCTGGCCACAACCATGATGCGCTCTGGATGGCCCGCCAATTGCACCACCTGATTTTCACCCAATTCGCCTGATCTGGCGAAGGAGCACAATAGCGATATGGCCGACTTCCTTTTCTCCGACATCCTGAATCAGAACTTGCGTTCGGGCACCGACATCATCCAGACCAGCGGCCGCGATACCATCGGCCTTGCACCATGGCGCTATGTCTCCGATGCCCTGGCTACAGCGGCATTGTTTGCCGCACATCCCCGGTTCGTCGCGCGTTCAAGCAATGGCCGCTATTGGCGCGCAGTGCCAGAAGACGGGCGCGTATCCATCGACGCTGGCGGTGCCAAGGGTGATGGCATCGCCGATGATGGACCGGCAATGCGCGCTACCCTGGCCTATGTGGCCGCAATCGGAGCACGCGGCGCATCATTTGGTGCGTCGCGCTACCGGATCGAACGGATCCTCCCTGGCGAAGCCAGCATGCCCGGCAATACCCCAATCCAGGTTGTGCGGCAAAACGATGCTGCCGTTGACTTCGGTGGGGCCACCCTTACCCGGCAAGGCGGCGGCCGCGGGATCGTCTTTGCGCCTGGCCAGCATGGCAGCGTGATTGGTTTGCCACTGGCTGCCGATGTGGTGGCGGGTTCGATGGAGGTCACGCTTGCACCGGGCGGCGCGGCTCAGCTTGTGGTTGGCGATACGGTGGTGTGGCAGCTGGGCGAACTGCCCTATGACACACCCGAAACGCTCAACTGGTCGTTTGCCATCGTGTCGGCAATCGCGGGCGATGTTGTGCGCTTGGATCGGCCGATGCCGGAATCGCTGGCTTTGGCCAGTGTCACCGGAAACAACAAGCGCCTGCTCAAGTTGCAGCCGCTGCGCGATTGGTCGGTTCGCAATGTTACCCTGGTTGGCCCCGCCGAAGAGGGAATTTCGATTACCTATGCCGAGCGCATCCGGATCGAAAATGTTGGCGCCCGCATGGTTGGCGCCGGGGTGGTGCATGCGCAATATTGCGAGGGTCTGACGCTTGATGATTGCTGGCAGGACGGCAGTCTGACTTCGCAGGGCAGCTTTGGATTTGCCTTTACCTTTGGCGAAACGCGCAACACCGTGCTCAACCGGCCGCGCGCACGCGCTACCAAGGGGCTGGTCAGTGTTGAAGCGGGCGGGCAGATCACGATTATCGCGGGCCAATTCGAGAATAGCATTGTTGATGCCCAGGGCGCATCTCTTGGTAGCCAGGTAGTGGTAGTCAACGCGGTAGGACGCGGCAGCGTGACCGTGCATGATCTGACCGTCACCGGCTTTGGCGGCTACCGTCTGCTGGAAACCAACAACGGGCAGGGTGGCTATGACGGGGTTGCAACTTTCAGCGGTACCCTGCGATTGAATCACCCCACCGCGCCGTACAGCATTCCCCTAAACAGCATCACTGGCACGCTTGAGGTTACGATCAACGCTGTCCGCGAGATCTACAATTTCGAACGTCTACGCCATTGGCGCAAACGCTTCGTGCTGCGCGATGGAGAATATCGCTATGCGTTCGGTCCGGCCGGCTTGCTGGCCCGCGCCCGGGTTTATGCGACGCCCGGGGTCACCGTGGGCACAGGCCAGCAATTGACTGGACTATGGCTGGGGCGCCAAGGCAGCAACGGTGATAACCTTGCAGGCGGCCCCAGTCAGCAGGTTGAGCCAGGCAAGGACGTAAACATTCGGACCTATGCTGGCACGGTCGCCGGGATCCAGTGGAGCCTGCGCAACCAGCCGTTGGGGCTGCTTTGCGTGACTGCAACTGGCGCTGGCCTGAATGCGGCCAATGAATTCGTTGAATTCGAAGGCTGGTTTGCCGAGCAGCCCGATCTTGACGTGGTGCTGAGCGAAGACGCGGTGCGCACCGGCGGGGTTGAACAGGACCCGCTTGAAGCGGTGTTCCCAGCCTATGACTTGCCTGCGATAGCGGCCGGGGCAAGTACCGTGGTGAGCCTGCCCATTCCAGACATGCTGGCCAGTGATTTTGTCGATTCCGTTCGGTTTATCGGCGGCTTTGCCGGGCTGGAGCTGCGCAGTGTTGAACCGCAGGCCGCTAGTCTCCGGCTGGTCATCGCCAACCCCGGATCCAGCGCTATTGATCGCGTACCAACCGAGCTTGCCGTGGCGTTCCATCACCAGACCTCTGGCACCTGACAGCCTGCTGCAAGCCTTCTGGAAATACCTTGCACCTGTCCGGCAGGTGGCTATTCGATCCCTGGGAATAACAAGGGGGCGGGTCGCTCAGATGCCGGACAGGCCATACCGTATCGGGCTGCTATTTGCGCAGTTTGCGGCCTATCACATCGATCGCTGCGAAGCTGTCGGGCGGCGTATGGCGGGCCGCGCTGATGTGCTGGCGGTTGAAGTGGCGACCAGCAGCGACACCTATGCCTGGGAAGCATCCGGCCAGGTTGCCGCAGCGCGCAAGCAGGTGCTGTTCCCCGGCGCCAACTATGATGCGATTGCCTGGCCAAGGCGGCTATGGGCGCAGTTCAGGGCGCTTCGCCGCTGCCACATGGTGCTGATCGGGATCGGTTATAACGAGCCCGATATCATTGCACTCAGCTGGCTTCTGCGGCTGTGCGGGGTGCAGGTTGTGGCGCTCAGCGAAAGCAAGTTCGATGACAAGCCGCGCCGGGCCGGAACCGAACTGTTGAAGGCGCTGATTCTTGCGCCCTATAATGCTGCGATTGTCGGGGCCAGCCGCCACCGCGCCTATTTCCGCTTCCTTGGCTTTCGCCAGCGGCCGGTGCTGCCGGGTTACGATTCAATCGGGGTAGAACGGATCCGGGCGATGGGTGGCGCGCATTTGGCGCCCATGGGCATGGCCTTTGCAGATCGCAACTTCGCCTTTGTCGGGCGTTTTGTGGACAAGAAAAACCTGATTGAACTGGTCGATGCATTTGCGCTTTATCGCGCGGCGGCGGGGCCGCGCCCGCGGCGACTGGTGTTGATCGGTTCGGGAGCCGAGGAAGCGGCGATTCGCGCCCGCGCGGAACAACGCGACGTTAGCGATGTGATTGATTTTACCGGTTTTTTGCGTGCCGAGGATGTGGCGCAACTCCTGGCCGGTAGCCTGGCTCTGTTGCTGCCAAGTCTTGAGGAGCAATGGGGTCTGGTGGTCAATGAAGCGCTTGCTTTTGGCTTGCCGGTGATCGCCTCTAGCGCAGTCGGCTCAACCGATGTGTTGGTGCGCACCATGGTGAACGGCTTTGTGGTCGAACCGGGGCAGCCTGATAGTCTGGCGCAGGCGATGCTGGCCACTGCGGGCGACGAAGCCCAGTGGAAGGAAATGGTCAAAGCATCACACGCGCGTGCCTGGCTGGGTGACACTGATCGGCTGGCGGATGCAGTTGAAGCGCTGATTGATTCCACAAATCCCGAACCCGCTGCCCGGATTGCTGAATTCTGGAGCAATGCTGCTTGCAAATCGGGATTGGGCTAGGCAAGTCGGCAACCAACCTCCGCATTTTTCCGTAAGAAGACCAAGATCATGACCGCCAGCTTTCGTTCGTCGCGCTATTCAACCAAGAAGCGCGTACTGGTTACCGGCGGGGCCGGCTTTATCGGGTCGCATCTTTGCGCGCGTTTGCTTGAAGCAGGCAATCAAGTGCTGTGCGTCGATAATTTTTTTACCGGCACACGCGGCAATGTTTCAGACCTGCTGGACCATCCCGAATTTGAACTGATGCGTCATGACGTGACGATCCCGTTGTTCGTCGAGGTGGACGAGATCTATAATCTGGCCTGCCCGGCATCGCCCGTTCATTACCAGTTCGATCCGGTCCAGACGACCAAGACCAGCGTCGTTGGCGCGGTCAATATGCTGGGATTGTCCAAACGCCTCAAGGTCCCGATCCTGCAGGCGTCGACCAGCGAAGTTTATGGTGATCCGGCGATCCACCCACAGACCGAGGACTATTGGGGCAACGTCAACCCGATTGGGCCGCGTAGCTGTTATGACGAAGGCAAGCGCTGCGCTGAGACGCTGTTCTTTGACTATCGCCGCCAGCACGGTCTGGCGATCAAGGTGATCCGGATCTTCAATACCTATGGGCCGCACATGCATCCCAATGATGGGCGTGTGGTCTCCAACTTTATCGTGCAGGCATTGCAGGGCGAAGACATCACGATCTATGGCGATGGCAAGCAAACCCGATCGTTCTGCTATGTCGATGATCTGGTCTGCGGCATGATGGCGATGATGGCTTCTGCGGATGATGTCACAGGTCCGATAAATCTTGGCAACCCGGGTGAGTTCACCATGCTGGAGCTGGCCCAGGCGGTGATAGAGCTGACCGGCTCCTCATCCAAGCTGGTCTACCGGCCGCTGCCGCAAGATGATCCGCGCCAGCGCCAACCCGATATTTCGCGCGCCCGCGATCAGCTGGGCTGGGATGTCAGCGTTCCGCTGCGCGAAGGGCTGGTCAAGACGATCGACTATTTTCGTGCGCTGATCGCACAAGCCTGATCTGGACTGATCAGGGCTGGCTGGTGGCCGTGGTGCGCGCCAGCACCATGTTGCGCAGGCGCGGGGTTTGTTTTTCAAACAGCTGCCCGAAAATCCATGCCACCAGGACGATCAGGGCCAAGAAGCCGGCATAGATCAGATAGCTGGAAATTTGGCCGTTTGGCAGGCTTTGCCGACCCACAGCCCAGCCGGCCAATTGTGCGATTGGCATCTGTACCAGGTAAAGCGAATAGCTGAACGCTGCGAGAGTGTGGGCTGCTTCCTTGAGCGGAGGGGTGCGTTGCTGAAAGTCTGAGCAGAGCAAAAGGGCGAAGGCTGCAGCCAGGACGATCTCCTCGAGCATCTCTGAGGGAAAGTAGTGCAACCTGCCCGCAACTAGAACCGCCAACACCGGTACTGCGGCGATCCAGGCGTTCAATTTGACCCGGAAAAACCACGGGATCAACCCGCACAGCCATAGCAGTAGAGTGAACAGCGGGGTCGATCGGATCGGCGTTGCCACCCAGATTGCCGGCACCAACAGTACTGCGCAGAGCAGGGCGGCCTTGGGGGAGCGGTCCCTTAGGGCGAGAATGAGGCAAGGGCCGATGAGGTAGCAATAGGCCTCGCTCGAAAGGCTCCACAGCGAAACGTTGTTGCACAAAAGGTGTTCGGAAAAAATCTGGATCAGTGCCAAATTGGCGGCGATTGCGGCCGGACCGTCGGCAGCTTTGCAATCGATCGAGGTGCCTGCCCATTGCAGGGCCAGGGTCAATGCCAGGGCCGGCAGCAGCGCGGCATAAAGCCGGGTTGCCCGATCGATCGCGTATTTTCTTGTATCGAACTTTCGCAGGATCGAGCCGCCAACCAACAGGCCGCTCATCACGAAAAAGATAACTACCGCTTCGGTGGCAAACAGGGTGACGAAGTAGAACGCCTGCTCCAGCAGGTTCAGCGGCTGTCCGGCGGCGTCAGGAAAAACCGCATTGCGCAAATGCGAAGCCGCCACTGCCAGCGCCGAAATCCAGCGCAGATGATCCAGCTGCTGCGATAATGGGCCCTGCAACAAGTCTTCGCGAAACCGCGGCCACGAGAGCGAATTTGGCTTCATCTAGAAATCGTAGCCGAACAGCTCGATATCGCGGGCATAGACTTTGGCCACGGCATCGCGGCTGGCCGGAGTATAGTGGTTGCGATAAGGTTCGCGCACGGCAGCATTGAAGTGCGGGATCGCACGCATGGCCGGATTGTGCTGATTCAGCCAGGCCTCCGTGGCGGGAAGATTTTCAAACCGGCCGAGGTGATCCAATGGCAGCTTGCCATTCTGATCGAGCAGAAAATCGGCCTGTGGCCGGAAGATTCCATCAAATTGGCCAAGGGCTTTCTGGCTTAGCCAATCGTGCACAAATTGTTCGAAAGTCTGGAATTCGGGACCACGATATCTGAGCGGGCTTCGCAGGATGACTTTGCCATCGGTTCCGCCGCCGTTCCGGGCAAAGCTCCAGGCCGATACCGCACGGTCCCACGGGTTACGGACAATGGCAAAACGCGGCAAAGCCAGCAGCAGGTCCGACATCAGCGGAAGCATTTCCCTGACCGGGAAATGGTTCACTTGCATGCCGTAAAGCGCCGAAGATATGCTGGTCCCGGCGGTGCGGGGGACGTGCAGAAATACCAGCCCGGCGCCAAGATAGGCATCCATCAGTTCGCGCCGTCGGTACTTGCGCACTTGCGCCACCAGCTGTGCCGGCAAGGCGCGGACTGCCCTGGTTCGAACCATATCTATGAAGGTGTGGAACATTCAGTGCCTCCTTTGGGAAACGCCTTAAGGGCGCGTCTGCGGCAAGGCAAGGATGGGGTCATATTCCCGCAATTTGCCAAGGTTCGGCGCCGGCGGGACCGGCTGTGTCGACGTGCCAAAGCTTGCTTTTTAAGGTGTGAACTGTCACACCCCCATGGCAATTGCGGCCCGGTACGACGGAGGATTGAAGTGTACGAAATTGCCGTCGCTTTCTCGGTGCTGGCCTATGCCGGGGTGGTCGTTACCTATCTGTGCAGCCGCTATTTCAGCGTGTTCCATCCGTTCTCGCTTTATGTCCCGTTTCATGGGCTGGTGTTTGTTCTGCGCCCGGTCCTGTCGTTGTTTCTGGACTATAGCTATGTCTACCGCGCCTATCAGTTCACGCCCACTGAGGGTGATCGAACCGTTGCCTTGCTTGCCGCAACGCTGGGCTTCCTGTCGTTTGCGTTCTTCACCTTCAGGCCCGGATCGGGGGCGGTGGAAATGCGCTTTGTTGACGATCACCTGGTCAATGATGAGCGCAATCGGCTGGCGCGCTACTTTGTGTGGGCCCTGGTGATCTGCAGCCCGGTGGCGATCTGGTCGCTGGCGGGGCTGTATGGTTCGGTGGCCGGGATTATCGAGAACCAGCGCGATATGATCCTGGATCGATCGACCGGGATCACCATCAACGGCAAGGGCAACGGCTATTTCTTTGAAGCCCAGTTGATGCTGGTGCCATTGACAGCGGTAATCGCGTGGGTGTTCCGCTTCAGCCTGCTGTCGCTGCTTCCCGCCGCCCTGTTCGTGCTGTTTCGGGCAGCGACCGGCGGCCGGGGTCCGTTCATTGCGGCGATGTTCGCGTTGGGGCTATTCTATCTCTATCAGGCTCGGCGCAAGTACCCGACCCTGCGGGTAGCTATGGTGCTGGCGGTGGTCGGCCTGCTTTTTACCGCGATTGGCCAGGATCGCGGGTATGCCTTGCGCGCGGCGATGGGGGCGGAAACGGATTCGCGGATCAATTTTGAACAGGAGCTGCCCTTCCTTGGCGGGATGGACTTTTCCAACATGGAATACATGGAATATGTAGTCTGGGTGGTGCCCCAGCGCAGCCAGAACTACACTTACTTCAGCGAGACCCTGCAGCTTCTGACCGAGCCGATCCCGCGAGCGCTTTGGCCGGGCAAGCCAATCGGTTCGCCGATCAAGATGTTTTCGATGTTCGACTATGGCTTCCCGATCGGGGCAACCTGGTCGCTGCCCGGGGTCGGCTGGATGGGGTTGGGCTGGCCGGGCGTGGTGTTTTTGTGCGGCTTGTGGGGCTATGGCCTGGGCGTGATCTATCGGCGGTTTGTGGAGAGCGATCAAAGCACTTTCGCGGTGGCGGCCTATATGTGCTTCATGCCGATCATGGTCGTGGCCTATCGTGACGGCCTGATCATTACTGTGTTCAGGCAGGGGATCTTCTATATGTTCCCGCTGCTGGTGTGGATCGCCATTGCCCGGTTCTTCAACGTGCCGCTGGCCCGCGATCTGCGCATCGCAATGGCGCGGTTGCGGCGGCGTGATAAGCTGCAAGGCGGCCAAGCTGGGGCGCTGGCGGCTTCCCCCGAAGCTGCTTCGGCCGATCCGCTTAGGGGGCTTCCGCCGGCAGTCCGGCGGCGGCGGCTGGCGCTGGGCAATGCCCGGGCGGCCAGATCACCTGAATAGCCATCAAGGCCGGTGCAGGGCCTGAACGGCGGCCCCTGCGGTGGCCGCGCGGGCCTGTGCGGCTGCGCGCAATACCGGATGATCCAGCGCGGCATAGTGGCTGGGGCTCATAGCCATAAAGCGTTTGAAGTCTCGAACGAAATGGGCTTGATCGACATAGTGCAAGTCCAGCGTCTTGATCCAAGACAGCGATGGATCAAGCATGAATTGCGCAAGGCTGCGTAAAAACCGCTGGCGCCGCAGCAGCAGCTTGGGTGAAAAGCCGAACGCGCGCAGCGAAAGCCGTTCGAGCGACCTTGCTGAAATCCCCAATCGCTCTGCCAGTTCAGCAACCGAATTCACTTCATCGGAAATCAGCGCCGTATGGGCCGCGTGGATTCTGGCTTCCTCTTCGCTGGGCGCGCGGCCGGCCAGCAGATCAAGCAGGAAGGCGTCGATCCGCTGGGCCTCTTCTGCCGGATTGCGGGCATCGCCAAAGACCCGGTCCGTGATACCGGCAAGGTGCGCACAATGCGGGCTGCTATGCGCATCGATGGTCTGATCGACCAGATCACTGGCCGGGCCATTGATCAGCCTTGACCAGCCCAGCGGCAAAATTCCGATCCCCCAGATGCGGGCGCGCCCTTCGATCACAAAATGGCCCGGCAGGCAGCTGGGCCCGGTGAAGATCGCCTGCGGCAATTTCTGAAGCGGAGCATCGCCCAGGGCCGAGGACCAGCATTGATCCTGCGTAAAGCGCAGATTGGCCCATTCAGGGTGCAGCCAATCCTCTACCGACTCGCCGGCATCCTGGTTTACTTCGGTGAGGTAATAGGTCGAAATGTATGGCGCCAATGCCGGCGATGGCATGTGGAACTGCAGCGCCACCGCCCCTTCAAGCCTAGTCTTCAACATCGCGCGAAACCCCTTACGAAGCCCAGCGACCTAATTTTCCTGCTCGCAGGATCACGAATGCCACAAGCCGTTGTCGCAGAGCAAGCCAAAAGCCTGTGCCAAAATGATCCTTGTCCGTATCGCGGGCCAAACAGAAACCAGAAAGGGCGCGGTCTGGATCCAGACCGCGCCCTTTTGGATTTCGCATCGCGCGTGCGCTTAGGCGGGAAGAGCCGCCTTGGCCTGGGCGATAACCGTAGCAAAGATGCCGCCTTCGTTCATCGCCAGATCCGCCATCGTCTTGCGGTCCAGTTCGATCCCGGCCAGCTTGGTGCCAAAGATGAACTGCGAATAGGTGATGCCTTCGGCGCGAACCGCAGCGTTGATGCGCTGGATCCACAGTGCGCGGAAAGACCGCTTCTTAACCTTGCGATCGCGATACGCATACTGGCCGGCCTTTTCGACCGCCTGACGCGCAACGCGGATGGTGTTCTTGCGGCGACCCCGATAACCGGCAGCCTGTTCTAAAAGCCGCTTATGCTTGGTGCGAGTGGTTACGCCCCTTTTGACACGTGCCATTGTTCAGTACTCCTAAGTTCAACCGAGCCCGTAGGGCGCCCACTTCTTGATCGTCTTCGCATCAGCATCAGAGATCGTGTCGGTCCGGCGGTGTTGACGGATGTACTTGGCGTTGTGGCTGATCAAACGGTGCCGCTTGCCAACCGCACCGTGCTTGATTTTGCCGGTGGCGGTAAGCTTGAAGCGCTTTTTGACGCCGCTCTTCGTTTTGAGCTTGGGCATTTTCGTCTCCTGGTTTGAGACACGTCCAATCGGCCATGGCAGCCCTAGTTAGCCAGGCAGATCATCGAATCCGTGTCAATGAAGTGGGCGCCCCTAACGGGGAATCGCGCCTTTGGCAACACCGCACTTGGCTTTGCCGCGCCGCCTTACTAACCTTGGCGGCGATGAAAAGCGCTTATCTTGCGGGAAGAATGCTGCTGGCCCTGCCGGGGATGGGTGATCCGCGGTTTGAACAGGCGGTAATCGCGATGGTTGGTCACGACGCTGATGGCGCGATGGGGATCGGGATCGGCCAGATCCGAACCGGGATTAGCCTGCATGCCATGCTGATCGAGCTGGGGATTGAACCGGGCGTTACCCCGGATTGCCCGGTTCACATTGGTGGCCCGGTTGAAAGCCAGCGCGGGTTTGTACTGCACACGGATGATTGGGAAGGGCCGGGTACGGTTCAGGCAGCGCCGCTGTGTTCGTTGTCAACTTCGGTTGAAGTTCTGCGCGCCATTGCTGCCGGTGGAGGCCCCAGCCGCTTTCTGATCGCGCTGGGCTATGCCGGCTGGGGCGCAGGGCAGCTGGATGGCGAAATGCGCCGCCACGGCTGGCAAGTGGTCGATGGATCGCAAGAGCTTTTGTGGGAGACGCCCGCCGAAGCGCGCTGGACCAAAAGCTGGCGCAGCGCCGGGATCGATCCGGCGCTGCTATCCAGCGTAACCGGGCAGGCCTGAAGGCGGCCCGTCCGGCTTGGCAAGGGCTAATCGTAAACCGGGCCTTCGCTGCCCGCCGCACCGCCGCTTGGGTTCTTGACCGACCAAGCCCCGAACAGTGCGATGATGGCATAGCAGATGATCGGCACGATCAAGGCCAGTCGCAGGTTGCCACTAAGGTCAGCCACCATACCGAACAGAACCGGGACAATCGCCCCGCCGACAATCGCGGTGCACATGATGCCCGAGCCTTGCGGGGTTTGTTCGCCCAATCCTTCGGTGCCAAGGCTGAAGATCGTCGGGAACATCAGCGAATTGCAAAAGCCAACCAGGATTAGTGCCCAGCCTGAAAGGCCGCCCGAGGTGAACGCGGATAGGGCGATCAGGCCAATCGCGCCAGAAGCAAACGCGGTCAGCACGCGGCCTGGCTTTGCCAACCGCAGGATGAACCCGCCCAGCAGGCGGCCCGCCAGCGCGCCCAGCCAGTACATCGCCACCAGCTTGCCAGCAGCTTCAAGGCCAATGCCCATTACGCTGCTATCGCCCAGATAGGCGATAAGGTTGGAACCGATCGCAACTTCCGCCCCAACATAGGTGAAGATGCAAAGCGCACCGAACTGAACGCGGCGATTGCCGGTAAGCAGGCCCATGGTGCCTTCCAGCTTGACCTCTTCGGTCTTGGCGTTGTCCAGCGCTGAACGGAATACCCAAAACAGTGCAGCAATCGCCAGCATCAAAAAGCCAAGCCACATATAGGCAGTGCCGATTGAGGCACCTTCGGCCACGCGGTAGGCCTGAAGCTGGGCTTCAGTAGCCGCGGCGGCATCGATCGGTTTGGAATCACCCAACAGGAATGAAGCCCCGCCATAGATCATCAGAAACACGCCGATTGAATTGAACGCCTGGGCAAACGTCAGCCGGCTGTGTGAAGTTTCAACAGGGCCCAGCGTGGTAATCACCGGGTTCATCGCTACTTGCAGCACGGTGATCCCCGCACCAATGCAGAACAGAGCCGCCAGGAAGCCCGGGAACGACGCCGCGGCCGAGGCCGGGATGAACAAAAATGCCGCCGCTGCGATGATCACAAAGCCCAGCACAAAAGTGCGGATATAGCCTAGCTTTGACAGGATTATCCCGGCCGGAATCGAAAAGGCCGCATAAGCAAAGAAGAAGAACAACTGCACGAAGTTCGCCTCAGTGTGGCTAAGGTGGAACATCGGCTTGAACTTGCCGACCAGCAGGTCGTTGATATTGCTTACCCCGCCAAGCAGGAAAAACACCGCAAAGGCCAGCGCCAGGACGATCCCGGTCTTGCCTCCACTGGTTCCTCCGCCTGCCGCATTCACCGCGCTGATTGGTGCTGCCATAGTCGCTCTCCCGTTATTGCCGGCCCCTCCAAGGGCACCAGAAGCTGCAAGTCATGGCGCGGTGGGCTGCAAAGTCCAGCCCCATACGTATGAACCGGCAAATGTTTGGGGAAATATGGAAGCGCTTCCATATATTCGGACAGTGTCGGGCCCTTGCCAAGTTTAATCGCCCGATTAAAAGCGAGGGCAAGAGGAGAGATTCGCGACATGTCGATACTCTATGATGAAGGCCAGCAGGCCATTGCCACCGAAAGCCGCCGGGTGCTGGATGCCCGGATGGACAAGGCGCGGCTACTGGGGCTGTTGGAACAGGTTGGGCAGTTCGATCAGCCGTTTTGGGACACTGCGGTTGAGCAGGGCTGGACTGCGCTGGCGGTGCCTGAAGAGCACGGCGGACTGGGGCTTGGCCTGATTGAGCTGGGGCTGGTTGCCCAGGCCTGCGGGGCGGCAACATCGGGTGCGCCGTTCCTGACCGGCGGATACGGCGTGGCGCAGGCGCTGGCCCAGGGCAGTGACGCTGCGTTGGCCGCTGAATGGTTGCCCAGGCTGGCCAGCGGCGAGGCGATCGGCTGCGCGGCTTTTGCCGAGGGCAATGCCATCTTGCCGCGTGGTCCTGCGGTGACTTTCGCTGATGGCAAGCTGAACGGTGCCAAGCCGGCGGTTGCGGGCGGGATCAAGGCCGATCTGGCGCTGGTCTGGGCGCAAACCGCTGGGGAGCCGGCGCTGGTGGTGGCTGATCTTTCCGGTGCAACGCGCACCAGCGTGGCCAGTTATGACAATTCACGGCTCTATGCCGATCTGCACTTCGCCGGCACGCCGGCCAGCCTGATCGCGGTAGGGCCAGCCGCACGCACCCTGGCGCTGGATGTGCTGGCGCGGATGGCGGTGATGACCGCGCATGAACAGGTCGGCGCGGCCGAGGCACTGCTTTATATCGCGCGCGATTATGCCGTGACCCGCAAGGCCTTTGGCCAGCCGATCGGTGCGTTCCAATCGATCAAGCACCGGATCGCCGAAATGTACGGCCTGGTCGAGATTGCCCGGGCCAATTGCATCCACGCCGCCGCTTGCGAGGGC
The DNA here is from genome assembly GCF_040079535.1 of Novosphingobium sp. Classification (GTDB taxonomy): domain Bacteria; phylum Pseudomonadota; class Alphaproteobacteria; order Sphingomonadales; family Sphingomonadaceae; genus Novosphingobium. The sequence continues at coordinate 46,181 of NZ_JBEBKB010000012.1, read as the reverse complement.
AGCGCGGAATTTCTGCTGGCCGCTGCCGATGCCCGGATTTCAGCGACCGAAGCCTATGATACCAATGCGCGTGATTGCATGCAGATCCACGGTGGGATCGGGGTGACCTGGGAGCTAGGCCTGCATTTGCACATGCGCCGGGCGCGCAGTCTGGCGGTCGAATGCGGCAGCCTGACGTTCTGGGAAGATTTGACTGTCGATTGCCTGACGGGAGCAGCAGCATGAGCGATCTTGACGCATACCGCGAAAAGGCCCGCGCCTTTCTGATCAGCATGGCGCCCAAATTTGGCCGCGATGCCCGCCGCGCCAACACGGTCGAACAAGACCTTGCGCTGGGCCGGCAATATATGGCCGCGCGCCACGATGCCGGGTTTGCCGGGATCAACTGGCCGGTCGAAATCGGCGGGCAGGGCCTGACCCATCTCCACAAGATCACCTTTGATGGTGAAGAGATGCAGTTCGGCATGCCGAGCCACTTCTTCGGGATATCGCTGGGCATGCCGGTGCCAATCGTGATGCACTATTGCGAAGACAAGGCCTGGGTGAAAGAGCGCGTCCTGAAAGCGCTGCGCGGCGAGGAAATCTGGTGCCAGATGTTCTCCGAACCTTCAGGCGGATCAGATCTGGCGGCGCTGCGCACCAAGGTTGAGACCGACGGTAACGGCTGGAAGATGAACGGCCAGAAGATCTGGACCAGCTGGGCGCAATATTGCGATTACGGCGTGATCGTCACCCGCAGCGATCCCACTATAGAGAAGCACAAGGGGCTGACCTATTTCTGGGTAGATATGAAAGCCCAGGGCGTTGAAGTGCGCCCGATCAAGCTGGCGGGCGGCGATAGTCACGTCAACGAAGTGTTCTTTGATGATGTCCGCCTGGAAGACAGCCAGCGGCTGGGCGCGGTTGGCGGCGGGTTTGGGGTAGCGCTCCACACGCTGATGATCGAACGCTATATCGCCACCGATAGCGGCGGATTTGGCCCGCATCTTGATGAATTCATCAAGCTGGCGCACGAAGTCGATATCAACGGCAAGCCGGGCATCGAAGATGGCCGGGTGCGCCAGCAGATCGCCCGCAACCATGCAATGCGCGCCGGTCTGGATTCGATCACCAAGCGTGCCTTTGCAATGATGATGGCGGGGATGCAGCCGGGGCCTGAAGGATCGTTGCAGAAACTGGTCGCGGTGCGCAGCCGGCAAAAGCTGTCTGAGCTGGCGATGGACCTGAAGGGCAACCTTGGCCTGGCGTTTGACGAGCACGCCTTCGTCAAGACCGATTGGGGCACATCATGGCTCAACGCGCCAACGGGCCGGATCGCCGGCGGTTCGGACGAGGTGCTGCTGAACACGATTGCTGAAAAGATCCTGGGATTGCCGCAGGATCACCGGCCAGACAAGGGCGTGCCGTTCAACGCAATTCCGGCCTAGAACCGGTCAATCGCGGCCCGTGCTATCGGATCCAGTCCTGAGCGATCACTGCTCAGGATCGCGGTTTTCATGCGCGGATCCCAGAAGTCCTTGATGTGCTGGTGCGCCAGCTCAATCGCCTGCGCCTCGCCTTGCGGGGCCAGGTTCTTGGCAATCTGGTTGGCCATATAGGTCAGCCGTTCGATATCCATGGTTCTTACTCCGCCGGCACGCGCGCCACGCGGCGGCTTTTTTCAGACCAGCTGGCATAGCTTTCCTGCCATTCGCTTGGTCCGTTCGATGGCAGAACCTGCACCGCGGTTACCTTGTATTCAGGGCAATTGGTGGCCCAATCGGAATAGTCGGTGGTCACCACATTGGCCTGCGTCGCGGGATGGTGGAAGGTGGTATAGACCACACCGGGAGCAACCCGGTCTGTCACGATTGCACGCAGTGTGGTTTCGCCGGTTCGGCTGGCCAGGCGCACCCATTCCCCATCATTTACCCCGCGATTTTCGGCATCGAGCGGATGGATTTCCAGCACATCTTCTTCATGCCAGACATTGTTGTCGGTCCGCCGGGTCTGCGCGCCGACATTGTATTGGCTCAGCACCCGCCCGGTGGTGAGCAGCAGCGGATAGCGCGGCCCGGTCTTCTCATCAGTCGGCACATAGTCGGTGACGATGAACTTGCCGCGCCCCCGCACAAAGCCATCGACGTGCATGATCGGGCTGCCATCAGGGCTGGCCGCGTTAACCGGCCATTGCAGCGATCCTTCGGCATCCAGCCGGGCATGCGAAACTCCCGTAAAAGTTGGCGTTAGCCGCGCGATTTCATCCATGATTTCGCTGGGATGCTGGTAATCCCAATCCAGCCCCATGGCTTTTGCCAGCTCTTGCGTAACCTCCCAGTCGCCATAGCCATTTGCCGGCTCCATCACCTTGCGCACCAACTGGATCCGGCGTTCGGCATTGGTAAAAGTGCCGTCCTTTTCCAGGAAGGTCGAGCCCGGCAGAAAGACATGCGCGTAGTTGGCGGTTTCGTTGAGAAACAGGTCATGCACGATCACCAGTTCCATCGCCTTCAATCCGGCCGCCACGTGATGTGTGTTGGGATCGGATTGCAGAATATCTTCGCCCTGCACGTAAAGCGCACGAAACGATCCATCGAGCGCGGCATCAAGCATGTTGGGAATGCGCAAGCCCGGTTCGGGATCAAGGCTGACGTTCCAGTCTGCTTCGAACTCAGCGCGTACTGCCGCGCCCGAGATGTGCCGATAGCCCGGCAACTCGTGCGGGAAGCTGCCCATATCGCAGGCGCCTTGCACGTTGTTCTGTCCTCGCAGCGGGTTCACCCCCACGCCGCGCCGGCCAATGTTGCCCGTGGCCATCGCAAGATTGGCAATGCTCATCACAGTGGAGGAACCCTGGCTGTGCTCGGTCACGCCCAGGCCATAATAGATCGCCCCGTTTCCGCCGGTGGCAAACAATCGCACGGCCGCGCGCAATTCCTGGGCGGGAACCCGCGTTACCGGCTCCAGCACTTCTGGACTGTGGCGGAGGTCAGACACAAATCGCGCCCAATCGTGATATTCGTCAATCTCGCAGCGTTCGTTGATGAACTCTTCGTCTGCCAGCCCTTCGGTTACAATCACATGGGCCATCGCGGTCAGCACGGCCACGTTGGTGCCCGGCTGCAACGGCAGGTGGTGCGCGGCTTCGATATGCGGGCTTTTGACCAGATCGATCCGCCGCGGATCAATCACGATCAGTTTGGCACCTTCGCGCAGGCGGCGCTTTAGCCGGCTGGCAAAAACCGGGTGGCCGTCGGTGGGGTTGGCACCGATCACCATGACCACATCGGCGTCCATCACCGAATCGAAATCCTGCGTGCCCGCGCTGGTGCCGAAGGTTTTCGAAAGACCATAGCCGGTAGGAGAATGGCACACCCGCGCGCAGGTATCGACGTTGTTCGATCCGAACCCGGCGCGGACCAGTTTCTGGACCAGGAAGGTTTCCTCGTTGGTGCAACGGCTGGATGTGATCCCGCCCAGCGCGCGGGGGCCGTGCGCGGCCTTGATCGCGTTAAGCTTGCCCGCGGTGTATGAAAGCGCCTCTTCCCAGCTTACTTCGCGCCAGGGATCATCCACACTGGCGCGGATCATCGGCGTGGTGATGCGGTCCTGATGGTTGGCATAGCCCCAGGCGAACCGGCCCTTGACGCAGCTGTGCCCGCGATTGGCCTTGCCATCTTTCCACGGAACCATTCGGACCAGCTGATCGCCCTTCATCTCGGCCCGGAATGTGCAGCCAACCCCGCAATAGGCGCAAGTGGTGATCACCGCGCGTTCGGGCTTGCCCAATTCCTTGACGCTTTTTTCCATCAGCGCGCTGGTTGGGCAGGCCTGCACACAGGCCCCGCAGCTTACGCAGTCGCTTGACAGAAAGCTGTCTTCAAGCTGCCCTGCACCGATCTTTGAACCAAACCCGCGGCCATTAACCGCCAGCGCCAATGTTCCCTGCACTTCATCGCAGGCCCGCACGCAGCGCGAACAGGTGATGCATTTGTCTGGCTCAAACGCAAAATAGGGGTTCGACGTGTCATCCGCCTGACCCATGTGGTTCGCGCCCTCATAGCCATAGCGCACATCGCGCAGGCCAACTTCGGCGGCCGTATCCTGCAGCTCGCAATCGTTGTTTGCGCTGCAGGTCAGGCAATCGAGCGGGTGATCGGAAATATAAAGTTCCATCACCGATTTGCGGATCCGGGCCAGTTTATCGGTCTGGGTGTGGACCACCATGCCTGGCGCCACCGGGGTGGTGCAGCTGGCGGGCGTGCCCCGCGCGCCATCGATTTCAACCAGGCACATCCGGCATGATCCGAATGCTTTGACGTTATCGGTGGCGCACAGGCTGGGGATCGATCCTCCGCATTCGCCAGCGGCGCGCATCACGCTGGTGCCGGCCGGCACGGTAACCGCGCGGCCATCAATGGTCAGCGTTACCTGGGTGTCAGACTGGACTTGCGGGGTGCCGAAATCGGCCTGCCGTTCATAGCCCATGGTACTTCTCCGCCTGCGCCAGATCTTCCGGCGTGTTGATGTTTATGCTGGGCGACTTTGCCCTGGCTGCGCGTGCGCCGATCGCTTCGGCAAAGGCACGCACCGAATGGCGGCCAGTGCCGCGCAGGATTTCTTCGATCGATTTGATCGCGCTGATCGGCCACAGCCCAACCACCGGCTGATCCGCCAGATAGGCCGGCGCCGGAGCGAGCAGATCAGGCAGCGCGCGGGGCAGATCCAGCGAATCCACACCGCAAGTCAGCACCAGATCAAAACCAAGATCGCGTGCGCCGTGCAGCGCGGCGGCAATTCCGCCCAGCGGGCCCATGCCGGGGCGCGGCCAATCGGGACGGGTTGGCGCTGGGGCCTGTTCGCGCCCGACCACAATCACTTTTTCGCACCAGCCCGAAAGCAGGTCGACAGCGCGGGTCAGCAGCGTTTCACCAGCAAGCTGCGCCAGCGCCTTATCGCTGCCAAACCGGCTGGATTGCCCGCCCGCAAGGACCGCGCCAAGGATCACGAGAAATCCTCGGGCCAATGCTTCAGCGCCGAACGTACCGGATAGGGCGTGAACCCACCCAGCGCACAAAGCGAGCCAAACTGCATCGCCTCCATCAGATCATCCAGGAGCGCCAGCTCTTCCGCTTTGGATCGGCCAACTTTGCGGGCATTGTGCATCTGCGGCAGCGCTTCAACCGCATCGGCGTGAACTTTGCCGCCAGCACGGATCCGGTCGATCAGTTCCACGCCGCGGGTCGATCCGATCCGGCACGGGGTACATTTTCCGCAGCTTTCTGCTGCGCAGAACTGGAACGCAAAACGCGCCATTGCGCCCATATCGGCGCTGTCATCAAACACCGTGATCCCGCCGTGGCCGATCAGCGCATCGGCCAGCGTATAGGCTTCGTAATCGAACGGCAGATGGAACTGGCTGGGGTGGATATAGGCCCCCAATGGCCCGCCAACTTGCACTGCCTTGATCGGCCTGCCGCTGACTGTGCCGCCGCCAATCTGGTTCACCAGCGCGTCCAGCGTGATCCCGAACGCGGTTTCATACAGTCCGCCGTGCTTGATGTTGCCAGCCAGCTGGATCGGCATCGTGCCTTTCGAGCGCTCGATCCCCAGCTGCGCGTAGAGCCCTGATCCGCCCTCGGCCATGATGTGCGGGATTGCTGCCAAGGTCAGCACATTGTTGACCACGGTGGGCTTGCCGAACAGCCCTTCAAGCGCGGGCAGCGGCGGTTTGGCCCGCACTTCGCCGCGTTTGCCTTCGATCGAATTCAACAGCGATGTTTCTTCGCCGCAAACATAGGCCCCGGCGCCCACCCGCACTTCGAGCTGGAACGGTGCGATGTGTTGCCAGGCCAGCGCAATCGCTGCGTTCAGCTTGGCAATCGCATGCGGATATTCGCTGCGAACGTAGATATAACCTTGGCCCGCGCCGACGGCGTGCGCGGCAATCGCCATACCCTCGATCAGTTGAAACGGATCGCCTTCCATCAGCATCCGATCTGCAAAGGTGCCGCTGTCTCCTTCATCGGCATTGCAGACGATATATTTTTCCGTGCCGGGCGCTTCCATCACGGTGCGCCATTTGATCCCGGCAGGGAAACCGGCCCCGCCGCGGCCGCGCAGACCGCTTTCGATTACTTCGGCAACTACATCGGCGCACACCATCGTGCGGGCGCGCGAAAGCGCAGCCCAGCCGCCGGTGGCGGCATAGTCATCCAGGTTTAGCGGGCGGGTCTTGCCTGCGCGGGCGAAAGTCAGGCGCTGTTGGCCGGCAATGAAGGGGTGTTCGGCAATCCGGCCGATTGCCTTGGCGCTGGCGCCATCGAGGATCGCGGCGACATCATCGGCCCGGGCCGGGCCGAAGCCCATGCCATCAATCTCAACCAGCGGCTCAAGCCAATGCATCCCCCAGCTTGAGGTCCGTTCAACCATGCAGCCGGCCTGTTCAAAGGCGGCGGCCAGAGCATCGGCGCCTAGCGCAACCGCTTGCGCATCATCAGAGATCCGAACCACGATCATGCCAGTTTCACCAATCGGACCAGTTCAGCCTCATCAAGCCCGGCATAAATCTGCCCGCCGATCCGGGCACTGGGGCCCATCGCGCACAGCCCCAGGCAATAGACTTCCTTTAGGTTGACCCGCTCGCCAGCCGCCGCTTGGGCTGCTGGCACCAAGGCTTCGACACCGCGTGCCTTGCAGGCTTCGGCGCGGCACAGCTCAACCACCGGGCGCGGATCGTGGGTCTGCGTGAAATCATGATAAAAGCTGACCACCCCGTGCACTTCGGCGCGCGACAGGTTCAGTGCCAAAGCTACGGCTTTTTCCGCCGCTGGATCGATGCAGCCAAAGGCCTGCTGGATAGCATGCAAGATTGGCAACAGCGCGCCCTTGCGGCCGGCATGTGCAGCGATAATTGTGTCAAGTTCGCTCGGTTCCATGGCCTGCCTTGCTCTGGCAGGAGGGTGCCGGTCAAATCGAATGATTTGAAGGGTGATAGAATTTTTCTATCATATCGGCGGGGTCAAACTGCTGTGCGGCGGTTAGACCGGCCCGGGCCATGGACCCCAAAGGATCGCGGTTTACCACCACAAGACCCAGCCGTCTGACGGCGACCTCGGGAGATATGGGCACAAACTGGCACCAATCTACACCATCGAACAAGCCGGCATAGGCATCGGGCACGATCGAGACAAAGTGGCCTGAACGAACCAATGAGAACAGCGATATGTAATTGTCTGCAATCGCTTTTGGTCTGACCGAAAGCCCGGCCTGGGCAAACTGTGCGTCAAGAATTCTGCGGTACTGCATGCCTTGGTGAAGCAGGCACAGCGGCAGCGCGGCGGCCTGTTCCCAGCTGATCTCGCGCCGGGCATCAAACCCGGTGCCGGCCCGCGCAATCAGGCGGTATTGCTCGTTGTGCAGCGGGGCGGTCAGCATGTTGGTGGGCGGCTCGTGATCCAGATAGGTAAGGCCGGCGTCAACCTCGTTGGCATGCAAGGCATGCTCAATCTCACGCGATGTTCCGGCTGTAATTGCCAGAGTAAGGCCAGGACACGACCGCACCAGCGCATCGCCAAATGGTCCGACCAGGGGCTGGGCCGATGGGATCACAAACAGCCGAAACTCGCCCGATAGCGCGGCCGCGTCGCTCGCCGCAGCCTGGGTAATTCCGCGCACCGCACCCAGCGCCTGTTCGGCCCACGGCAGAATCGCCCGGCCCTGATCGGTCAGGCCGATAAACCGGCGGTCACGCTCAACCAGCCGCTTGCCCAGCTCTTGTTCCAGCGCCGCCAGCCCGGCCGACAAGGTCGGCTGGGAAACCCCGCATTCACTGGCCGCCATAGCAAAATGCCGGGTCCGCGCCAAAGCTACCAAATAGCGCAAATGTTGCAGCTGCATCGCGGCCCTCCCTGACGGCTTAAGAGGATTTTCCTATCAGACTAGCGTATAGGGCACCACCCCGCGATTGTCCGGATCGACGCTGATTGGCCGATCGCTGGGTGGGAAGGCGCGCTGATCGCAATCACCGCGTGGACACAACCGGCATGATACGCCAATCCGGGTTGCGGCCTTGTCGCTGGCCAAATCAAGCCCATCGGCATAGACGAATTCGGATGCATGCTCAGCCTCGCAGCCCAGCGCGACGGCATAGCGGCGTGGGCTGCGGGTATAGCTGCCGCTGGGTTTGACCAGCCCCTTGGCCATCGAGACATAGCGCACCCCATCGGGTGTTTCGGCCAACTGGACCAGGATCCTGTCAGGTATCGCCACCGCTTCATGCACGATCCACAATGGGCAAGCCCCGCCAAACCGCGCGAATTGCAGGCGCGTGGCACTGTGGCGTTTGGTGATATTTCCGGCCATATCAACCCGGCAAAAGAAGAACGGAACCCCGCGCATATCCGTGCGCTGAAGCGTTGAGAGGCGGTGGCAGGTCTGCTCGAAACTGGTGCCGAAACGCTGGGCCAGCCGGTCGATATCGTGGCGCAACTCGCGCGCTTCGGTGCGGAAGCTGGCATAGGGCATCAGCAACGCGCCGGCGGCATAGTTGCACAGGCCCACGAACAGCAGCTGGCGGCTGGCGGCGCTGCCCAGCGATGCCGCCTCGACCACAGCGGCAATCTCGTCCTTGAGCGCCAGCGCGGCAAGCTGGTGGGCAAGCTGGAAGCGGCGGCTTTCGGCCGGCTGGCCGGGATCGATTGTCAGGTGGCCCATCTCGGGGTCGTAAGACCGCAGCCCTGTGACGCCTGAATAGATCAACGAGATCGACAGCGCTTGTTTGAGGTAGTCTTCGATTGCACCGGTTTCCGGTGAAAACCCGCCCAGCCGCCCGGCCACTGCCTCCGCCGCGCGGTCAATGCTATCGACATAGTTGCCGGCAAGGTGGAACCAGTCGCGTACCTCCTCCCATGGCAGGCGGGCGCCTGTTCCGCTTTCGCTGGTCAGCGCCTCGTCCACCATCTGCAGGCGCTGGCCGGTGCGGCGATAGGCTTCGTGCAGCGCGATGAAGCGGTCGGCCAGCATGGGCTGTTGCTCAGCAAAACGGGCGAGCTGCGCCGCATCGAGGGCATCGCCGAACAGCGGATCGGCATTGGCCTCGCGCAGCGCCGCCAGCCGCGTTTCCGCCGCGCCAACCCCGATCTCGCGCCAATCGAGTGGAAAGGCCCGGCTCAACCGCTCAATCAGCGCCGGGGTTAGCGGGCGATCATCGTGTTCAAGCTGCGAAAGGTAGCTGGTCGAAATCCCCAGCAGCTCGCCCATTGCCGCCTGATTAAGCGATCGCTCGGCGCGTAGCGCTTTCAATCGCTCGCCAGCGAATATTCTGCGCTTGGACATGGGCTGTTCTCCGTGCAGGGCAGGATAGTTTGCAAAGTAAGACTTCGCAACTTCGCAAATTCACATTGGACATTGCCGCATTTGCGCCGCATCCAGCACACTTCAGAATTTGTGACGGGGTGAGAATGTCCGCAAACATTGCCGAAATGGAACGCCGCCGGGCCGCCGCCAAATTGGGTGGCGGGCAAAAGCGGATCGATGCCCAGCACGCCAAGGGCAAGCTGACCGCGCGCGAACGGCTGGATATCCTGCTGGATGAGGGCAGTTTTGAAGAAATCGGCTCTTACGTAGAGCACAACTGCACCGATTTCGGCATGCCCGATCAAACCGTGCCGGGAGACGGGGTGGTGACCGGCAGCGGAACAATCAACGGCCGGCTGGTCTATGCCTATGCGCAGGATTTCACCGTGTTTGGCGGTGCGGTTTCCGAGCGCCATGCAATGAAGATCTGCAAGGTGATGGACGCGGCAATGAAAGTTGGCGCGCCGGTGATCGGGCTTAACGATAGCGGCGGTGCGCGGATCCAGGAAGGCGTTGCATCGCTGGGCGGCTATACCGAGATTTTCCAGCGCAATGTGCTGGCATCGGGGGTGGTGCCGCAGCTTAGCCTGATCATGGGGCCTTGCGCGGGCGGGGCGGTCTATAGCCCGGCGATGACCGACTTCATCTTCATGGTGAAGGACAGCAGCTATATGTTCGTCACCGGGCCCGATGTGGTGAAAACCGTGACCAACGAAATCGTGACGCAAGAGGAACTTGGCGGGGCGGTAACGCATTCCACCAAAACCTCGGTCGCCGATCTGGCGCTTGAAAATGATATCGAAGCGCTGATTACCGCGCGCGATCTGATCGATTATCTGCCACTCAACAACCAGTCCGGTGTGCCTGAACGGCCGACTTCTGATCCGTGGGACCGGATTGAGGACAGCCTCGATACCCTGATCCCAGCCAATGCCAACCAGCCTTATGACATGCATGAGGTGGTGAAAAAGGTGCTGGATGAGGGTGAGTTTTTTGAAATCCAGCCCAGCCACGCTGCCAATATCATCGTCGGGTTTGGCCGGATTGAGGGCCGCACCGTGGGCGTGGTTGCCAACCAGCCGTTCGTGCTGGCCGGCGTGCTCGATATCAACGCCAGCAAGAAGGCCGCGCGGTTTGTGCGGTTCTGCGATTGCTTCGAAATCCCGATCCTGACCTTCGTCGATGTGCCCGGCTTCCTGCCCGGCACCGCGCAGGAATACGGCGGGATCATCAAGCACGGCGCGAAACTGCTGTTCGCCTATGCCGAGGCGACCGTGCCCAAGATCACCGTGATCACCCGCAAGGCCTATGGCGGGGCCTATTGCGTGATGAGCTCAAAACACCTGCGCGGCGATTTGAACTACAGCTGGCCCACCGGCGAAATCGCGGTGATGGGCGCCAAGGGCGCGGTCGAGATCATCTTCCGCTCGGACCTGGGCGATCCGGACAAGATCGCCGAACGCACCGCGGACTATGAGGACCGCTTTGCGAACCCGTTCGTGGCGGCCAGCAAGGGGTTTATCGACGAGGTGATTCATCCAAGGAATACGCGGCGGCGGATAGCGTTGGGGCTGCGGAAGCTGAGGAACAAGAGCCTCGAGAATCCGTGGAAGAAGCATGATAATATACCGCTGTGAGGTTGGGAAATGTTTTTAAATTTCATTTGTCAGGTTGATCGTCTCAGCTCCAACGCAGGCGGCGAGCGATCCTATGGCCTTAGCACAACGAATTTCAGTCACATCTCTTCATGGGAAGACGAAAAAGAGTGGGGTCGGCAGCTTACAGAATCTCGCCATCACGTCGAGATAGTGTCATATCCAAAATCTGAGGGTCGCATTGCAAACCATCGAGATAGCGTTGAAGAACTTAGGGCACAAGGGCTCTTCAGTTCGCAAAGTGGCGGTGTGATGCTATGGTTGCCTGATGGACCGACTGGAAACTTCTTTGTATCGTTGTTGGGCGGAACAGATGGTTTAGGAGATATCGCGAAGCTTGCTGATAGCGGGCTCCAGAACCAGCACTTATTTCTGCAATTTTCCGTCAATGTTAGTTTTTCGAGTTTTGTGGAAAATCCCGACTTGGTGAGGCCTGTAACTTTCGAAATGTTTTGCGGAGGTACTCGGATGTATTTGCCGAGCTTGCCGGAAGTCCAGTTGGTGCGGAGGTCTATCCCATGAAACTAGGCCGCCTCAACCACATTGGCATCGCCACGCCGTCGATCGTGGACTCCATCGTGCATTACCGCGACGTCATGGGTGCGACGAAGATCCATGAGCCGTTTGACCTGGAATCGCAGGGGGTGAAGGTCTGCTTCGTCGATACCCCCGGCGCCGATGGTGCGCTGAATGGCACCCAGATCGAGCTGATCGAGCCGCTGCCCGGAAACACCTCGATCGCCAGCTTCCTTGAGAAAAACCCGGCCGGCGGGCAGCATCACATGTGCTACGAAGTGCCCGATGTGCACGCCGCCAAGGCCGAGTTTGAAGCCATGGGCAAGCGCGTGCTGGGCGAGCCCCGGATCGGCGCGCACGGGACGTTGATCTTCTTTTTGCATCCCAAGGACATGGGCGGGGTGCTGACCGAGATTATGGAGACGCCGAAGGCTGACGGGCATTGGTCGAACTGAATTCATAGCCCTCACCCCTTCAGGGGAGAGGGTTGGGAGAGGGGGACGGCAGACGGCCCCTCTCCAACTTCGGCTAGGCAGACGAGCTGCCAAGCCTTCGTATCCTCTCCCCTGAAGGTGAGAGGGCAATTGAGAGGATAGCTTGTGACTTACGAAACCATCCTGACCGAGCGCGTGGGCAATGTGCTGAAGCTGACGCTCAACCGGCCCGAGCGGCTCAATGCCGCCTCGATCCAGCTGGCCGAGGAACTGGGCGCTGCGTTCTATGTTCTTGGGGATGCGCGCGCGGTGCTGATCACCGGGGCGGGCAAGGGCTTCTGCTCGGGCGCCGATCTGGCCGCGCGCGGCGATCGCAGCCCGCTGGAGCAAAAGGGCGGCAGTCACCGTGCGCTGCAGAATTTCTATAACCCGTTGGTCACGCAAATCCTGCGCTGCCCGGTGCCGGTCGTGACCGCGGTCAACGGCGCGGCGGCCGGGGTCGGCTGTTCGATCGCGCTGGCTGGCGATTTCGTGCTGGCCGCCAAAAGCGCCTATTTCCTGCAGGCTTTCGTCAACATCGGCCTCGTGCCCGATGGCGGATCGACCTGGCTGCTGGCCCGCGCGATCGGCCGCGCCCGTGCCACGCGGATGATGATGCTGGGCGAAAAGATCGGCGCAGAGCAGGCCGAGGATTGGGGCCTGATCTACAAGGCGGTCGAGAACGAAGCGCTGATGGACGAGGCGATGGCGCTGGCGACCCGGCTGTCCGAAGGGCCGACCGTGTCGTACTCGACCATGAAGGCCAACATCCAGACAGCGCTTGATGGGACGCTTAGCCAAGTGCTGCTGGCCGAAGCGGAAGGCCAGCGCGACGCCGGGGCCAGCGCCGATGCGATGGAAGGCGGAATGTCGTTCATCCAGAAGCGCAAGCCGGCGTTCCAGGGCAAGTAAGATGCCGAAAATCGAAGACTGGCAGGCCGCTGCGGCCAAAGAGGTCAAGGGCAGGGATCTGACCTGGAACACGCCCGAGGGGTTCGCGATCAAGCCGCTGTATACTGCGGATGATGCCGGAGATCCGGGCCTGCCGGGATTCGCGCCGTTCACGCGCGGGGTGCGCGCCAGCATGTATGCCGGGCGGCCGTGGACGATCCGGCAGTATGCCGGTTTTTCCACCGCTGAAGAAAGCAACGCCTTCTACCGCCGCAACCTGGCGGCTGGGCAAAAGGGGCTGTCGGTCGCCTTCGATCTCGCCACGCACCGGGGCTATGACAGCGATCACCCGCGTGTGGTCGGCGATGTCGGCAAGGCCGGCGTGGCGATCGATTCTGTCGAGGACATGAAGATCCTGTTCGACGGCATCCCGCTCGATCAGATGTCGGTTTCGATGACCATGAATGGCGCGGTGATCCCGATCCTGGCGTTCTTCATCGTCGCCGGCGAGGAGCAGGGGGTCGATCAGAGCAAGCTCGACGGGACCATCCAGAACGACATCCTGAAAGAGTTCATGGTCCGCAACACCTATATCTACCCGCCCGAGCCGAGCATGCGGATCGTCTCAGACATCATCGCCTATACTTCGGCGCATATGCCCAAGTTCAACTCGATCTCGATCTCAGGATATCACATGCACGAGGCCGGAGCGACGGCGGTGCAGGAGCTGGCCTTCACCATCGCCGACGGCAAGGAGTATGCCCAGCGGGCGATGGCAGCGGGGCTCGATATCGATGCTTTCGCCGGGCGGCTGAGCTTCTTCTTCGGCATCGGCATGAACTTCTTCATGGAAGTGGCCAAGCTGCGCGCGGCGCGAACGCTGTGGCACCGGGTGATGGACGGGCTGGGCGCGAAAGACGAGCGGAGCAAGATGCTGCGCACCCACTGCCAGACCAGCGGCGTTTCGTTGCAGGAGCAGGATCCTTACAACAACGTGATCCGCACCACGATCGAGGCGATGGCCGCCACGCTGGGCGGCACGCAATCATTGCACACCAACGCGCTGGATGAGGCGATTGCCCTGCCAACCGATTTCAGCGCGCGGATTGCCCGCAACACCCAGATCGTGCTGGCCGAGGAAAGCGGGATCACCCGCGTGGTCGATCCGCTCGGCGGCTCGTATTATGTCGAGGCGCTGACTGCTGAGCTGGTCGATCAGGCCTGGGCGATGATCGCCGAAGTCGATGCGCTGGGCGGCATGACCAAAGCAGTCGCCACCGGAATGCCCAAACAGCGGATCGAGGAAGCCGCCGCCGCCAAGCAGGCCAGGGTCGATAAGGGCGAGGATGTGATCGTCGGGGTCAACAAGTACCGGCTCGATAAAGAAGATCATCTCGATACGCTGAGCATTGATAACCACGCCGTTCGTGACGGCCAGATCGCCCGGCTCAAGATAATGCGTGAAAGCCGCGACGAGGCGCAATGCCGCGCGGCGCTGGCCGCGCTGACCGAGGGCGCAAAGGGCGGGGGCAACCTGCTCGCGCTCGCCGTCGATGCCGCCCGCGCCCGGGCTTCGCTGGGCGAAATCTCCGACGCGATGGAGGTGGTGTTCGGGCGCTATGCCACTCAGCCGGTCCCGGTGACAGGGGTCTACGGCAGCGCCTACGAATTTGACAGCCGTTGGGCGCAAGTGATCGAAGGCGTCGCCGCCGTCACCCGCCGCCTGGGCCGCACGCCGCGGCTCTTGGTGGCCAAGATGGGCCAGGACGGCCACGATCGCGGCGCCAACGTGATCGCCAGTGCCTTCACCGACATGGGCTTTGACGTAACCAGTTCGCCGCTGTTCCAGACCCCGGCGGAAACGCTCGCAATGGCGCTCGAAAAGGACGTCGATGCGATCGGCGCTTCGTCGCTGGCGGCTGGCCACAAGACCCTGATCCCCGAACTGATCCGGCTTTTGCGTGAAGCCGGCCGCGCGGACATCAAAGTCGTCGCCGGCGGCGTAATCCCGCCGCAGGACTATGACTTCCTGCGCGATGCGGGAGTGCAGGGGATCTACGGGCCGGGCTCGAACGTGGTCGAATGCGCAGCGGATATGCTGCGGCTGCTGGGGCACAATATGCCGCCGGTGGGGGAGACAGCCGAGTGATATTCCGGCTTATCCAGTCCCACCGATACAACATGGCGGTCCTTGACCGCACAAAAAGGCTCGTGCGCAAGCATTTCACAGATCGTCAATGGATGATCGAAAAATTCTCAACGGATTATCTGAATGGTCGGGATTCGAGACGCTACACCGAGTTGTTCAGGAAGTACGACGTTTCCATCGAATTAGCGGCAATTCACTATTTTGATCATAGCATCGATCAATTCAAGCGAATTTTAGACATCGCACATCAAGATGATGTGGCTGAGTTAGTAAGTGAAATGGAACATGGCTTAGACCAGATGTTGTTGGCTCATCTCGGGAAAGCGTCGATTGACAATGGCAAGATTGGCGCCGCGTTGTCCGTTTTTCTTTCAAGTTTGGACCCTCAGACATCCGAACAGACCGAAGCAGTCTTTGGGCCGGACAGGGATGTGAAACCAGTGGGGGAGTAGTAGGGATGTTAGAGTGTTCGGCATGGATAGGTGTAATTGGAACTGTCGTTGGTGCCGCAACAACGCTTTCCGGTCACTGGTTAAATCATAAACTTCAAAACAAACGAGCAAACTCCATTGCAGATAAGCGGCGCGACCGATTGAAGCGCGAACTTCAAGATCAACAATACATTTGGCGCAGTATCGAACGTCTGGGTTCCTCAATCGGTGCTGATGAAGCAACAACGACCGAATTACTGATCGAAATTGGTGCGCGCGCGTCCATCACGAATGCCAAAGTATGGGCATTGGAAACTCGCGCTCCATATCCTAACGAGACAAAGATCGAAGGCAAATAGATGTTCAAAAAAATCCTCATCGCCAATCGCGGCGAAATTGCTTGCCGGATCATCAAGACTGCCCGGCGGATGGGTATCGCGACCGTCGCTGTCTATTCCGATGCCGATGCCCGCGCGCCGTTTGTGCAGATGGCGGACGAAGCCGTGCACATCGGGCCTTCACCTGCCGCGCAAAGCTATCTGATCGCGGACAAGATCATCGCGGCGTGCAAGCAGACTGGGGCCGAGGCGGTGCATCCGGGCTATGGGTTCCTCTCGGAGCGCACCTCGTTTGCCGAGGAACTGGCCAAGAACGGCATCGCGTTCATCGGCCCGCCGGTGGGCGCGATTGCGGCGATGGGTGACAAGATCGAGAGCAAGAAGCTGGCCAAGGCGGCCGGGGTCAACACCGTGCCCGGATCGCCCGAAGCGATCAAGGACACCGCCGAGGCGCTGCAAGTCAGCCGCGAGATCGGCTATCCGGTGATGATGAAGGCTTCGGCCGGGGGCGGCGGCAAGGGGATGCGGCTGGCTTACAACGACAAGGACGTTGAGGAAGGTTTTGAAGCGACCCAGCGCGAAGGGCTCAATTCGTTCGGGGACGAGCGCGTGTTCATCGAGAAATTCATCCTTGGGCCCCGCCATATCGAAATCCAGATCCTGGGCGATCAGCACGGCAACATCCTCTACCTGAACGAGCGCGAATGCAGCATCCAGCGCCGTCACCAGAAGGTGGTGGAGGAAGCGCCGTCGCCGTTCGTAACACCGGCAATGCGCAAGGCGATGGGCGAGCAGTGCGTCGCCTTGGCCCGCGCGGTCGGATATTACTCCGCCGGCACAGTTGAACTAATTGTGAGCGGCGCGGACCCCAGTGGCGAAAGCTTCTACTTCCTTGAAATGAACACCCGCCTGCAGGTGGAGCACCCGGTAACCGAGGCGATCACGGGTATCGATCTGGTTGAACAGATGATCCGTGTGGCCGCGGGCGAAAAGCTTTCCATCACGCAGGACGATGTGAAAATCGACGGCTGGGCGATCGAAAACCGCGTCTATGCCGAAGATCCCTATCGCGGGTTCCTACCCTCAACCGGGCGGCTGGTGCGCTATAATCCGCCGGTCGATGGCTGGACCGAGGACGAGGATGGCAATGGCCGCCGGGGTGTCGGCGGTGTGCGTGTGGACGATGGCGTTTATGAAGGCGGAGAAGTCTCCATGTTCTATGACCCGATGATCGCCAAGCTGGTGACCTGGGGCAAAACCCGTGACGAAGCCGCAGATCTGCAGATTCAGGCGCTTGACCGGTTCGAGATCGAGGGGCTGGGCCACAACATCGATTTCGTTTCCGCGATCATGCAGCATCCGCGTTTCCGCTCGGGCGAACTTACCACCGGGTTCATCGCCGAGGAATATCCCGATGGCTTCACCGGTGCGGCCACGTCGGACGCGGCGCTGGGGCACCTGGCCGCAATCGCCGGTTTCATCATGACCGCGCGCGCCGACCGTGCTCGCCTGACCGACCAGCAACTGGATGGCGAACTTGAACCGCCTTATGACTGGAGCGTTACCATTGCCGGCCAGACCTTTGCAGTCAGCCTGGATGAAGAGATCACGGTGGACGGCGTCGCGGTTGATCTGGCGGTGGAATACACCCCCGGCGACCGGATGATAGAAGCCAGCGTTGGTGAAGTGGACTATGGCGTAAAGGTGGAAGTGACCCGTACCGGGCTACGGCTCACCACCCACGGCATGATCCACAAGGTACAGGTCTTGCCCGCGCGGATCGCCCCGCTAACCCGGCACATGATCGAAAAAGTTCCGCCCGATCTATCTCGCTTTCTGATCTGCCCGATGCCTGGCCTGCTGGTTGCGCTGCATGTGGCCGAAGGTGACAAAGTTGAGGCCGGGCAGCCGCTGGCGGTGGTAGAGGCGATGAAGATGGAAAACATCCTGCGCGCTGAAAAGACCGCCACCGTGAAGCGGGTCAACGCGAAGCAAGGCGAAAGCCTGGCGGTGGACGCGGTGATCCTGGAGCTGGAATAATGCACCTTAGCCACGATCCGGCTACTCCGCGCGGCGAGGAAATTGAATTCGATCAATTCCTGGCCGTGGATATCCGCGTGGGCACGGTCCTTTCGGCCGAAACGTTTCCGCAGGCGCGCAAGCCTGCATTCAAACTGATGATTGATTTCGGCTCGGTGATCGGTGTGAAGAAATCCAGCGCGCAGATTGCGGATCGCTATCGGATCGAGGAACTGACGGGTCGGCAGGTAGCTGCCGTGGTCAATTTCCCGCCGCGCCAGATCGGCAAATTCATGTCCGAAGTGCTGACCCTGGGGTTTGCGGATGATGAAGGCGCGGTCATTCTGTTCTCGCCGGATCGCCAAGTGCCCAATGGTGCACGTTTGTTCTGACCCACTTGGCAATTTGACCCACCAAGACCATATTCCGATTCCCAATCGCAACAGCGGGTCGCACCGGGAGTACTGAAATGGACTGGACTGATGTGATCCGCTTCGCTCGCGGCGAAGCCAATGCCGCGCCGCGGCGCGACGAGCGAACCGAAGAGGCATGGCGCACGGCGCTGAGCCCCGAACAGTACCAGGTGCTGCGGCTGAAAGGCACCGAACGGGCCTTTTCAGATCCGATGTGCAGCCTGTTCCAGCCTGGCCGCTATGCCTGCGCAGGCTGCGGGACGTCATTGTTTGATAGCGCCAGCAAGTTTGAAAGCGGCACCGGCTGGCCCAGCTTTGCAGAGCCGGTCGCGGACGGGGTTGTGGGTTATCACCTTGATGAAAGCCACGGGATGCAGCGGATCGAAGCGCTGTGCAACGTCTGCGACGGGCACCTGGGCCACGTCTTCCCCGATGGCCCTGCGCCCAGCGGGCTGCGCTATTGCATGAACGCGCTGGCGCTGGAGAAAGAGGCTGACTGACCCCGCCGCCTGGCGTTTTGACAATAGTCTGATCCGCACCCTTGATGGGTTCTTTGTGCCCAGCGCTGCTGCGCCAGCACCGGCCCCGGCACTGACTGTTTTCAATGATGCGCTGGCTGACAAACTGGGCCTGCCGGGACACGCGGCTGGCAAGGAAGCGCTCGCCGGATGGCTTTCAGGCCGCGATACAGTGCCGGGCAGCGATCCGGTCGCCTTGGCCTATGCCGGGCATCAATTTGGCCATTTCAACCCGCAGCTGGGCGATGGCCGCGCACTTTTGCTGGGCGAAGTGATCGCGCCTGATGGGCGGCGGTTTGATCTGCAATTCAAGGGATCGGGGGCTACCCCGTTTTCCCGCCAGGCTGATGGCAAATGCACGCTTTCGGCGGCGCTCCGTGAATATCTGATGTCAGAAGCGATGGCTGCGCTGGGGGTGCCCACCACCCGCAGCCTGGCCGTGTGCACCACAGGCGAAGGGGTGTGGCGCGATGATCCGCACCACGGCGCGGTCCTGACCCGGATCGCAGCCAGCCATTTGCGGGTTGGCACGTTCGAATGGGCCGCCGCGCACAAGGGCCAAGAAGCCGTGGAGCGTTTGGCGGACTATGCGCTGGAGCGTCATTTCCCCGAGCGGATGAACGCGCCCAACCGGCCTTTGGCGCTGCTGGATGCGGTGGCCGATGCGCAAGCAGCCCTGGTCGCGAAGTGGATGGCACTCGGTTTTGTTCACGGGGTGATGAATACCGACAATGTGACAATTTCGGGCGAGACAATCGATTATGGCCCGTGCGCCGTCCTTGATGCCTATTCATCTGGGCAGGTGTTCTCGTCGATCGACAAAAACGGCCGCTATGCGTTCGGTCAGCAGCCGCTGGTTTGTCGCTGGAATCTCTACCGCCTGGCCAGTGCGCTGATCGAGGCGATCGCTGCGGTGAACGTGGCGGATACCGAGCAGGCACGGATCATGCTGGAACAATGGCCCGCGCGCTATGATGCGCACTGGCTGCGCGAAATGCGCAGCAAGCTGGGACTGGCCGCGCAGCAGGAGGGCGATATTGCGCTGGCCCAAAGCCTGTTCGCGGCGATCGAGGGTCAGAGCTGCGATTTCACCCGGCTGTTTCGGGCGCTCTCGGCCTCGCTAAGTGAAGGCTATGGGGCAGTGGCCGCGGAGCTGGCTGATCCTGAAGCGCTGCGAGGCTGGTATGAAAGCTGGCAGGCCCGGCTGGGTCAGGAACCGTGCGATCCTGTGCAGCGGGCAGCTGCGATGGAGGCGGTAAATCCGGTCTATGTGCCGCGCAACCACCTGACTGATGCAGCGCTGGAAGCCGCCCGATCAGGCGATCTGGATCAGTTTTCGGTGTTGCTGGCCGCCGTATCGCAGCCATTCGAACGCCGCGCCGGGCTTGAACAATTCGAACACGGCGCCCCCGATGGTTCGCCGCGCTTCGTAACCTATTGCGGAACCTGAGCGAACTGGGGGCGAAGGAGAATAATCATGATCAAGTCCTTGCTTGGCGCTAGCGCTGCCGTGCTGCTGGTCCTGCCTAACGCAGCCCAGGCCGAAACGATTGTGCTGGCCGGCGGATGTTTTTGGGGGATGGAAGGCGTGTTTGAACACGTGAAGGGCGTGTCCAGCGTGGTTTCAGGCTATGCAGGTGGCGGCGCCGGTGATGCCAATTATGATGCAGTTTCGACCGAACGGACCGGCCATGCAGAATCGGTGCGGATCACATTTGATCCGGCGCAGGTTTCATTGGCGCAGGTGCTAAGCATCTATTTCGTAGTGGCTCATGATCCGACCCAGCTGAACCGCCAAACCCCCGATGAAGGGCCCAGCTATCGCAGCGCGATCTTTCCGCAGAGCGCTGCGCAGCGGACCTTTAGCGAGGCGTTTATCCGCTCACTCAATGCCAAGCCGCGGTTTCGCGGGCGGATCGTTACGCGGATTGAAAGCGGCAGATTCTATCCCGCCGAAGCCTTTCATCAGGATTTCATGCGGCGGAACCCAAGTCATCCATACATCTTGCGTTGGGACATGCCCAAATTGCAAAAACTGAAGGTCAACTATCCCGAACTCTATCGCAACTAGCCAGTTTCAGGCGGGCGGGCCAAGAACCGCGTTGGTGGCCTTGGCCATTGCCTGGGCCACGTCAGCATTCCAGGGCGCGTACTCCAGTTTGGCAAAGACTTCCGGCGGCGGAAACAGCACGGTGCTGGTCTGGTATTGCTCTGGCATCAGCGCTTTGGCTGCCAGGTTGGGGGTGGGATAGAGGATCGTCTCGATCACGCGCATTCCGGCTTGTCCGCCCAGCAGATAGTCAATAAAACGGTGGGCATTTTCAGAATTTGATGCACCCATGGGCAGGCACAGATTATCACAGGTCAGCTCTGCCCCTTCGATCGGGTGGACGAAGCCGATATCCTTGTCTTCCAGCATCACCTGGGCCGCATCGCCGTTGAAATCGGCAATCAGATCAACGTGCCTGCCCAGCAGCAGATCCTGCCCATCATCCTGATGGAAGGCCTTGATCCGGGGCTTCAGGTCGCGCAGCGCTGCGGCCAGCGCCGGCACATCGTCCAGCGTTATCGTATTGGGCGGGGTGCCTCGTGCCAACGCGACAATTCGCAGCAATTGGGCAGGATCGGCTGGCAAGGCGATCCTGCCAGCAAAGGCCGGATTGGCAAGCAGATCAGCCCAGCCGCGCGGGGGCGCTGCCACCGCCGAGCGGCGATAACCGATCCCATAGGCCAGCCAGGTATAGGGCACCGAGAATTTGCGGCCGGGATCAAACGGCGCGTCACCAAAGCGCGGATCGATACTGCGCAAACCGGCAATCCGCGCCTTGCTAAGCGGCAGCAGCAAGCCTTCGCCCAACAGACGGGCAACCAGCCGGTTTGATGCCACAATCAGATCCAGCCGGGCATCGCCCTTGGCAATTTGATCAAACAGGGCATCTTCACCTGCAATCGCGCCCAACTTTACGTCAATGCCGTTGGCGTCCTTGAAATCGGCCAGGGTGGTCTCGCCCAGGTAGTTTTCCCAATTGGCAAAATTCAGGCTTGCCCGTTCACCGCAGCCACCAAGCGCAGGCAGCGATAGTCCTACGGCGCTGGCACCCAGCCCTTTGATCAGCGCGCGGCGATGGAATGTGAAGGACGATTGCATGGCTGCAATTCTATCGCTTCAAAAGCGGTTTGAAAATGGCGCGGGTAATCCGCATTGTGGATCGCTGCACCGATTGCGCGGTTGCTGCCATACTGGCATAGTTTGCGCGATGAGCAACGATCTGATTGATGAGGACGATTTCGATCCAACCCCGCCGCCTCGCACGCGGCTGGGTGTGATCGTGCTGGTGGTACTGCTGCATATTGTTGCCATAGCGGGCCTTATTCGCGCGTTTACACCCGATATCGCCGCCAAGGTGGTGGAATCGGTGTTATCTACATTCAGCGTAACGGTTGTAACCCCGCCGCCGCCGCCTCCGCCGCCGCCATCCCGTTCGGAAAAGGAAGCCGGCGATGAAGGCCGAGCCGGTAAAAAGGCCGTGCCAAAAGCGATCAAGGCGCCGGATCCGAAAATCAAACTCAGCCAGAAGCCGGCACCCAAGGCCAGCAGCACTGGCAGCGCCGATACGTCTGGCGCGACCAATCAGGGTAGCGGCACCGGCGCAGGCCGGACCGGCGATGGAACCGGTGCGGGCGGAACGGGCAATGGAACCGGCGGCGGCGCGGTATCCAAGCCATCGGTCCGATCGGGCCAGATCAACGATTCTCGCGATTTTCCGGTGCCGCCCGGCGGGCGCCAGGCGCGCTTTGGCAAGCGGGTGATCGTGCACTTCACCGTCACCACGGATGGCCGCGCCCGCAATTGCTCGGTCGCCAGTTCGTCGGTCGATGCGGATACGACCGCGCGGGTCTGCCCGCTGGTCATGCAGCGGATCCGTTTTAACCCGGCCAAGCGCGCTGATGGCACTCCGATTGAAGCGCGCTATGGCTACAAGGTGGATTTCACTGCGCGATAGCGCGCAGCGGCATGGTAGTGATTGACGCCGGGCGCGCGGTCCCTAACTCTCCGGGACATACGAATCTTCGGAGAGCACCATGGCCACCGTCCACCCCGTCCCCGCCGAATGGGCCAGCCGCGCCCTGATCAATGCCGATCGCTATGCCGAGAAGTATGCCGCAGCGCTGGCCGAGCCTGAGGCTTTCTGGCGCGAAGAAAGCGCGCGGATTGACTGGATCAGGCCGTGGACCAAACTGGGTAGCTGCTCGTTCGATCAGGCTGATTTCGGGATCGAATGGTTTTCCGACGGCACACTTAATGTTTCGGCCAATTGTCTTGATCGCCATCTGGAAACGCGCGGGGATCAGATCGCGATCATCTGGGAAGGCGATGAGCCCGATCAGCAGCGCAAGATTACCTATCGTGAACTGCACGCGGATGTCTGCCGGATGGCCAATGCGCTGAAAGACCTGGGCGCGAAGCGCGGTGATCGGATCACGATCTATATGCCGATGGTGCCCGAAGCGGCTACGGCGATGCTGGCCTGCACCCGGATCGGGGCGATCCATTCGATCGTGTTTGGCGGCTTCAGCCCAGAGGCTTTGGCGGGCCGGATCCAGGACTGCGACAGCAACATCGTGATCACCGCAGATGCCGGGATGCGCGGGGGCAAGCTGGTGCCGCTGAAGGCCAATGTCGATGCCGCACTCGAGCAGTGCCCTTCGGTGTCGGAAGTGCTGGTGGTGCGCCATGTCGGCCACGACGTGGGCATGATCGAAGGCCGCGATCACTGGTGGCACAAGCTGCGCGCCGCGGTTTCAGCCGATTGCCCGGCCGAAGAAATGGGCGCGGAAGACCCGCTTTTCATCCTTTATACCTCCGGCTCTACCGGCAAGCCCAAAGGGGTGCTGCACACCACAGGCGGTTATCTGACCTGGGCAGCAATGACGCACCAATATGTGTTCGATTACCGCCCGGGTGAGATATATTGGTGCGCGGCCGATGTCGGCTGGGTCACCGGTCATTCCTATGTTGTCTATGGTCCGCTGGCTAACGGGGCGACCACGGTTATGTTCGAGGGCGTACCCAATTATCCCACCCACAGCCGGTTTTGGGAAATCGTTGACCGGCACAAAGTAGAAATTTTTTATGGCGCACCTACCGCCTTGCGTGCCCTGATGCGCGAAGGTGATGTCTGGGTAAAGCAGACCAGCCGGGCAAGTCTGCGCCTGCTGGGTTCGGTCGGCGAGCCGATCAATCCTGAGGCCTGGGAATGGTATTGGCGGGTCGTGGGCGATGAACGCTGCCCGATTGTTGATACCTGGTGGCAAACCGAAACCGGCGCCTGCATGATGACCCCGCTGCCCGGGGCACATGCGCTCAAACCGGGAGCGGCCAGCTTTCCGATGTTCGGCGTAGTGCCATTGATCGTGGATGCAGATGGCCGCGAACTGCATGGGGCAGCCGAGGGCAATCTATGTATCCGGCAATCCTGGCCGGGGCAGATGCGCACCGTCTACGGCGATCACGAGCGTTTCTTCCAGACTTACTTCAGCACATACAAGGGGCTCTACTTTACCGGTGACGGCTGCAAACGCGATGAAGGCGGATACTACTGGATTACCGGACGGGTCGATGATGTGATCAACGTTTCTGGCCACCGGATGGGCACCGCCGAGGTTGAATCGGCATTGGTCGCCCATGCCAAGGTGGCCGAAAGCGCGGTTGTTGGAATGCCGCATGAGATCAAAGGGCAGGGGATCTATGCCTATGTCACACTCAACGCCGGTGAAGAGCCAAATGACGATGTCCGCAAAGAGCTGGTTGCCTGGGTCCGCCGCGAAATCGGCCCGATCGCTACCCCTGATGTGATCCATTTTGCCCCGGCCTTGCCCAAGACCCGCAGCGGCAAAATCATGCGCCGGATCCTGCGCAAGATTGCCGAGGGGGATACCAGCAACCTTGGCGATATCTCAACCCTGGCCGATCCAGCGGTGGTTGATGTGTTGCTGGCGGGCGGGCGTTAAGGCTGCTTTGTGATTCGCAGCATGCTGGTATTGTAGCCCATTGCCTTGACCCGGCCGATCAGGCCATCGACTTGCGCCGGGCCCGGCTGCGCCTCGCGCGAGAGGATCCACAGATACTTGCCTGAAGGTTCACCTACGATTGCCCAGCTGTAATCCTCGGCGTGATCCAACACCCAGTAATCGCCATAGAACGGACCGAAGAAGCTGACCTTGAGCTTCGCCCCGGTCGCCACGTCAACGATCTTGGCCTTGCCATTGGCCTGCTTGATCTTGCCATCGGGCTTGCGGCAGGTGTTGATCACCGAAATCTTGCCGTCTTCGCGCAGCGCGTAATCGGCTGTCACGCCGTCGCAATCCTTCTGGAAGCCCTGCTCATACCGGGCAATCTCGTACCACCGCCCAAGATAGCGGGTTACATCTACCGTTTTGGCTGGCTGCGGAACGGCAGTGTTGCCGATTGGTGGATTGGCCAACAGGGTGGCGCAGCCCCCAAGTGCAGCGCTAGCAAGTGTGATGGCGCCAAGCGCGGCAAGAGATTTCTTGTTCATGGTTAAGCCCTATCCTTGAACGATGCTTTCTGCAGCCTGAAGCAAGGCTGCGCGGTGACTGATAATCCAAGACCACGCTTGGCTGAACCAGGGCAGATGTCTATTGGGGCACGATGATCGCCCAAACCATCCAGCTCGCGCTTGCTCCGGTCTTTGTACTGGTAGCGATTGGCAATATCATGAACCTGTTGTCCAGCAGGCTGGGCCGGGTGGTTGATCGCAGCCGTGAATTGCAGGACCAGCACATGGCCACCCAGGGGCCGGAACACGATCGGGTTGTCGCCGAAATTCGGCTGCTGGATCGGCGGATCCGGCTGATTACCCGCGCAATCCTGCTGCTGGTATCAAGTGGGCTGGCGATCGGAATGACTGTTGCGGTGCTGTTTCTGGAAGAATTGGCCGCGATTGAATTGCAACGCGTGGCAGCCAGCACATTTCTGGTGGCGATTGGGCTGCTGATGTGGGCGCTGCTGTTGTTCCTCAGCGAAACCCGAACAGCGGCACAGCAACTAAAAATCCCGCGCGCCTATCTGGAAAGCTAGGCCAGTAATTTCTGGGCTTTTTCTTCGATTGTGCCGCGAACCATCGGCTCGATAAACGCCAATCCGGCGGGTAGCGCGATCTCAAACACAATCGCTGCATCTTCCACTTCGACATGGCCATTTACAGTTTTGCCCATCGCGGTGACGGTGATGGCCATGCGATCGATGCCGGGCCAATCAATTGCAACCTGGGCCATTCCGCCCGGAAATAACCCGGCCATTTCGCCCGAGCGATCGTGCAGGCGGCGGCGCGCCTCTTCGCGGCCCAATTGGTGTGCAATCGGAATTCGCACTAAAGCGCCTTTTCGCTGTCGTGCAAAGCTTCGCCGTATTTGTAATCCAGATAGCGGGTGCTGATTGCCAGATTGTCGATCGCGCCGGCCGCCAACTGGCGGGTCAGGCTGTCAATCTCTCCACTGATCGTGGAAAGGCCATCAAGAAAGCGCGTGTTGGGGCTGCCGCCGGGGTTATCCTCATAGCGCAAATGCTCCGGGATTTTTTGATAGCCGTCGATCAATCCCGGCAGGTGCTCACCCACCAGTTTGCGCACTTCCATCGCTTTGGGGTGGTTCTGGTCAACGTGGATCAACTGATCGCCCAAAACATCCAGCTGGAGCCCGATCGTATCGACCAGTTTCACCGCAGGCGGGGGCAACGCGCGGCGTTGGCTTTCCAGCCAAAGCTCGGTTCGGCCCACCATGGTCTTCACATCTGCCTGAGCCGGGTTGAGATCGGATAGCGATGGCATTTTCATTTCGGGATATTTGCCAAATGCCCACACCGCAAAACCGGTTGCCAGCGCGCCCAGCGCAAGCCCGCCAAGGCCGATACCGCTAAGGATCCAGCCGATTGCGGTTAGGCCCAGCCAGATTCCGCCAACGGCCAGCGCGATATTGCGCAACTTGCGGCCGAGGTGGCCGCGCCTGATCCGCACTGCGCCTTGCGGGGCCAGCCGCCGCCCGCCCGCGCGCTGCACGCTAAGGCTTTGGCGTGCGGCGCGGATGATCTGATCCGATTGGTGCGAAGGCGTGGTCATCGATCCGCTATTCCGCGCTTAGCAGGCTGGGCGCGTCGTGAACGACCTGGGCCTGTGCAGCACCTTCTGCCCGGGCGATATAGCCCTTTGATTTTTCAACTTCAGAGGAAAGCGTGGTGACTGTCTGCTTCATGCTTTCCAGCGCCTTCATCTTGAAGGTATCGATATTGTCCATCGTGTCATAAATGTTCTGAAAGGCGCGCTGCAGCGTTTCAATCGGGATGGTGCTGCTGGCAGCCATTTCATGGATCTTGCCAGTCTGTTCGCGCAGCAATGTTCCGGTTGAATCGATCAGGCCGGCGGTGGTGCTGTTCAGCGCCGTTACCTGTTCCAGAACCAGCCGTTGGTTGGCCATTGCCTGTGAAACGGTAACCGCAGTGCGCAGTGCGGCCACGGTTGTGGTGCTGGCCCGATCAACGCCCTTGACCAGTTCAACATTGTTTTTCTTGACCAGATCAAGCGCGAGGTAGCCCTGAACCGAGACTGCCATTTGGGTCAGCAGATCCTGGGTGCGCTGGCGGACATAGAACAGGGCGCTTTCGCGCAGCGCCTTGGCCTTGGCCGGATCGCTTGCATCCAGATCGGCAGCCTTGTCTTCCAGCTTTCCGTCCAGCGCCTTGGAGATAAGGATCATCTGTTCCAACTGGCCCATCGCTTCCCACAGCTTCTGGCGCTCTACATCGATGGCCGCATTGTCCATCAAAAGCTCATCCTTGCCCGAACCCAGATGGCCCAGAACAGCCTGGATATGCCCCTGCGCGCTTTCGTAACTTTGAAAATAGCGTTTCATCGAATTGCCGAACGGGATGATACCCAGAAACTTGCGGCCCTTTGAAAGCTTGCCTTGCTTGCCAGGATCAAGCGTTTCAACTGTCTTGCGCAATTCGGCCAGATTGGCACCCACGCCTGAATCCTTGTCCATCGCGCGGATCGGGCGATCGAGGAATCGGTTCGACATTCCAGCCGCCGCCATGATTTCCTTGCGGCCCATATTGGTGATCTGATCGACCTTTTTGCCGAATTCGGGCGAATTGGTATCGACCGAGACCAGGTCCTCAACAAAGGCATCGACCTTGGCCGCCAGCTTGCTCTTGTGATCATCCGACACGGGGACAAGCCCAGCAGCCTTTTCGGGCATCACGACCGGCACGGGATCGGGCGCAGAGAGCTTGAGTTCGGTAGCAGTATCGGTTGCAGTCGGCATGATGGCCATGGTCATTTGATCCGTTGCAGTTAACGCCGCTCCGATGTGGGGCGGCCTTGGCTGAGTTGCAAGCTGTGTTATCGAAATAAGACACGCTGGGCAAGGACAAGCTGTTGCAATTGCGCGCCGTTGACCTAGCGTTGTGCGATGACGAATGATCCCACTTTCGATCAGCTGGTTCGGCTCTCCGCCCGGATCGGTTGCCTCAGCTTTGGCGGGCCAGCCGGGCAGATTGCGCTGATGCACCGAGAGATTGTGGAAGAACGCAGGTGGGTTAGCGAGGAACAGTATCTCCACGCGTTAAACCTGTGCCACCTGCTGCCGGGCCCCGAAGCACAGCAACTGGCGATCTGGATCGGGTGGAAGCTGCACGGGTTGAAGGGTGGGCTGGCGGCTGGCCTGTTGTTCGTTATCCCCGGCGCTTTGGTTATTCTTGCGCTATCAGTGCTTTATGGCTTTGCGGCGCACCTTGGCTGGTTTTCAGCACTGTTTTTGGGAATCAAGGCGGCAGTGCTGGCAGTAGTTGTGCAGGCGTTGCTGCGGGTTGCGGGCCGGGCGCTGAACACACGCTTCAAATCCGTCATCGCGGCTTTGGCTTTTGCCGCGCTGTTTGCGTTTTCGGCACCGTTCCCTTTGGTGCTGCTGGTGGCTGCAATGCTGGGCATGGCAGCCACCATTTTGCGGCCTGATTGGCTGGCGCTGAAGCCGGTTGGCATGGCCCACGATCTTGGCGGGCGCCCATGGCGGCAAAGTGTGTCTGCTATCGCCGGCTTTGGCGTGCTGTGGGCGATGCCGATGGCCCTGATCGCGGTGACACTGCCGAAGGGCCACGTTCTTTGGCAGATCGGCGTATTTTTTTCCAAGCTGGCGGTGGTCACATTTGGCGGGGCCTATGCGGTGTTGGCCTATATGGCGCAGCAAGCGGTTGAGAATCACCATTGGCTAAGCGCGCGCGAAATGGCCGATGGGCTGGGCCTGGCGGAAACCACGCCCGGGCCGCTGATCATGGTCACGCAATTCGTCGGTTATCTGGCTGCATTCCGCGAACCAGAACCGTTCACGCCGCTGGTAGGCGGGCTGATCGGTGCCTTGCTCACCACATGGGTCACGTTCGTGCCGTGCTTCCTGTGGATTTTCACACTGGCCCCATGGATGGAGCGGCTGGAACGCTCGCCGTGGCTAAAAGGAGCCCTGGCGGCGATCACCGCAGCTGTAGTGGGGGTGATCGCCAACCTCTCACTATGGTTTGCGCTGTATGTGCTGTTCAATGCCGGGCAGAAAGTTTCGCTTGGCCCGCTGCACTTCGAAGCGCCATTGCTGGCCAGCCTCGATTGGCGCGCGACAGTGCTGGCTATAATTGCCGGATTGCTGATTTTCGGTGCGAGGTGGAACATTATCCGGGTATTGGCGATTGGCGCCGCCGGAGGATTGCTGCTGGGCATGGTGCCTTGAACAGGAGGCAATAGGGTATGACCGATATTTCACGCCGCAAGGCAATTGGCGGGATTGCCGTGGGATTGGCCGCAGGCGCGGCGGCAAGTCCCGCCGTGGCACAGCCAGCAGCAGTTTCCGAACCGCGCAAGCCCACCCCGGCATTTTCAGCTACCCACCAGCCGCGTCCGCTGGCGTTTGATCCTGCCACGCTCGATGGTCTGTCTGAAAAACTGATCCGTTCGCACTGGGAGAACAATTACCAGGGCTCGGTCAAGGCTCTCAACATGATCGAAGGGCGGCTGGCGTCGGCAATGACGGATAAGGATTTTCCGGCAGCAGCCTACGGCGGGCTCAAGCGCGAGGAACTGCACAGAACAGGATCAGTAGTGCTGCACGAGCTTTATTTTGAGCAATTCGGCGGCGCTGGTGTTGGAACAGCGCAGGGCGCGCTGCGTGATCGGCTGGCGCTGGGGTTTGGCTCGTTCGAAGCCTGGGAAGCAGAATTCCGCCGCACCGCCATGGCGCTGGCGGGCGGCTCAGGCTGGTGCATACTTGCCTGGAACCGGCACACTGGCTCGCTCCACAATTACTGGGCCTGGGATCACACCAACGGCCCGGCAGATAGTGCGCCGCTGCTGGTGCTCGATATGTATGAACATGCATTCCACATGGACTATGGCAGCGCTGCGGCCAAATATGTCGATGCCTTCATGCGCAACATTGATTGGAAGGTTGCTGAAGCCAGATTCAAGATTGCGCTCAGTTAACCGTCAGCACGGCGATTGGCTTGGCCCGGCGCGTGGAATCGCGATTTGCGCCGTTCTGAAAACTGAGATCAACATCAACCAGCGTTTGAGCCGCATTGGGTCGGCCGAAATTGCGCCCCAGCCTAACCAGTACATGGCCGGCACCATTGGGGTTGATCCGATCGGCATCATAGCCGTTGATCCGGACCCGGTATTCGCCTTTCGGCGCGCGGCGGATCGCGTATTCTTCAGGCCCATAGCCGTCGGTCATATCGTTTGATATCTGCCCGCCGGATGCGGAGCGATTGTTGCTGTACATTACCCGCTCACCGCAGGGTTCATCCACCCACAGATCAATATCGGCATCGTCCGCCGTCCATTCGATCACGATCCGGGCGTCGGTATCCAGCAGGCCGACCAGACGCGGATCCAGCTCCCATTCGCCGTCCCAGGCGTCGATCACCGGGATCAAGGAATTGGCTTCCATCAGTGCGATCACTTCCAGCCCATCGAAATCGCCACCGGCATATTCGGGATCAAGTGCAACCCTGACCAGCAGACCAAAAGCCCGCTCCAGATCGGCTAGCCCGGCCTTGCCGCGCGCCTTTCCGCGCGCCGCCAATGCCAACGCCAGCACACGCTGGGGCTGCGGGCGAAAGCTGGCGCCCGCAGCAAAGCGTTCGGCCAGCTGCACAGCGCGGTCATATTCCCCGTCACGCTCAAGCCGGAATGCCACGATTTGCAGCGTTTCATCATTGCTTTCGGCAAACTCCAACGCCGAAAGCAGCAATTCGCGCGCCGTGGCAAAATCGCCTTTCAGACGGAACCATTCGGCCACATCGAAATAGAACGCGGGCAGGGTGCCGAATTCTGCTTCCTGTTTGGCCAGCGCAGCCAGCCGCTGATCGGGCGCGGCGGCATCAAGCGCCTTAAGGTACGCCCGATCGGCCAGCATGGCTTCAAGCTTAACTTCTACAGAGGCGTTATCCTGTCCCGAAACGGAGGTAACGGGAATCGCGCTGGAAAGATTGGGACCATCGATCCTGCTGCCAGTGACAACGATTT
Source organism: Novosphingobium sp. (assembly GCF_040079535.1). Taxonomy (GTDB): domain Bacteria; phylum Pseudomonadota; class Alphaproteobacteria; order Sphingomonadales; family Sphingomonadaceae; genus Novosphingobium. The sequence continues at coordinate 14,855 of NZ_JBEBKB010000012.1, read as the reverse complement.
GCGGTGATGCTTCTTCATCAGCACCGCCATCCCTATTGGCTGGCGCGGCATCTGCGGCTGTAACAGTAGTAAGCCGGGCTGGCGCCGGCGGAGCGCCCGGAGGCGGGGCAGGGGGCGGTGCGCCAGCTTCTTCGGCGGCTTCACCGCCCTGTTGATCCTGTTCGCGCTTCGAACGCGGCGGGGGCGGAGTGAACTTCTGGTTCCACCATTCGCGGCGTTCCTTCCAGCGTTCCACCACCGTCTGAAGGCGGCGATCATCGGCGCTGCGCTTGGCCTTGCTGCGCTCAGCCTTGCCTTGCTGATACTGCTCCATCCAATCCTTCGGGAATCCCGGCGGCGGCGCGATATCGGCCGCAAGGTATTGCTGCGGATTGTCGAGCACCAGGAACGACATCGCCGGTCCCGCCACCTGAAACGCGCGTGACATCTTGACCATGGCAGCGTGATCGGCCGGATCTGAGCTCAGCTCGGACACTTTATCGCTGGCCCATAGCGCGCCCGCAGCATCCAGCGGCTGGCCCAGGCTTGCGGTGGGGTACTGCTGCTGGATCACTCGCCCATCAGGCCGGGCAACCCGAATGGTCAGTGGGGCGGAAGAGGGCAGGGTGTAGTCATCGGGCATTTCGCCCACCAGCAGCCATTTGCCTTCGGGCGCGGCCAATGCGCGCCAGGCCACTTTACCGCCCTCGCCATCGCGCACTGAAACCACGGTATAGTTGCTGCCTGTCATCGCGGCGACGGCTTCTGGACCTTGGCCTTTGGCAATCCGCACGAATTTGCCCTGCTGGCGCTGGGCAATCCGGCCAAGCCGCGCGGCATCGGCAGCAGGATCGGCAGACAGTGTAAACAAGCGGCAATCAGGCCGGAATGCAGCGGCATGATCGATAGTCACCCGGCCATCAGAGACCATCACGCAGCGCCCGGCATCGGCCAGCTTGAGGTCTTCCAACCCGGCCAGAGAGGTTCCGCCGCGATAGGTTACGCCGGCCAGCGTCCGGATCAGCGCAGGGCCGTCAGCCAGCGTGGTCACTTGGGGTTCCCCGCTGGAGAAAGTCACCAGATCGATCGCAACCGGATTGGTTCTGGCAACAAGCGCGGCCAGTGCATTGGCCTCGTCACCGGTCCCTGCCAGTTTGTGCGATAGTGAACGGTCCCAGTAGACCCGTAGCCGCTCACCTTGCTTTACTCCAAGGCTGGCTGCCGGGGCCTGATCCGAAATCACAAAAAACCGCCGGCCATTGGCGTGGCGCAGCACCTGGATCGGTGCTTCTGGTCGCCCGCCCGCCAGCACCAGCCCGCCTGTCATCCGGCTGGCACTGGCCAGGGTGCTGCCTTGCCAGATCGCGCCCTGACGATGCAGCTTGATCTCTTGCCCTGCAAACCGCAGCGCGGGGGCATCGGCAAATCCCTGCGCGGTCAGGCTGATCTTTACCTTGCCAACCGGAAGTTCCGTATCAAGCGGCAGGATCAGGCCGCGGGCGGGATCGAACGGTGCCGAAAAACGCAGCCTGAAACGCCGCGGCATTGCCTTGGTCACGGGATAGATCTGGGTCTGGAATTTGTTCTGCGCGGTTACTTCGGCCAGCCCGGGATCAATCCCGCGCCGCACGGTATCCTCATACACGTTGCGGGCCTTGGCCTGTTCGATCAGCTGACCGGGGATCAGATTGCCCGCCACATCCAGCGCATAACCGGTGACCACGGCATCGGTGGGCAGGGCCATTACCAGCCGGGCTTCCTGCTCGGTACTGTCACCCTGCTCGTTGCTTTCGATCAGCATATCGATCTGCACGTCGGCCATCGGCCCGACCACTTTGGCATCGATCACCAGATCAGCGATCCGCAGCCGCTGACGTGCAGCAGCTGGATCGGGTTCGTCGTTTACGCCGCGCGCAGCCGCGCTCAGCAGGATACCGAGTTCCTTGGGCGTAGGATCGGCCGGCGCGACAAAGGCTACCATCAGCACCAGCATTGCCAGAAAATTGCGGATCCAGCCCATCACCCGACTCCCCAAGTCCCTTTTGTTGCGAGGACTTTGCGCCAGCGGCGAGGGCTTGGCAACGGCTAAATGTTACCTTGTATCACGGAGGGCCAAATGCGTGGGATGCGTGCAGCCATCACCGAAAACAGGATCAGAATTTCGCCATTTGAACCAGTCAGGTGGCCGAAATCCTGTGTTGTGTCGGCCAAGCTTCTGGTTAGATTGGCCGGATGGACCGGACGAACAACACGCAAATGGCTGGAGTAGAGAGCCTGAAGCCAGATTCCACCAAAGGCGATGAGCCCGCTTGGGTATGTTTGTTTCTGGCGTGGTGTATTGCGGCCGTCTCAACGCTGGGTGTGATATTTGTCGGGGAAATAATGGGACAAACGCCCTGCATTTTGTGCTGGTATCAAAGGGCGTTCATGTTTCCTCTAGCCGCCATTTTGGGCATCGCAGCATTTCGCAGTGATTTTGCGATCTGGCGGTATTCAATCCCGCTCGCTGGAATCGGGGCGCTATTTTCATTCTATCATTCGCTAATTTATGTCGGTGTGATCTCTGAAAATCTCGCACCTTGTAGCCAAGGTGTTTCGTGCGCCAGTAGTGATATGGATATCTTCGGCCTGGTGCCGCTGCCGATCCTCTCACTAGGGGCATTTTTTGGTATTGTTGCCTTGAACTATTTTATGATGCGGAGAGTCAAAATATGACACGGCGTACAATGGTATTTCTGGCTGGTTTCGTTGCCGTTGCCATTTTCATTTTGGGCTCCATTTTTTATACCAAGCCTGCGCCGGATTTCGCGCAAGGTATCGGGCCCGGCGGGGATAGCGTTCTGGTCAGGCCGCATTCACCAATCCTTGGCCCCGAAACCGCAAATGTAACCGTCACCGAATTTTTCGATCCGATGTGCGAAACCTGCCGCGAATTTTTCCCGCTTGTTGAAGAAATTATCGGGGACCATCAGGGCAAGGTCCGCGTTGTCCTGCGATATGCAACTTTTCATCCAGGCTCTGAAGACGCTGTAAGGATTCTTGAAGCAGCACGCCGGCAGAACAAATTCGAAAGCGTTCTGTTTGTCTTGCTGGAAAAGCAGAGTGAATGGGCCGCCCATGGCGAGCCCAACATTGCGCGCGCGTGGGAACTGGCCGGTGAAGCGGGCCTTGATCTACCCAAGGCCAAAACGGATGCGCTGTCACCTGAGGTCGATAGGGTAATTCAACAGGATCTTGCCGATGCGAAATCTGCCGGCGTATCGAAAACCCCGACTTTCTTTGTAAACGGCAAGCCATTGCTATCATTCGGGAAACAGCAACTTTACGATATGGTTTTGGCAGAGGTAGGGCAGTAATCGCAGGTTGCGAGGGGTGCCTGCGAAATTGCTGCAGCGCCTTACTGGCCGCACCCAATCCAAACTCAGCTATCCCGCAGTTTGCCGCTGTGCCCCTTGTGCTGACCCTAGGCCGCCAGCTTGATCGGTTCAATCTCACCCGAAAGGTAAAGCTTCTTGGCCTTGGCCCGGCTGAGTTTGCCCGACGAAGTGCGGGGCAGGGTGCGCGGGGGGACCAGTTCGACAATCGCCGGGTGGCCCAGGATAGAACGCACTTTATCGCGGATTGTATCGTGCAGCTTCTGGCGTTCTTCGGGATCGGAAACCCGGCAGTGGACCAGCACCGCGACCGATTCTTCGCCCGCATCGGTTTCAACCGAGAACGCCGCGATATCGCCGTGGTTGAAGCCGGGCAGTTGTTCGACCGCCCATTCGATATCCTGCGGCCAATGGTTCTTGCCGTTGATGATGATCATGTCTTTGGCGCGGCCGACGATAAACAGATAGCCATCAACCAGATAGCCCATATCGCCGGTATCCAGCCAGCCACCAACCATGCATTCGGCGGTGGCTTCGGCATCACGGAAATAGCCCACCATCACACTGGGGCCCTTGCACCAGACTTTGCCGATATGGTGATCGGGCAGAACGCTGCCGTGCTCACCGCGGATTTCGATCTTCATGTCCTTTACGGCCTTGCCGCAGTTGACGATCGCGCGGTAACGCGCCGGACGGCTCAGATCGCGGGACGTTCCAGAAAGCCGTTCCTCCTCAACCAGCTCAATCCGGATCCCCTCGCCCGGCGGCATGATGGTGACCGCCAGGGTGGCTTCGGCCAGGCCATAGCTTGGCAAAAACGCGCTGGCCTTGAAGCCGGCTTCGGCGAAGGCGTTGACGAATCCCTGCATCACATCGGGGCGGATCATATCGGCGCCGTTGCCGGCAATCCGCCAGCGCGACAGGTCAAACCGCTCCGAAACGTGACTCTGGCTGGAGATGCGGCGCGCGCAGATATCATACCCGAAAGTTGGCGAATAGCTTAGTGTTGTGCCGGGATTGCGGCTGATCAGATCCAGCCAGGCAAGCGGGCGCCGGGCGAAATCTTCGGTCTTGAGGTAGTCAGCCGAAACCTGATTGGCGATCGGCGAGAGGAAGCAGCCGACCAGGCCCATATCGTGATACCACGGCAACCACGAAACGCAGCGGTCATCAGGCTCAATCAGCATGCCCTCGCCGTGCCCGGCCAGATTGTTGAGCAACGAGGCATGGGTTACAGCAACGCCGTGCGGAAAGCGGGTAGAGCCGCTGGAATACTGCAGATAGCAGATATCATCGCCGCTGGTCTGGGGCAGATCACAAGCCGCATCGGGGCGGGCGGCAAATTCTTGCCAGCTCATCCCCTGGCAGCCTTGCCGATCGGCCGCAGGATGGGTCAGCTCGCCAATTTCGGCCGGATAGAACAGGATTGCAGGATCGCTGCTGGCCAGCTGCACCGCCAACTGATCGACATATGCGTCCTTGCCCCCAAAACTGGTCGGCAACGGCAGCGGGACCGGCCACAGACCGGCATAGATGCAGCCGCAAAACAGCGCAGCGAATTCGGGTCCGGTTTCGGCGATCAGCGCCACCCGGTCACCCTTTTTCAGGCCATGTGCGGCCAGCCGCCGGGCCATGCCAAGCGCATCTTCGCGCAGTGCGCTGAACGGATAGACCAGTTTCAGCGTGCCGCGTGGATCGTGAAAATTCATCCCGCGTTTGCCGCTCGCGGCATAGTCCAGCGCTTCGCCAAATGTGGCAAATGTGGAAAGTCGGCGCGGAAGATCATCTTGATTGGGGGTTGGGACCAGGGCCCCTTCAGCGTCGTTCACTAGCGTGGCGGCGTCTGTCATGCGCGAATAACCCGTTCTATTTCAATGCAAAGGACCGTATCGCACTGGCCTGTTACATCCTGAATCCGTAACGGGCCCTCGAAAGGACCCGTAACACCGGCCTCCCCATTTGCGCGCGAGTGTGGCACGAATAAGGCCGATGTTTACCAAACCCCGCCCCAATTCCCGCGAAAAGCGCCAACCAAAGCCGCTCAATCCGGTGCGATTGAACGACCTGGCGCTGCACTATGTGGCGCGGTTCGCGACTAGCGCGGCCAAACTGGCGGACTATCTGCGCCGCAAACTGCGGGAGAGGGGCTGGGATGGTGAAGGCGATCCGGAAATTCCCGCGCTGGTCGAACGCTTTGTGGCGGCGGGCTATATTGACGACGAAGCCTATGCCCGCGCCAAAAGCGGCAGCCTGCTGCGGCGCGGCTATGGCCAGCGGCGGGTCAATCAGGCCTTGGGTGCAGCCGGGATCGCCGAAGAGGTGCGTGAGGAAGTGCGCGCTGCCCCCGACGCGCAGCGCGCCGCCGCGCTGGCCATGGCCAAAAAGCGCCGGTTTGGCCCCTATAGTGCCGAAACTCCTGATCGTAACTTGCGCCAGAAACAGCTCGCCGCAATGCTGCGCGCCGGGCATCCGATGGACCTGGCCCGCGCGGTACTGGAAGCCACGAGCATCGATGCGGCTGAGGACTGGGCCATGGAGGAAGTGGAATGAAGCACCGGAATGCACTGGCCGCACTTGCACTCACGCTCGCGCTGGCGGGCTGCAAGGCGCAAGAAGGCGATCCAGCGCCCACGGTGCCAACTGTGACCGCGGTCCATCCGGCAAGCGGGCTGCGGGTAATCGCAGTTGCGATCACGCACGCCGGCAAGCTCCACACCGTCAAGGCCGAACTGGCGCAAAGCCAGCAGGAACAGGCTAAGGGTCTGATGTTCCGCACCGCACTGGGGCCGGATGAAGGAATGCTGTTCCCGTTTACCCCGGCCAAACAGGCCAGTTTCTGGATGAAGGGCACGGTGATCCCGCTCGATCTGCTGTTCATCGCGCCTGATGGCCAGATCGCCAACATTGCTGCGAATGCGGTGCCTTATGATGAAAGCAAGCTAAGGTCGGAAGGTGCGGTGAAGGCAGTTCTGGAAATTCCTGGCGGCCGGGCTGCGGAACTGGGGTTAGCCGCGGGCGACATAGTTCAGTGGTAATCGTGCCGCAGGCTTGATAAAGCCGGTTTCAGGCGCGCGATATGGTGGAGATAAGCATGAAGCGTTTCTTTTCGCTCGCCGCAGCCAGCCTGCTGGCGATTTCCGCGCCAAGCCCAGCCAGGGCCGATGCTGTTACCAGCCTGCTCGATTCGGCCAGTTATTATCTGCAATTGGCGGCCTCATCAGTGGATCTCTCATCGCGGGTCAGTGCGCGTAAGGAAAAATGCCAGTGGGCCCGCCAGGCCCAGGGCGAAATGGCCAAGGCTGTTGGTTTTTACGATGCAGCGCTGCAACGTGCGCAAACTGATTGGCCGCAAGGCGATCGCGATAAGCTGGGCCAGCTGGTCAGCAATGTCCACGATCAGTCAAGGCGGCTCGATGAATTGACTGGGAAACTGTGCTGATCACGGGCTGGGCGGAATCTATTTTTCCTTAAATAACAATTGCATCTTTACCGCCCATTAGCCTCTTGTGGCTAGAGAGGTCTGGCAGCACGTAACTGCTGCCTCAAAACCGGCCGGACGGCCTTGCTCTCTCCCCGTTTCCCCCACAGCAAACCGTCCGGCCGGAATTTCGGCCGATCAGGTTAACGCCCTTGAACATCGCGCCGTGAGGTCCGACATAGGCAAACCAACCAGACGAGGATCCCCATGTTCGACCCTTACAACCGCCCCGGCAACGCAATGACCCAGGACCCCGTAACCGGTGCGCTGATCCCGATGGTGGTTGAGCAATCAAGCCGCGGTGAACGCAGCTTTGATATTTATTCGCGGTTGCTGCGCGAACGGATCATATTCGTGACGGGTGAGGTTGAAGATCACATGGCCAGCGTGATCGTGGCCCAGTTGCTGTTTCTGGAAAGTGAGAATCCTTCAAAGGATATCTCGATGTATATCAATTCGCCGGGCGGCGTGGTTACGGCCGGCATGGCGATCCACGATACCATGCAATACATCAAGCCCAAGGTTGCGACTGTCTGCATCGGCCAAGCCTGCTCGATGGGCAGCTTCCTGCTTGCCGCTGGTGAACCGGGGATGCGGGTTGCCCTGCCGCAGGCGCGGATCATGATCCACCAGCCTTCGGGCGGGGCGCGCGGGATGGCTTCGGATATCGAAATCCAGGCCAAGGAAATCCTCCGGCTCAAGCACACCATGCATGAACTCTACGCCAGCTACACCGGTAAAACGGTCAAGCAGGTTGCTGATGCAATGGACCGCGATACCTGGATGAGCGCCAACGAAGCCCAGGAATTTGGGCTGGTGGACAAGGTGTTCAACACCCGCCCCGAAGGCGAAGAGCCGGGCAGCGGTGAAAAGGGTTCGGGCGGCGCGCCGGACTAGGCTGGAAAGTCTTTGCTAACCCTGCCACTTCAGCGTCGGTCAATATGACCGTGCTATGGCAGGATTGATAATTGTCTGCGCCGCCTTACACTCGGCGCGAATCCTTGTGCGATCAGGGTGAAGAGAAGCGAGCATGACGAAACTGAGCGGATCAGACACCAAAAGCACACTGTATTGCAGCTTCTGCGGCAAATCACAGCACGAGGTGAGGAAGCTTATCGCCGGGCCAACCGTGTTCATCTGCGATGAATGCGTTGAACTGTGCAACGATATCATCCGTGAGGAAACCAAGGCCGGGATCGCCGGCAAAAAGGGCGGCGATGTGCCCAGCCCGCGCGATATCTGTGAAACGCTTAACGATTACGTGATCGGCCAAAGCCGTGCCAAGCGCGTGCTTTCGGTTGCTGTGCACAATCACTACAAGCGCCTCAAGCACGGCGGCAAGGGCGGCGAGGTTGAACTTTCGAAGTCCAACATCCTGCTGGTCGGCCCGACCGGCTGCGGCAAGACTCTGCTGGCGCAAACGCTGGCCAAAACCTTTGATGTGCCCTTTACCATGGCCGATGCGACCACGCTGACTGAGGCTGGTTACGTTGGCGAAGACGTGGAAAACATCATTCTCAAGCTGCTTCAGGCCAGCGATTACAACGTTGAAAAGGCCCAGCACGGGATCGTCTATATCGACGAGATCGACAAGATCAGCCGCAAAGCCGAAAACCCCAGCATCACCCGCGACGTTTCGGGCGAGGGGGTGCAGCAGGCGCTGCTCAAGCTGATGGAAGGCACCACCGCTTCTGTGCCTCCGCAGGGCGGGCGCAAGCATCCGCAGCAGGAATTCCTGCAGGTCGATACCACCAACATCCTGTTCATCTGTGGCGGGGCTTTTGCGGGCCTGGAAAAGATCATTTCAGACCGCCTGCAAAAACGCTCGATCGGGTTTGGTGCGCACGTTGCGGATCCTGAAAAGCGCAAGGTTGGCGAATTGCTCCAAAAAGCTGAGCCTGAAGATCTGTTGAAATTCGGGCTGATCCCGGAATTCGTCGGCCGGCTGCCGGTGATTGCAACGCTGGAAGACCTTGATGTTGAGGCGCTGGTCAAGATTCTGAAAGAGCCCAAGAACGCGCTGATCAAGCAATATGCCCGGCTGTTCGACCTGGAAGACGTTGCGCTGACCTTCACCGAAGATGCCCTGGAAGCAATCGCCAAAAGAGCGATCGAACGCAAAACCGGCGCGCGTGGGCTTCGTTCGATCGTTGAAGGCCTGCTGCTTGATACGATGTTCGACATCCCGACCGAACAGGGCATTGCCGAAGTGGTAGTGGACAAGGATGTGGTCGAAGGCCGCAAGGAACCGGTGCGGGTGCTGAAAGGCAAGGAAGAGGCGGCTTAGGCGCCTTCTGTCGTCAGCTCGCAGCTTTCGGGGTGCATTGCCGCGCTCTCGGCAGCTAGCCAGGCTGTATTGAACAGCGCCGTTCGGTCGCCATTCCCGGAGATGTCGTAACGGGCAGTCATAACCGGACGCCGTTTGTGATCGACCAGTCTGATGGTTACAATCTGCGCTCCCATTGGAATGGTTGGCATTACAGCTGAGCGACTCGCCGTCATTGGCAGATTTTCGATCCCAGGGCGCTGGGACAGCGCAATCCGAACGGCTGGGCCGGCATCGAATGAGATTTCGGCCGTCAGGCCTTCAAGTTGTCGAGCAGGGGCCGGGCCGCGTTTGCCTGGCGGGCTGAAGGCCGCAACCATCAACAGTCCATCGCCAATTGGGCCGATCCCTGTTGCCGTCGGTTCGGCCAACAGGAAGGATACTGCCAGGTCGGGCTGCGCAGCGCGGGTTCTTTCGGGTATGTCCGGCATTGGCGGATCCCATGACGCCGTGGTTGCAACCCGGTGGCCGCCAGGCGTCAGATAGATGTTGACATCAACCCGCTCGCCCAGCGCCCCGGTGGCCTGACCGAAACAAACATGCTGGCGCTCTCGCGCAAATACCGGCGGCGCTGCAAGCAGCACCGCCATCGCAGTCAGGATCGGCAAAGACCGCATCAAACAGCCTGGTGGAACACCACCTCGCCGTCCTTGGATACGGAAATGTCCTTCTGGACCGTTTTTTGCAGCATCCAGGTTCCGCCGCGCTGCACCCAGGCGTCTTCGGAAATGATGGTTACGTCCATCTCAGCCGTGGTGCCATCTTCCATCGGGCGCGATAGGTGCAGGTCCATCTGCTGTTTCACTGTGGCGCCGGCGGCTGTGATCGTGGCTTCAAGCATGGTGTACTTGGGCTTCATGTTCGGATCCTGCGGCATCTTGGCCAGCATTTCCGACATTTCGGCCATTGTATGGGTTTCGCCCTGGATGTCGATCATCTCGTAATCGGCGGTCAGCACCTTGGCCAAAGCGGCCGCATCGCGCGCATCGGACGCGGCGTGCAGCACGGCATAGCGCGGCTCGAGCATGGCCTTGGCGTCCTGCGCGATTGCAGGAGCGACAATGGCTACGGCGGCAAGCGCGCCGGCAAGAAGGGAGAAATCACGCGAAAAGGCCATATCAAACTACTCCGGATGCGCCCGTAGGCGATTGGCCGGGCCTAAGCTTTGCAGCCCGAACCCGGCATGAACGAAATGTCAGTGCTGGTGCCCCTGATGCAAGCTGCAATCGGCGAATGTCGTTTCCACCTGGACGGTTGCATGGTGGATCCCGAACTGCTGCTCCAATTCGTGGGCCAGGCCGTGCAAAAAAGCGTCGCCCGGGTTGCCTTGCGGCATCACCAGGTGCGCGGTCAGCGCGCTTTCGGTGGTGCTCATTCCCCAGATATGCAGATCGTGGACTGCATCAACGCCCGGCTGTGCGTTCAGGAAGGTCCGCACCGATCCTTCGTCGATATGGCGCGGCACGGCCAGGAGCCCCATCTTGACCGCATCTTTCAGCAGGTCCCAGCTGCCCCAGGCCAGGCCAACGGTGATCACCAGACTGGTCACTGGATCGATCCAGTTCTGCCCGGTCAAGAAAATCACCAGCCCGGCAAAAACCACGCTGGCCGAAACCACTGCATCGGCCATCAGGTGCTGGAATGCGGCGGCCAGATTAAGGTCGGTCTTGCGGCCGCGCGCAAACAGCAGCGCCGAGGCTACGTTGATCACGATCCCCGCTGCGGCCACCGCCATAACCAGCGGGCCGTCAACCTCGCGCGGGATCCACAGGTGCCGGATTGTTTCCAGCAATACGGCGCCCAAGGCCACCCACAGCAGCGCGGCATTGGCGATCGCGGCCAGGATCGAGCTTGATTTGAGGCCATAGGTAAATCCCGGCCCAGCTGGCCGTGCGGCCAGCACACTGGCCCCCCAGGCCAACAGCAACGACAGGACATCGCCCAGATTGTGCCCGGCATCAGCCAGCAGCGCAGTTGACCCGCTGAGGTAGCTGGCCACCACTTCGGCCACCACGAACAGCGAATTGAGCGCAATTGCGATGCCAAATGCCGTGCCGTGGCTTGATGGGGCGTGGTGATGCCCATGCCCATGCCCATAGTGATGGCCATGCCCATGGTGGTTCCCGTGAGATGTGTGGTGCGCGCCGCCCATAGCCCTCTTTCCCGTTCAGCGTTGCACAAATGCCGCAGTGCAGCAAGAATCGTCTGTGCGCAGAGCGGGGATAGTTTGGGCAGACATGGTGGATTTAACCAAATGCAGCAACTTAGTTACGCGCTTTCCCAGACTTTTGTAACGACATTACCAATCGCCGCGAGTCCGCACTGGACTGTCCCGATGCGTGTCATAGCAACGTCACATCCACTTGTTTAGCTGCGGCTGTGGCCCCTGTATGTACGGGGACACAAGGGGGCGGCTGCGATTCGCGGGCCGAATTTCCTCTAGCAATTTCAAAGCGAAAATCAGGCTGATCGGTTCGGCCACAAGGGGAATCAGTAACCATGCAACTCAAGTTCTTCCTCGCCGCCAGCGCTGTGGCGATCGGTGCAGCTTCAATGAGCAGCCCCGCAATTGCTCAATCCACTGGCTCGGTCGATGCCGAAGCGCAAATTGTTGTAACTGGCAGCCGGACCAAGGTGCAGGAAGTTGGCGGAATTTCGGCGCCTGACGCGGCCAAATCCAAGTTGGTGTTGACCCAAGAAAATATCCAACGTCAAAACCCTGGCCAAACCATTCTCGATACCATCAATCAGGTTCCTGGGGTCAGCTTTCAGAACAACGATGCCTATGGTTCCTCGGGCGGCACACTCAACATTCGCGGTTTCTCGTCCGATCGGGTCAGCCTGACCTTCGATGGTGTTCCGTTGAACGATTCCGGCAACTATGCGATTTACTCAAATCAGCAAATCGATCCCGAACTGATCGATCAGGTCAATGTAAACCTGGGTACAACTGACGTTGACAGTCCGACCGCCTCGGCTGCGGGCGGCACCGTTAACTACCGGACAAAACAGCCCGATACACATTTCGGCGCTACGATGTCGGGCTCGTTCGGACAATTTGATTTTATGCGTATTTTCACCAAGATCGAAACCGGTGAATTTACTGCAAGTGGGACCCGCGCCTACTTCTCGATGAGCCGCACAACAAACAACAATCCGTTTAACAACTACGGCAGGGTAGATAAGCAGCAGTACAATGCGAAGCTGTACCAGCCGCTGTCCGGCGGAGATTTTGTTTCAATTTCAGGTCATTACAACCAGAACCGCAACAATTTCTTTGGTTCTTTGCCGCTCCGCTGGGACATGACCCAATCGCCAACCAACCTGGCTGCACGTAGCGTCGGTTCAGGTTCGAGCAACCGCTATCCACTGAATGCCGGTGAGCGCGAGTACCTGATTGCTTACCCCTGCACCACAGATGTAGCGGCGAATGCAGTTCAGGATGTGACCAATGCCTGCGGCACCGAATTTGATCGGCGTTTCAACCCTTCGAACACCGGCAACGTTCGTGTGCAGTCAAAGTTTACCCTGCGTGACGATTTGGTGCTGACGATTGATCCCAGCTTCCAGTACGTAAAGGCTAACGGCGGCGGAACGGTCACGGGCCGCGAGGGCTTTCGCACCTTGGGCGGGGTCAACTACACGGGCTTCATCGGAAGGAATTACTATTTCGGGCGCGATCTCAACGGCGACGGTGATCTGCTAGATACGTGCCGCACGGTCGCAGCTGCCGGTCAGGCTTGCAGCACCACCGCTTCGGCCACAAACGTGCCTGGCGGCGGTGTTACCTTGATTGCACCAAGCAACACGCAAACGCACCGGATCGGCGTGATCGCTGGTCTGCGCTGGAAGATTGACGAAAATAACACCGTCCGTTTGAACTATACCTATGATCGGGCGCGCCACCGCCAAACTGGTGAACTGATCGGCGTGGCCGCCAATGGAACGCCACTTGACGTGTTTCCGGGGAATAGCCCGTTGACGTCATCTACTGGTTTCGCAGTGCAGAAGCGTGACCGCCTATCCTGGGCGATCCTTCAGCAGTTCTCTGCGCAGTACATCGGCAAGTTCATGGATGGGAATCTGCTGATCGATGCTGGTTTGCGTGTCCCGTTTTTCCGGCGGAATCTGACCAACAATTGCTTCACTACATCTGCCGGTGGCGATGTGGATTGTATTGCAAACGATCCCACCACAATCGCAGCTTATGGCACGTTGAACACTTATAGTTACAACACTACAACCAATGCCGTAACAGGTTTTGCCGCTCCGCAGCAGCGCATTTACAACTATTCGAAGCTGCTTCCCAGCATTGGCTTCGTGTTCTATGCGATGGACAATGTTAGTGTTTTCGGAAACTTCTCGCAGGGACTTTCGGTTCCTGGGACTGATAACCTCTATCAGTCATTCTACTTCCCGCTGGGAACCTCACAGGCCACACCGCGCCCTGAAACCACCGATAACTTCGACATCGGTCTGCGTTTCCGTTCAGGAAAGATCCAGGCGCAGATTTCGGGCTTCTATAACCAGTTCCATAATCGCCTGGCTTCGGCCTACGATCCTGAATTGAACACTACGCTGTATCGCAACCTCGGTAACGTGAAGAAGTTCGGACTTGATGGATCGATCGCGTTCCAGCCCGCCGCTGGACTGACTTTTTATGTCTTCGGTTCGGTCCTCAAATCGGAAATCAAGGATGATGTAGAAATCGGAAGAAACCTCGATGGAACCGTGATCTACGCCCCCACGGCAGGAAAGCGTGAATCGGGGGCTCCTCGGTATTCGTTCGGCGGCACGGTAAATCTTGATGTCGGGCCGATCGCCTTTGGCATCACAGCCAAGCGCACTGGGGAACGTTACATTTTTGACACCAACCAGGCTATTTACACCGGCTCGTTCATCCCGAACGGTGCCAAGGCTTGCTCAACCACTACCACTTGTGTGGCCCCGGTCTTGTCCCCAACTCAAATCGCTAGCACCGCGCAGATTTTCCCGTCAGCTGCTCCGGCATACTGGCTGGTCAATCTTGATGCCCGCGTGAAGCTTGGCTTTCTTGGGCTAAACGATGAAACCTACTTGCAAGTGAATGTGTATAATTTGTTCAACCAGTTTTACGTTGGTGGCTTTGGCGGCAATCTCAATCAGAACACGAATGGTTCCTTCAGCCAGTCAACTGGGACGTGGAGCTATGGCTCGGTTCCCTTTGTTCAAATCGGTGCCCCGCGCACTGTTAGTGCAACAATCACCTTCAAGTTCTGATCTGGTCAGGCGCAATCGAAACGGAACTGGGGTCGCTGCGGCGGCCCCTTTTTCGTTTTGGGGCTGCTTGGATCCTTCCCAAATTCGCCGAATGGCGCATTTCGGGAGGTGGATGGGCCGTCAGGCCCAGACGGAGGGGCATGGGCGACGGCGTAGAAACCCCTCCGCCAGCGGCATGACGCCGATCCACCTCCCCATTTGTGGCCTTCGCCAAAAATGGGAAGGATCTAGTGTTCAGCCTATCAACCAGTTTTCATCAGACCCTGCGCAGCCTTGCGCACAGCGCTCAGGCTGAAAGTCCCCCATCGACCACCAGTTCGCTCCCGGTGGTAAAGGCCGCCCGGTCGCTGGCGAGAAACACCACGGCATCGGCCACGTTCTGCGGCTCTCCCAGGTGGCCCAGCGGGTGCATGGCCGAGACGTTCGCCAGCGTCTCGTT
>NZ_JBEBKB010000011.1:0-75733 GCF_040079535.1 Novosphingobium sp. | reverse complement strand
GATCAAAGCTGAAAAAGGCCGCAGAGCTTGGGCTTGAAGTGATCGACGAAGCGGGCTGGGCTGCAATTGTGAAGGCGGCGCAGTGAACGCGGCAGAACACCTGCACATCGAACTGCCGCAGCCATTTCTGCCGGGAATGACCAAACTGGTTTTTCGGGGTGAACGCCAGATCCTGATCGTGAATGCACAAGGCGTACTTCGCGCGATCGACAATTCGTGTCCGCATGCCGGTTCTTCGCTGTTTGGCGGCAAGTTGGTCGGCAGACTGCTGCGCTGCCCCAGCCATGGCTTGATGATCGATCTGGCAACCGGGTGCATGGCGGGCGGCACAGGCCCTGGCGCGCGAATCTATCGTGTTGAAGCTACCCCGAACGGGGCGATCCTGGAAATCTAGAGCTTGTTTGACTTACGTGGAAGCAACACCGGCCCGCTGTTGCCGCGTTTTAGTCTAACCAAAACAGGCGCTAGTCCCCGCTCCCGTCGGCCCAATCCTGCATATGGCCTTCGCGGCAGATGCGTTCGTACATCTCGCGGTTTTCGGTGATCCACAGCATGCCTTGCATGTCTTCGATTTCAAGCCGTTGTTCAAACCGCAACCCGGCCTCACCGTTTCTGGCCCAGATCACCCGGGCATAGACCTTCAGTTCGTGAAAACGCAGCAGTGATATCCCGCCGACTACCGGTGGCGGGGAAATCCGCACCCGTGCGCCGGTGGTCGAGATATCATCGATCAGGCATTCACGCCGTTCGTGAGTCAGTTCAAGCGCCGCCTTGGCGCCCAGCCGCAAACGGTTGAACTGGCGGTGGCCCAATGCTGGGCGTGGTTGAGAATGGATACCCATTCCCCAACATTAGCCGGCTGTGGTTAAAGTTGTCCTATGAATGCTCTTCGGCTTGAGCGATCGGCGCCTTGGCGTTGCGCAGCGCAATGATCAGGACACCCGATAACGCGATCACGGTGCCTACGATCATCTTGGCGTCGACCGGGTCCTGGATCAGCGCCGAACCAAGCGCGATCGTTATCAAGGGCGTTATCAGCGTCAGCGCGGCAACCAGGTTCGCCTCGTATTTGACGATCAGGAAGTAATAGGCGGTGTGTGCGAAAATCGAGGTGATCAGGGCCGAATACAGCACCGCTGCCAGGGCCGGCCACCCGGCCAATCTAAAGCTGTCCAGTGCCTGAGGTTCAAACAGCAATGAAAACGGCGCGATTACCAGTACGCCCATCAAGGCGACCCAAGCCTGAAACTGCAACGGCGCAATCTCGCCCATCTGTTTCATCATGATCGCGCCCAGCGATCCGCAAAAAGCCGAAGCCAGCAGCAGGATCATCCCTGCGCTGATTGTGAAACCGGGCTGATACATCACGATCAGCACCCCGGCGAATGCCAGGGTGATCCCCAGCGTTCTGCGCCAGCGAATCCGTTCGCCCAGCATCACGATTGAAAGCAGCGTGGTCATCGGAACGCTGGTTTGCACGACGATCGCGGCTTCAGAGGCCGATACCCAGTTGAGCGCGATGAACATCAATGCAAAACTGCCGCCACCCATCAGCAGGCCAAGAACTGCGATCCGCCAAAACGGCTTGGGTACGGGGCGCAACCAAGGGATCGTGCAGATCAGAACGATGGCAAAGCGGACGACAGTGTAGAACAGCGGCGGCACATGCCAATGGCTGACCAGAACCTTGCTGAGCACATTATTGCTGGCCCAGACCAGGCAGATCAACACCATCAAAAGCAGGTGGCGCGGCTTCATGCGGCCTTGTCTTTCAATCCAGCCATACGTTTGAGTGCGGGCGCGGCAACGGGGATTGTCAGCATGGTAGAGCCGATCGCAGCCAGCAACAGCGCCGTAAACGCGCCAGAGGTAATGATCTGCTTGTCGAACAGGATGTTGACAAAAATGATCATGATCAGCGCCTTGGTCTGCAGCAACCAACCAATTACCCAGGCTTCACCCTTTTCCCAATTGAGCAATCGCCCGGCGATCCCCACACCTAGCAACTTGCCGGCAACCATCGCCGCCAGCAACAGCGCTGCGGCCGCAAACGCGGTCAATCCGCCCATGTCCCAACTGGTGCGCAGGCCAGTGCTGAGGAAAAACACCGGCATGAAGGCCAGCAGCACGACTTCGCGAAACTTGTCGATGCTTTCGATTTCGAACCATTCGGCATCAAGCGATGCGCCGGCCAGGAACGCTCCGACCATGTAATGCAGCCCCGACCAGTCTGCCAGATAACCGCAGCCAGCCAGCCAGATCAGCCCAACGTACCAGCGATCGCGCTGTGGAATCGTCGCAATCAGTTTGCGCACCAGCACCACGGCGATTGCGAATCCCAGCAGGAAACCAAGCTGGCGGGTAACGCGTTCCCAATCGAGCAGGATCAGCGCCAGCACACCCCAGATCATGATGTCATCGAGACTGGCATAGCGCAGGATCCGCTGGCCCAGCGCGCTGCGCAGAATCGCCAGCTTTTCCATGAGCAACACCAGGATTGGCAGCGCGGTGACTGCGCAGGCCATTCCAACCCCGGCCACAAATTGCCAGGTTTGCCCCTTGGCCCCGATCCAGCCGGCCGGATCGCTTACCTTCAGCAGGATTAGCGCGGCGGCGGCACCCAGCAACAGCGGCACGCCCAAGGCCAAGGCCGCGGTCAACCCGGTTTCGCCGCGCCATTTCCAGGCCTGCGCCAGATCCAGTTCAAGCCCGGCGGCAAAAACGAACAGCATCACCGCCCACCACGCCACGCCGTTCAGCGTGCCGATTACCTCTGGGGTGAAGACGGTGGTGTAATAGGCCGGGAAAACCGATCCCAACACGCCCGGGCCAAGCAGAATTCCGCCGACAATCTGAACCACCACCAACGGTGCATAGTAATCGGTCTTCAGCAACCGCCAGACCAGCCACGGCACGCCAAATATGATGATCAGCGCCAACAGGTAGAGTTCGGTTACGGGCAGGGCGGTGTGCATCGCAGCGGGCCATAGCAGGGCCGCTCGCGGGCTCCAACCGGGGCACAATCGTATTCCCCGGCAGGCTCGGCATTGTTTCTGCCGAGGCAATCGCTATTTTGGCGGCCATGAAGGAACTGTTCCAGCACGCCGCAATCACCGAAGGGATCACCGTGCGCGTCGCGGTGAACTTTTTGCCCGAACAATCGCAGATCGCGGCTGGCAAATGGTTTTGGGTCTATCACATCAGGATTGAGAACGGTTCTGACCAGGTTGTGCAATTGCTGACCCGGCATTGGCGGATCACGGATGCCCGCGGCATGATCAACTATGTTGACGGTGACGGGGTGGTTGGCGAACAGCCGGTACTGCGCCCGGGGCAGAGCCATGACTATGTCTCTGGTTGCCCGCTGACCACCGCGCAAGGCAGCATGGAAGGGTTCTACACCTTTGATCGCGATGATGGCTCAAGTCTTGAGGTGGCAATTCCGTTCTTCCCGCTGGCCGCTCCAGCTACGGCGGGCTAGGCCAAGCGGATGAAGCGCACCCATCTGCCGCTAAACGCCATGCGCGTTTTCGATGCCGCCGCGCGGCACCTTTCGTTCACGCGTGCCGCCGATGAGCTGGCGGTTACGCCAGCCGCGGTTGGGCAACAAATCCGGGCACTGGAAGACGTGCTGGGCGTGGTGCTGTTCCGCCGAACGCCCAAAGGGCTGGAGCTGACTGATGAGGCCAGCGCCGGGCTGGAAGCTTTGCGCAGCGGGTTTCTTCATTTCGAGGATGCGGTGCGCGCAATGCAGGCCGGTCAATCAAGCCACGTCTATACCATCGCTGCCCCGCGCGAATTCTTCGCCGCATGGCTCGCGCCAAAACTGGCAGCATTCCGCAAGGCAAATCCCGAAGTGCGGTTTGCGCTGGTTGCCAATGAAGAGGCCGATTTCACCGAGGCCAACCTTGATCTGGCGGTGCGCTGGGCCGAAGGCCCTGGCGATCTTGAAGGTGTGGCGCTGGGAACAACTGGCCGGGTGACGGTAGGGGAAGGCTGCTGGATCGCCTGGCCGGGTGATACCCAGCCCGAAGGCGCGGACTGCGATAGCCCACCGCTCAGCGTTGGTGATGCGGGGCAGGCGATCGCTGCGGCTGCCGCCGGAATGGGCAGGGCGCGGGTGCCAGTTTTGCTGGCGCAATCATGGCTTGAAAACGGCCGGCTTAAGGAACTGGGCGAGGTGGCGGCGTGCCGCCATGGCTATTGGCTGGTCGCCCCGACGCCGCAATGGCGACAGAAAAAGGTCAAAGCGCTGGTGGCGTTCCTGGTGGGGTAACGTGGTGCCGTGATGCAGGCTATTGCACTATCCGCCCGCCTTTCATCACCTGTTCAACATGCTCCAGCGCCCGCACGTCTGCCAATGGGTTGGCATTCAGCGCCACCATATCGCCCCAGTGCCCGGGCGTCAGCGATCCCACCTGGTCAGCCCAGCCCAGAAATTCGGCGGCAACACTAGTGGCTGATTGGATCGCCTGCATCGGGGTCATCCCGTATCTTACCATATAGGCAAATTGCCGCGCTTGCAGTCCATGAGGGAAAATACCGGCATCAGTCCCGAACACCAGCCGCACATTGGCGCGCACCGCTTTGGCAAAGCCCTGGCGCTGGGCCTCGGTGGTCTCGTCATTCTTGCGCAGGATTGATGCACTCCAGCCATCGCGGCGGCCAACTTCGGCAATGTAATCGCCGTTGTAAACGTCCATCACCAGATAGGCACCCTGGGCTTTGGCTATCGCGATACCGGCTGCATCGATCAGGCTGGCATGCTCGATCCCGCGTGATCCGGCCAGGATCGCGCTGTGGATACCGCTGGCGCCGTGGGCATGGCTTGTAACCCATGATCCGCGCGCCTTGGCAGTCTCTACAGCGGCAAATACGGCTGGACCGGAAAGCTCGATCTGACCCGGCTCGGTGCCTTCGGTCAGCACCGCGCCGGTGACGATCAGCTTGATCGAATTCGCACCTTTGTCGAGCATCAGATTGACTGCCCGGTGAACTTCGGCTGGATTGGCCGCCACGCCCATGCGCATTTCGGGTGGGACGATCATTCCGCTGGGCAGCCCGGTCACTTCTCCGCCGCCACCCGGCACGGTGATATAGCCGCCTACAGCGTTGATCCGGGGCCCCACCACATCGCCGCGGTTGATCGCGTTTCGCAGTTCAATGTTGCCGGTGCCGCGATAGGATCCGACATCGTGGACCGCAGTGAATCCGGCTAGCAGTGTGGCGCGGGCGTTGCGCGCACCCAGGTATGCGGTTTCCTCAGCTGAATGGAGCAGTGGCTCAGCCGGGTTGCTGGTCTGGAGGTAGTCCGCCAGATGCACATGGGCATCAATCAGGCCAGGCAGCACCCACTTTTCCGACCAATCGATCAGTTTGGCACCCTGCGGTGGTTCGTGCCACGGCTCAACCGCCGCAACCCTGCCGTCGATCACCTTGATCAGCCGATCATCCAGCACCCGCCCGTTGGTGGGTTCGATCAAATGCCCGGCACGGACATAGATAACCGCAAGCGGGGGCGGGTTAGCCGAAGCGGGGCAGAGCGAGGCGAGTGCAGCAAAAGCGGCAAAAAAGATGCGTTTCATTCGCGCAAGGTGCCGTGCAGCGCGATCAAGTGCAATCGGCTTGGTTGCGCATCGTTGGCGCCCTGCATCTTTTCGCGAGTTTAATCGCACGATTAAGTTTCTGATTGACCGAACCAGCCGGCATGGGCAATCCCGGCTGCCATGCACACGCAAACCATCCGCATTCCAGTTGCGCCAGGAATATCAATTGCCGCCGATACGGCCGGAACGCATGGTGCGCCAACCGTAATTCTGGGGCATGGCGGCGGACAGACCCGGCATTCTTGGGACAAGTGCGAGCTTCAATTGGCTCAGGCCGGCTACTTCGCGATCAATTATGATCTGCGCGGCCATGGTGACAGCGATTGGTCCAGCGACGGCGATTACAGCCTTGAAACACGGGCCGACGATCTTGCCGCAGTTGCGGCTCATGGATCACGGTCGTTCGCATTGGTGGGGGCCTCGCTTGGCGGAATCACGGCGATGGTTGCCGCGTCGCGCGGACTTGAACCGCAAGCGCTGGTGCTGGTCGATATCGTACCCAAGATGAGCCCGGTGGGTGTTGCAAAAATTACTGCATTTATGACCAGTAACCCCAACGGCTTCGCCAGCCTGGACGAAGCTGCCGATGCAATTTCTGCATATTATCCGGATCGCCCGCGGCCCAAGGATCTATCCGGCCTTAACAAGAATTTGCGTCAGGGTGCCGACGGGCGGTTTCGGTGGCATTGGGATCCCAGCTGGATGAAAAGCCCGCGCGGCGATCCGCGCTATCTGCTGAAAATGATGGACGATGCCGATTGGACCGATCGGGTTCCCACCCTGCTGGTGCGGGGCATGAAAAGCGATATGGTTGACGATGCTGGTGTAGACGATCTGCGCCGCCGCATTCCGCATCTGGAAATAGCCGATATCGGCGGGGCCGGACATATGGTTGCTGGCGACAAGAACGACGAATTCAACGCTGCCGTGATCGCATTTCTAACTCGGGTGATGCCGGCCTAGGCAGCGCGGCCGAATTTGCGCAAAGCCCGCCATGCCAGCGCCTTGGCCCGGTTTTGTGCCGGAAAGGGGCCGGGGCTCATCGGATGCAGTCCGATCCGCCGCAGCATATGGTTGAAAGCGCGGGCATCGGCTTCGGCATAGGTCCATTCAGATCGCCAGGTTATCGAAAGCGAAATCGATGGGAAGGCTCCGTTCTTTACCCAGTGTGGCGCTTTTACCGGAACGTGGATCGCCTCGCCTGCCTTGATCTGGATCGGCAGGCCTTTGGCCGCAAATTCATCGCGCCAGGGCAGATTGCGGTGTCGTTTGCCCAGATGGAACAGTTCGTGCGCTTCGGCCCCCAGCAGATCTTCGTCCTCAACCGGGAACAGGGTCATTGTCTTTTCACCCATCACCTGCAGCAGGATGTTGTGTTCCGGATCAAAGTGGAACGGCGTGACAGAGCCCGGCGAGGTGATGAAAACGAACCCTTCCAGGGTCAGCATTTCACCCGTGCGCGGGGTGACTATGTCACTGAGTTCGCCCAGCACATCGTGCAGCAGATCGTGATAGGCCGGGACTTGCTCAATCCGCTTCAGCGCCACCCATGAACCAGACTGGCCGATATTGCGGATCGTTTCCACCACACCCAGCGTGGCTTCAGGCACGTCTTCGGGGGCAATCCCGATGGGCAGTTCACCAGGGTTGTATTCGATCTCGCCATCGGGCAGCGCTGCCGCGAGATCTGCCAGCGCGTCAATCGAAAGTAGCGGGTGATCCAGCAGCTGATGTTCAAACTTGACCGGGCTGGCCGGATAGGCCGCAGCAAATGTGCGGCGGGCCTGGGCTGGAAAAACATGCTGCGTCATCGCGGATCTCGAACCGTTGGTAGAGTATCGCGCATTAGAACTTGCAGGTTAAAATCGGGTGTTGACCAGTTGCCCCGCCTGGTCGGGCCAGGCGGGGCTGATGGTTGCCGGCGAGGCCTCATTCCTCGGGCGGCAGCCGCCATGTGACCGAGCCGGCATAGCTTCCACGTACCGCTGCGCCATCGTTGCGGGCCGGATCGAACCGGGCCCGGCGCGGCAGCAACTGGCAAGTTGCCTCATCAAGCTCAGGAAATCCGCTGGATTTGGTGACTGTGCAAGCCGTGGCCCGGCCCGCACTATCGATCGACAGGCGATAGCCAACGCGCCCTTCGCGCTGGTTGATCAACCCGCGCCGAGGATAGTCATCAGTCGTCAGCCAGCGGGCAGAATCGCCCCTGGGTGTAGCCAGCTTTGGCGTAAAAAGCGGTTTGGCAGTGGATGTGGGGGTGGGTTCAGTGGTGGGAATTATGTAGTCCACGATTTTCCCGCCGGTATCGCCGCCGCTTGATGGCTCGGGGCTGGCAAAACCGTCTGGATCGGCCGCGGTCAAGGTTATCATCGGTTTTGGAACCACGATCGGCGGCTCAATCACGCGGCGCACCTCATCGGGCGGCGGCGGGGCAATGGGGGTTGGCGTTACGGTTGGCACCGCGAAAGCGGCAATCCGTACTGGCTTGATGTGGTTGGCCGTAAATGCCAGTCCGGTAATCACCGCCCAGGCCAGGCCGGCTTCAAGGGCAATGACAGCCGCACCGGCAGTCAACTTGCGGGTATTGGTGTTTGCATCAGCGTAAGCCATGGCATCCTCTCCTTGGCAGAAGCCACCACAGCCTTTCCGTTTGCCGGTATCAGGTCCACAGCAGCAGATAAATGAGATAGTATAACATCTAATATAGATGTCAAGAGGTGAGAAAATGACGCAATTTGATCGAAAATGGCCAATTTAACCCTGCGATTAAAGACTCGATTCCTGAACGATCCGCAGGCACAGTGCGCTGCGCAGCGGGGTGATTCAGGATCAACCTGTCCGTCCGCAATGCAAATGGGGTCCTGGTCTGACGGGGCGGATATGAGGAGGCGTTCGAATGCGGTTCAAGGCACTGGGTATTGCCATGCTGGCGCTGGTTGCATCTTGCAGCAAGGCACCATCGTTGCCGCCGCAAACCGGCGTAACCGATGCGCTGATCGCCGCACCGCCGCAGGGCGAATGGCTGACCTATGGCGGATCGCCTTCGGAACAGCGTTTTTCGAAATTGACCGGTGTAACCGATCAGAACGTGGGCCAACTGGGGCTTGCCTGGTCCGCTGATCTTGAAACCGCGCGCGGGCAGGAAGCGACCCCGCTGATGCACGAAGGCGTACTGTATGTTTCCACCGCGTGGTCAATGGTCAAGGCATACGATGCGCGCACCGGCGCGCTCAAATGGTCGTATGATCCCAAAGTGCCGCGCGATACACTGGTGCGTGCCTGCTGCGATGCGGTAAACCGCGGCGTCGCGCTGTATGGTAACAAGGTTTATGTCGGCACGCTCGATGGGCGGCTGGTCGCGCTCGATCAGAAAACCGGTAGCGTTGTGTTTGAAAAGACCGTTGTTCCCAACCAGACCGATTACACGATCACTGGCGCACCGCGCGTTGCCAAGGGCAAGGTGTTCCTTGGATCGGGCGGCGCTGAATACAAGGCGCGCGGGTATCTTGCCGCCTATGACGCGGAAACCGGCAACGAGCTGTGGAAGTTCCATACTGTGCCCGGCAACCCGGCAGATGGCTTCGAAAACAAGGCGATGGAAGCGGCCGCCAAGACCTGGACCGGGGAATGGTGGAAACTGGGCGGCGGCGGAACGGTGTGGGATTCGATCACCTATGATCCCACCACCAACATGGTGCTGTTCGGCACCGGCAATGCCGAACCCTGGAACCCAGCAGCGGCCGGCCGTGAAGGAGATAGCCTTTACACCAGCTCGATCGTGGCGGTTGATGCCGATACCGGCGAATACAAGTGGCACTTCCAGGAAACCCCGGAGGATCGGTGGGATTTTGATAGCGATGCCCAGATCACCATCGCCGATTTGCAAATCAACGGCGAGCAGCGCCATGTGGCGTTGCACGCGCCCAAAAACGGCTTCTTTTATGTTCTGGATGCCAAGACGGGCCAGTTCCTGAGTGCTGGATCATTTGCTACGCAAAACTGGACCACAGGGATCGATCCCAAGACCGGCAAGGCCCAGATCAATCCTGAGGCGCGCTATGAAAAAACTGGCAAGCCGTTTGTCGGTTTGCCCGGTGCCGCCGGGGCTCACTCCTGGCACCCGATGAGCTTTTCGCCGCAGACAGGGCTGGTCTATATCCCGGCAAACAGTGTGGCTCAGCCATATGTCGCGGCGAAAGACTGGAAGGCATCGGATATCGGCTATCAGGTCGGTATCGATACTGCGGTAACAGCCATGCCGGCTGACAAGGCTGTCCGCGCAGCCGCACGCAAGGCTACGACCGGGGCATTGATCGCCTGGGATCCGGTCAAGCAAAAGGCCGCGTGGCAGGTTCCCAACCCCAGCCCATGGAATGGCGGCACGCTGGCTACGGCTGGTAATCTGGTGTTCCAGGGCAACGCAGAAGGCGATTTCAACGCTTATGCGGCCGATAGCGGCAAAAAACTGTGGTCCTTCGCCACGCAAACCGGGGTGATCGCCGCACCGATGACGTACGAGCTTGATGGCGAACAGTATGTTGCCATTCTGGTCGGCTGGGGCGGGGTCTGGGATCTGGCATTCGGCGATCTGGCAACTATGTCCAAGGGATCACGCAATATCAGCCGCCTGCTGGTGTTCAAGATCGGTGCAAAGGGCCAACTTCCGCCGGTGCCGCCGCTTGAAAGATTGCCGATCGATCCGCCGGCCTTCACCGGAACGCCCGAACAGGTGGCGCGCGGCGCTGGCAACTTCGCCCGTTATTGCGCGGTCTGCCACGGCGATGCTGCAATCGGCGGCAACCTCAACCCCGATCTGCGTCGCAGCACCTATATCAGCGCACCCGAGGGGATCCGCGCAGTGGTGATAGACGGCGTGCTGATGCAGGGCGAACACCCCAAGGGCATGGTCAGCTTCAAATCGGTGTTCAAGCCTGAGGATGTGGAGGATATCCGTCACTATCTGATCAAGCGCGCGAATGAAGATAAGGCGCTTGGGGCGAAATGATTTGTTGAGTGTCGTTCGTTCCGTAATCGGATAGAGCGGCACTCAACCACATTGCCCCGGAGAGTATTATGAGCGACGCCGATCAGACCCCTGAAAACCAGCCGGCGGGCTATGTGCCGCCCAAGGTCTGGACCTGGGACAAGGAAAGTGGCGGGCGCTTTGCCAATATCAACCGGCCGATTTCAGGTGCGACCAGCGAGAAGGCGCTTCCTGTCGGCAAACATCCGTTCCAGCTTTATTCGCTGGGGACGCCCAACGGGGTCAAGGTCACGATCTTGCTCGAAGAGCTGCTGGCGCTGGGCCATGCCGGGGCAGAATACGATGCCTGGCTGATCAATATTGGAGACGGTGAACAATTCGGTAGCGGATTTGTGGCGCTTAATCCCAACAGCAAAATTCCGGCGATGGCCGATCATTCGCACAATCCGCCGCTGCGGCTGTTCGAAAGCGGATCGATGCTGATCTATCTGGCTGAAAAGTTCGGCGCTTTCATTCCCACTGACCCTCGCGGGCGGGCCGAGACGATAAATTGGGTGATGTGGCAGATGGGCAGCGCACCGTTTCTGGGCGGCGGGTTTGGGCATTTCTATGCCTATGCCCCGTTCAAGATGGAATACCCGATTGATCGCTATGCGATGGAGGTGAAGCGGCAGCTGCACGTGCTCGATACGCATCTGGCGGAAAATGAATATATGGTCGGTGATGATTACACGATTGCCGATATGGCGATCTGGCCGTGGTATGGTGCAGTGGCCAAGGGTGTTGTCTATGATGCCGCAGAATTCCTCGCGGTGCATGAATATACCAACGTGCTGCGCTGGGCCGATCAGATTGCCTTGCGTGAACCGGTGCAGCGCGGCCGCATGGTCAACCGGGCGATGGGCGATCCTGCGACCCAATTGCTTGAGCGCCACGATGCGAAAGACTTTGATCTGAACACACAGGACAAGGTTGCAGAGCGCGGCGGGGAGCGGATTTAAATCGCGCCTTTCGCGGCCAGCGCGGCCAGATCCACCGCGCCCAGCCCAAGCTCGGCATAGACCTCTGCATTGTGTTGACCCACCGTTGCCGGGGCGGGGCGGCGCACGGCCCCCGGCGTTGCCGACAGGCGCGGAAAGGTGCCTTGCATCTTGAGTGGTCCGAACCGTTCGGTCTCAACCTCGATAATCGCTTCGCGTGCGGCAAAATGCGGATCGGCCAGCATCTCGGGCGCGCGGTAAACCCGCCCAGCCGGGATCGCATGCTGGATCATCAGCGCATCAACCTCATCAACGGTAAGGGTGCGGGTCCAGCTCTCAATCAGCGCATCGATCTCGGTCTGGTTTTCACCGCGGGCCAGGTGTGTGGCAAAGCGCGGATCGCGGCCCAGGCCGGGCTGGCCCATGGCTTCGGCCAGCCGCAGCCACAGCGAATCCTTGTTGGCCCCGATCATATATTCGCCGTCGCGGCAGGCATAGACATTGCTGGGCGCGATGCCTTTAAGGACCGAGCCCGAGCGTTCGCGGATCACGCCGCCAAGATCGTATTCGGGGACCAGCCCTTCCATGACTTGCAGCACGCTTTCGTAAAGTGCGGCATCGATTATCTGGCCTTCGCCGGTCTTGCTGCGGTGGTGAAGTGCCGCCAATACCCCCATGCAGCCATAGGTTGCGGTAAGTGTGTCGCCGATTGAAATGCCCATCCGGCTGGGCGGGCGATCGGGTTCACCCACAATATAGCGCCAGCCGCCCATCGCTTCGCCGATCCCGCCAAACCCGGCGCGGTCTGAATAGGGGCCGTCCTGGCCATAGCCAGACATCCGCGCGACGATCAGGCCAGGGTTGGTCTTGCGCAGAAAATCTGGGCCCAATCCCCACTTTTCCAGCGTTCCGGGTTTGAAGTTCTCAACCACTACATCGGCCGTTGCAATCAGCTGCCGGACCAGATTTTGCCCAGCAGGATCGCGCAGGTTGGCCGATACCGAGCGCTTGTTGCGGGCAATCACTTCCCACTGAACCTTGTGGGGCCCCTGGCCCCATTCGCGCAGCGGATCGCCAGCGCCGGGCGGCTCAACCTTGATTACATCGGCCCCCATATCGCCCAGCAACTGCCCGCAGAACGGCCCGGCAATCAGCTGGCCAAGCTCGATTACGCGGATACCGTGCAGCGCACCCGTCATTATTGCGCGCTCTTGGGAAAGGGCGGAGCCTGCGCCGCCATGCCGGGCAGCTTGCGGCCCATCACACCCGCCAGCCAGTGATTGGCGGCGATCATCGCAGGCAAGTCCAGTCCGGTTTCAATCCCGGCCCGATCAAGCATGAATGCCACGTCCTCGCTGGCCACATTGCCGGCCGCACCCGGCGCAAACGGGCAGCCACCAAGCCCACCCAGCGATCCGTCAACCACGCTGGCGCCAGCGCCGATTGCGGCCCAGACATTGGCCAGCCCAGTACCCCGCGTGTTGTGGAAGTGGACCCGCACCGGCAGTGGCCAAATCGCGGCCTGGACGGCTGTAACCAATCGACTGACCCGGGCCGGATCGGCTACCCCGATGGTATCGGCCAGCGCCACTTCCTTCAGCCCTAGCGCGGCCAGTTCATGCGCCATCGCAATGACATGCGCCGGATCAACCTCGCCACTGAACGGGCAGCCGAAAGCGGCCGCAATCGTCGCCTGCACGGTCTTGCCTGCGGATCGGGCCAATCCGGCAATTTCACCCACGGCGGCGACCGAACCGGCGCTGGTCTGGCCCTGATTGGCCATGGCGAACGCGTCAGTGGCCACGGCCACTGCGCCAAGTTGGTCGATCCGCCCGCAGGCCAGCGCGCGTTCGGCCCCGCGCGCATTCAGGACCAGGGCGATAAAAGTGGCACTGCTTTCAGGAAGCCCGGCGCAGACCGCCTCGGCATCAGCCATCTGGGGCACCTTGCCGGGATTAACGAAACTTGCCACTTCGATCCGCCGGACGCCATAGTGCAAGGCTTGCTCGATCAGACGCAGCTTGTCAGCCGTTGCAACAAACTGCTGCTCATTTTGCAGCCCATCGCGGGGCCCCACTTCGACAAATTCAATCATGCCGGCAGCGAAAGATGCTTGCCGCCGAATACCGCCTGCCAGCTCTCAATCTCGTCAACCACGATTTCGTCGATCCGGTGCGCAAGTTCGGCCACTGCGGCGTAATCCACCGCCGCTTCACCGCCAGCCAAAAGCAGGCGGATCCGGGTATCGACCCCGTCCAGCTTCTCTGCCGTCACCTCAGAGATCGCCGCAAAGCGCTCAAAATCCCCGAAAAAGCGCATGCCGGCGATGCTGGCACCCAATGTGGGCAGTGATACGCCAACGAAAGTTGAAAGGTGTGACAGGCCTTCAGGGACAGCCTGATCGATCAGGCCAAGCTTGGCCCCCAGCGTGATGCCCAGAAAGGTCGAGACCGAAAGTACTGCCAGCAGGAACATTGCCTGTGACAGTTTGTCGAGCCGGAGGTGGACCGTCTCCAGCCGTGCTGCCTTGATCCGGTGATAGTCACGCTGGCCCACCACGTGCGGGTGCAGCACGGTTTCCAGCGCTTCGATCAGATAGGCCTTGGTGATACTGATTCTTGGCAGCCCAGCCGCACGCAGGCAATGGCGGGCGTGATATTCTGGCCAGGTGGTATCTGCACCGCGCGGCCAGCGGCCCGGCGCGCGGGCCACCCCCAGCAGCAGCAGGATCGGGGCATGGCGCAAATATTCGGCCACGCGCCGTGTTTCAAACCAGCGGGCATGCCAATCCAGCCGGCTGCCCAGCCAAGTGATAAACAGGATTGCGGCTAGCAGCAGAAATTCGCCAGTGGCAAAGATCCATTTCACCGGCTCAAGATGCAGTGGCTGATACGCCAGGCCGATCATGATCGCGAGCGCGGACAGCATGAAATTGGTGATCATCCCGCTGCGATAGGCATCAGAAAGCCAGGCTCCGATCCCGTCGCTCCAGGCAAAGCGCGGCAGGATCTGATCGGCGATGTGCTGGGCATAGGCGGGATCGCCGCCGGGTAATGCTGCGGCGGCACCAAGAATGTCCGATCCGCTGCCCGCGGCAATCTGATCGGGCGTTTCGTAAGTCTGCCGCAGCGATCGGAACGGCCGGCCTTGGCCGCCAAATATCGCCTCGATCCGGCGGTAGATCGTCAGGTAATAGCTGGATCGCCCGCGCCATTTGGCCTGGTCAAGCCGCTCTGAAGCCATGATCAGATCTTCACCGGCGTCCGGCTGCAAGGCATCGCGAACCAGTTCCGCCAGCATTGCATCATCCAGCGCCGGCAAGTCTTTCCAAGTTGCCAGACTTTCACGGGCCCGGGCCAGGCGCCAGATGCCGGGTTGGTTGGGATCCAGCAGCAGCACCGGCGAACCTTCCTCAAGCGCCATCCCGACAGTGTGCCCGGTTCCGCCTGGAAGGTTGCGGATCTGCCCATCCCAGACCGCGATCAACAGATCACTTTGTTCGATCATCACCTGCCCGGCGAGCGCGGCCTGATCCGAACTTTCGATTGAAAAACTGCGATCGGCAGAAATATCACCGGGAGCAGCCAGCCTGGCCCGAAACAAATCAGCCAGCTGGTTGTCGCGGTCTGCCAGCGCGAAAATCTGGGTCCGCGCGGTCCATTGCCGGATCGATGCTGCGCGGTGCTGAACATCGGGATCCTGCGCTTCGCGCCCTGCCAGCAGTGCTTCGGCATCCGCCAGATTTGTTGGCAGGGAATTGATCGCACAGTTCAGCGCCTCTCCAAACGGCAGCGGCGCAACCAGCTCCCAGCCCAGCGCAGTGGCCGCTTCTGCGCCGATGATATCAACTCCGCTGACCAGCAGGTTGTGCAGGCGTGTGGAGGCATGGCTGGTCTTGGCGCTATCAAGCGCACGGACATTGGTTTCGATCCGGCCAAACAGATCGCCTATCGCTGCGCTCACCGCCGCGCGGTTGGCCGCCAATCCGGGGTTGCTGTCGCGGTGGCCGGTAATGCCAAGGGCAAGGCGCGGCAGCGGGTTTGGCGGGGGCGTTACGCTCATCACTGCAACCTTATTCAGGCTTTGCCGCAAGGTCCAGCTTGCATGGCTGCACATCGGCTGCCAAGCGACTTGGCATGGAACGCGTAATCAAGCTCGATGGGGTTCACAACTTTCGCGATTATGGCCTCTACCAAGGGGCCGATGGCGCGCGGATCAAGGGCGGTTTGCTGTGGCGATCAGCCCAGCACGGCGATGCCAGCCCGGCAGACCTTGCCGCAATCGATGCGCTGGGCCTTAAAACCGTGATCGATTTGCGCGGCCCATCAGAGCGTGATGCCAAACCGTGCCGGCGCAGTGAAAGCTTTTCAGCGCAGGTCTTTGCCTACCCCGAGGAAACCGCTGGGCTTGCGCTTCATACCGAAGCAGCAGACGGCGTGGTGACCGAAGCTGAAGCCCGCGCGGCCATGCTGCGGCTGTATGAAGGTATCTCAACCCGTGAGAACCTGGTGCCGATGCTGCGTTGCCACTTCGAAGTTCTGAAACGGGCGGAAGGCCCCAGCCTTGTCCACTGCGTTGCCGGCAAAGACCGCACCGGCTTTGCTGTTGCACTGGTTCAGCACGCCCTGGGCGTCAGCCGCGATGATATTGTGGCCGATTACCTGTTGACCAACGTAGCCGGCAATATCGAAGCGCGGATCGCCGCCGGGGCTGAGCAGATTCGCGCTCACCGCGGTCCGATCAGCGATGCCACGATCCGGGTGCTGATGGGGGTAGAGGAAGAATACATCGTCGCTGCCTTCGATGCAGTCGATGCAAGCCATGGCGGGATGGATGCCTATCTGGCCGATGTGATCGGGATCGATCCGGCGGCGGTGCAGGGGCTGCGGCGCGATTATCTGGATTGATTTGCGGCAAGGCTCAAACCTCATCCAGCATCAGCACTTCCAATTCCACCTCCAGCCGGGGCTTGGGCAGGGCGGTGTGATCCACCCGCACCACCGCTGCATCGGCCACCAGTTGTCCCGCAATCGTGAATTCGTGATCGGGCAGAATATCGATCAGGGCTTCACCGGCGGCTACAGATTCCTCGCCGTTAAACGCCAGGACTACGCTGTGCCGGGTGCCGGAAAAGGTTACACTGGCCCAGCTTCGCTCAGCGTGGCGCAGCAATTCGGCCTGGCCCTGGCCCAGATCGAGCAGCGCCGATAGCAATTGCATCCAGGGGGTGCGGCGGGTTCGGTGGCGCGCGGCGACAAGCATCGCCTGGCCTTGGTTGGGATCAAATTGCACGGCAGTCCTCGCGATAAATGTTCATGAAATGTTCCACACGTTTCGCGGTTGCAGCGCGGGGAGTGCGGCCGTTGCGCAGGTCCTGAACAAAGCGCGGATCGTGCGTCGCAAGCCGTCCGAATTTGGTCCAGGGCATACCGGTTTCACGCAGAAAGCGTTCGATCCGGGTAATAAGCATTTCTGTCTCCCTCCTTATTCAAATGCGACAGTTGCGAATCGCCGTAGGAATAATCCTTTACTTCCCCTTCAAATCCTACTTGTCTAGGAAAAATACATCGTGTAGGACAAATACATGGTTACGAACGATCCCCGAGCCCGATTGATGCAATTGGTCAGTGAACAGGGCGCCAGCTTGTCTGGCTTGTCCGAACTTATCGGGCGTAATTCTACTTATCTTCAGCAGTTTATACGAAAAGGCAGTCCGCGAAAACTGGAAGAGAATGATCGCCGCAGGCTGGCGCGGTTCCTGGGTGTGGACGAATCGGAACTGGGCGCGCCAGAGGATTTGTCCTCGTCCGTGCTGATAAAGCCGCGCGGCGAATGGGTTGATTTACCGCGCCTGCCGCTGGGCGCATCGGCCGGGCCGGGGTTGCTTGCGGGTGAAGAGCTGCCGATCGGCGCGTTCCGCTTTTCCGCTCGCTGGCTGCGCGAACAGGGCCTTGATCCGGCGCAGCTTTCAGCGATCCGGGTTGAGGGCGACTCAATGGAAGCCACCTTGCGCGATGGCGATGAAATCCTGGTTGATCGCTCCCCGCGCAATTGGCGCGATGGGATCCATGTGGTCCGCAGCGGTGAAGCCTTGATGGTCAAACGGCTCGATCTGGCGCGGCCCGCAGTGGTTGCATTGGTCAGCGACAATCCGGCTTACCAGACAATTGAGTTGGAGCCGGGTGAGGTTGAGGTGATCGGGCGGGTGGTGTGGAAGAGCGGGCGGTTGTAGCAAGCGCTGCGTCAAAATTCGTTGCAGCGCCGCCAAACCCCCGGCATTGCGAACATATGACTGAAACCACCGAACCGCCCGTCCGCGTTGGCATCATCCCCGTTACCCCGCTTGAGCAGAACTGCTCGCTGGTGTGGTGCACCAAAACGATGAAGGCCGCGCTGGTTGATCCGGGCGGTGATCTTGACAAGCTTAAGGCGGCCGTTGCGAAGACCGGAGTTACGATCGAGAAGCTGCTGATAACGCACGGGCATCTCGATCACTGCGGGCAGGCCGGAATGCTGGCCAAAGAGCTGGGCGTGCCGATTGAAGGACCGCACGAGGACGACCGGTTCTGGATCGAACAATTGGCCAAGGATGGCGGCAAATATGGCATGCATGCCGAAGTGTTTGAGCCCGACCGCTGGCTGAATGATGGCGATACGGTGACTGTTGGGGAAGCGACCATGGATGTAATCCACTGCCCAGGGCATACCCCGGGGCATGTGGTGTTCCACTATCCTGAAGGACATCTGGCGATCGTTGGGGATGTGCTGTTTGCCGGATCGATCGGGCGGACCGATTTTCCCCGTGGGAATCATCAGGATCTGATCGATTCCATCACGCAAAAACTGTGGCCGCTGGGCAACGACGTTACCTTTATTCCTGGCCACGGGCCAACCAGCACATTTGGCCGGGAGCGGCAGGTAAACGGCTTTGTGAGCGATTATGCGCTTAGCTGAAGTTGATCCTCCCCGCGAACGGGGAGGATCTTGGCAGTTTTACATTTTGCCCAGGGCAACCGCGATTGCCACCACGGCCAGGCCGATCTGGACCAGCATGGTGACCATCACGCCAATGCCCCGGCCCATTTCGAGGCTGCCGCCATCCATGCCAAGGCCGTGCGCAACACGCGCCAACATATACGCACCGCCAACATAGGGCAGCCAGGTTCCGCCCTTTTCAGCCAGTTCGATGGCCGCGATCAGAATCAGCACCCACGGAGTGTTTTCTGCAAAGTTCAGCTGTGCGCGCATCCGGCGTTCCAGCAATTCGTTGCCGCCGGTTCCGATGTTGATCTTTTCCTTGGCACGTACCTGGCCGCAGCGCAGCGCAAGCCAGAAGTTGATCAACGCCGCCGCAGCCGCGAGACTCAATGTAATGGGTAACAGCATTTCATTCTCCCCTGTGATGTGCCGTCAATAAGGGCCAATGACGGCGCTTGCAACGCCTGCTAAATCCGGTATAGGCCCGCCTTCGCAAGCCACCGGCACCGTCCGTGCTGGCTTACCTAGACGAAACCGGAATTTGCAGGAACAGGTGCCGCAATGGCTGTCCCCAAAAGAAAAACATCGCCCTCACGCCGGGGCATGCGCCGCAGCCACGATGCGCTGAAGGTTGAAGCATTCCATGAATGCCCCAACTGTGGTGAACTCAAGCGTCCGCACAATCTGTGCGATGCCTGCGGTCACTACAATGGACGCGAGATTGTCGCTGTCGGGCTCTAAGCCTGTCGCTTGAGGAGATTAGCGCATGAGCCTGCCGCGTATCGCCGTTGACGCGATGGGCGGCGATGAAGGCGTGCGCGTGATGATCGAAGGCGCGGCGCTGGCGCGGCGCCAGCATGATCGGTTCAATTTCCTGCTGGTTGGCGATGAAGAGCGAATCAAGCTTGCGCTGAACGAACACCCGAATCTGCGCAGCGCATCCGAAATTCTCCACGCCCCCGATGTGGTCAGCGGTGAAGAAAAGCCCACTCAGGCGCTGCGCCGGGCCAAGACCACATCGATGGGCATGGCGATCGAAGCGGTGAAGCGCGGCGATGCTGGCGCTGCGGTAAGCGCAGGCAACACCGGCGCGCTGATGGCCATGGCAAAGCTGGCGCTGCGGACGATGCCGGGGATCGATCGCCCGGCGCTTTCGGCCTTGCTTCCCTCGCTGGGTGAGAACGATCTGGTGATGCTCGATCTGGGCGCCAACACTGAATGTGATGCCCGCAATCTGGTGCAGTTTGCGATCATGGGTGCGGCCTATTCGCGGATTGTGACCGGCCGTGATGCGCCGCGCGTGCGGCTGCTCAATATCGGCACCGAAGAAATCAAGGGAACAGAGAATTTGCGTCTGGCTTCGGCTCAGCTGAAGGCTGCTGCAAAGGATCTCTCGATCTCTTTCGACGGTTTCGTTGAGGCTGACAAGCTGTGCCGCGGCGATGTTGATGTGGTGGTTTCGGACGGGTTTTCAGGCAACATTGCCCTGAAGGCCGTCGAAGGCACTGCGCGCTTTGTCGCCGATCTGCTGCGCCGGGCATTTTCCAATTCGCTGCGCTCCAAGTTCGGGTTCCTGGTTTCCAAGCCGGCCACAGAACTGCTCAAGCATCATCTTGATCCCAACAATCACAACGGCGCGGTGTTTCTGGGTTTGAATGGGGTGGTGGTGAAAAGCCACGGTTCGGCCAGCGCGGTTGGCGTGGCCAATGCCGTGGCGGTGACTGCCCGTTTGCTTGAGGAAAACCTGATCGAGCGGATCGCGGCCGATCTTTCTCGGCTGGGCGAGGAAAATCTGCGCAAAGCCGGTGGGAACGGGGCATGATTCGACGTTCAGTTTTAACCGGCACCGGATCAGCCTTGCCCAAGCGTGCGGTATCCAATGCCGAAATGGCGCAAATCGTCGATACCAGCGATGAATGGATCGTTGAAAGATCGGGCATTCGCAATCGACATTTTGCCGGAGATGATGAGAATACGGCCACGCTGGCGATCGATGCGGCGCGCCGCGCGCTTGAAGCGGCCGGGCTTGAAGGCAAGGACATCGGCCTGATCGTGCTGGCCACAGCCACGCCCAACAATACCTTTCCGGCCACCGCCACGCAGGTTCAGGCTGCATTGGGCGCAAATGGCGGGATCGCATTTGATGTTGCGGCGGTATGCTCGGGCTTTCTCTACGCCGTTGGCGCTGCGGATGCGATGCTGCGAACCGGCATGGCCGAAAAGGCGCTGGTAATCGGGGCTGAAACGATGAGCCGGATTCTCGATTTCGAGGATCGCGGCACTTGTGTGCTGTTTGGCGACGGGGCCGGCGCGATTGTGCTGGAAGCCCGCGATGTGGCCGAAGATGGACCCGGGGTTCTGTTCACCAAACTCCACGCCGATGGCCAGCACTGCGATTTGCTCTATGTCGATGGCGGACCTTCCACCACGCAAACCGTGGGCCACGTTCGGATGAAGGGGCGCGAGGTGTTTCGGCATGCCGTAACCAACCTGGCCGACGTGCTGAGCGAGACACTGGAGGCGGCTGGAATCAGCACCGATCAAATCGATTGGGTGGTGCCGCATCAGGCCAATCGCCGGATCATCGATGCCACTGCCAAGAAGCTGGGCCTTTCGCCCGACCGGGTTGTGCTGACGGTAGATCGGCACGCCAACACATCGGCAGCATCGGTTCCGTTGGCGCTGGATACGGCTGTGCGCGATGGGCGGATCAAGCCGGGGCAACTGGTTGTGCTCGAAGCGATGGGCGGCGGCTTTACCTGGGGCGCAAGTCTGATCCGGATTTAGCCGGATTTAACCCAGCCTATTCATTGCAATCGCCCAAACTTTGGTTATGCTCTGCTGCAGGGACGCAGGTAATATCCTAGGGAAGGGGCTTGATGCGCTCCATGAGCACACTGACAAGGGCCGATCTGGCCGAAGCATTGAACCGGAAGCTTGGGCTTTCGCGTTCTGAATCGCTCACAATGGTTGAAGCGATCCTTGAACACATGTCTGACGCACTGGAGCAGGGTGAGAACGTCAAGATTTCGGGCTTTGGAACGTTTTTGCTGCGCGACAAGGCGCAGCGAATCGGTCGAAACCCCAAAACCGGGGTTGAAGTTCCGATTACCCCGCGCCGGGTGCTGACTTTCCGGGCCAGCCAGATGCTGAAAGAACGGATCGCCAAAGGATGACCGACGCTGCGCCTCCTGGCTTTGCTGACGGCAAGGATCCGGAGGCGCTGCGGACGATCGGCGAGGTGGCCAAGGCGCTTGGCATTCGCCAGCATGTGCTGCGGTATTGGGAAGAGCAATTCCCGATGCTGCGGCCGCTTAAGCGCAGCGGTGGAAGGCGGTATTACAGATCGGGCGATGTTGCGCTGGTAGAGCGGATCGATCGGCTGGTGCACCGCGAAGGTTATACTCTGAAAGGGGCCAAAAAGGCCCTGCTTGGCAAGAGCGAACCGGCCGATAACGGCGGGGCTCGGGCAACCGGGCCGGTCGTGGCCGGGGCGGCCGTTGCCAACAACTTTGCATACCGGGCGCGGCTTATTTCACTGCGGACCACACTGGTCAATGCGCTTCACGAAGCCTAGATACAGCTCACGAAAGTGAGGACATTCCAACATGGGAAAAAGCTACGACGCGGAACTCGCGCTGTTCATCAATGGCAGCTGGAGAGTGGGCGAAGGGCGCGATAGTTTTGCGGTTATCGATCCGGCCAGCGGTGATGCCATCGCCCAGGTGCCCTTGGCCAGCGCAGCCGATCTGGATGAAGCACTGGCTGGCGC
Organism: Novosphingobium sp.; assembly: GCF_040079535.1. Taxonomy (GTDB): domain Bacteria; phylum Pseudomonadota; class Alphaproteobacteria; order Sphingomonadales; family Sphingomonadaceae; genus Novosphingobium. Next base: position 53,413 of record NZ_JBEBKB010000011.1, on the reverse strand, counting down.
AGATCGAGCTTTTTCGGTCTGGCAGGCCACTCCGGCCGAAGCGCGCGGGACTGTTCTCAGGAAAGCCGCCGCGCTATTGCGTGATCGCAGCGAAGCAATTGCCACTCTGCTAACGCTTGAACAGGGCAAGCCGCTGGCCGAAGCGCGCAGCGAAGTGGCCGCCAGTGCGCAATTGTTCGATTGGTGCGCTGAAGAAGCCACCCGGCTATATGGCCGCACGCTGGTGCGCCCCACCGGGCAGCGGGCGATGGTCAATCGCCAGCCGGTCGGCCCTGTCGCGATTTTTACTCCGTGGAATTTCCCGCTTTACCTGCTGGCCAAAAAGCTGGCCGCCGCATTGGGGGCTGGTTGTTCGGTTGTGGCCAAGCCGCCAGAGGAAACCCCTGGCTGTACCGGCGCTTTGGTGCGCTGCCTGGCTGACGCTGGATTGCCGCAAGGCGTGGTTCAGCTGGTCCATGGGGCGCCCGATATGGTCAGCCGGCATCTGATCGCCTCGCCGGTGATCCGCAAGGTCAGCTTTACTGGCTCAGTCCCGGTTGGACGGCATCTGATGCGGCTGGCAGCAGATGGGCTGAAGCGGGTCACGATGGAACTGGGTGGCCACGCCCCGGTGCTGGTGTTTGACGATTGCGATCTTGAAAAGACGCTGGATCTGGTGGTCCCGCAAAAATTCCGCAACGCTGGGCAGGTCTGCGTTTCGCCGACACGGTTCTATGTGCAGGAAAGCATCTATCAGCGCTTTGTTGATGGCTTTGCGGCGCGCACGCACGGGGTTACCACCGGGCATGGGCTTGACGCTGGCAGCAAGATGGGCCCGCTTTCCAATGCCCGCCGCCCCGGCTCGATCGAGGCGCTGGTAGAGGATGCCGCGGCCAAGGGCGCGCGGGTGATGGCTGGCGGGAAACGCGGCAATGCCGGCTATTTCTTTCAACCAACACTGCTGGCTGATGTGCCGGACAACGCCGATATCATGAACAACGAACCGTTTGGCCCGGTGGCGGTTGCCGCGCCGTTTTCAACGCTGGAGGATGCCGTGGCCAAGGCCAACCGCCTGCCTTTTGGCCTGGCCGCCTTTGCCTTTACCGAAGGCTTGCGCACCGCCAATCTGCTGGGCGATGCGATCGAGGCCGGGATGGTGGGGATCAACACATTTGCGGTCAGCGCGGCTGATGCACCGTTTGGTGGGGTCAAGGATTCAGGCTTTGGCAGCGAAGGTGGGATCGAAGGAATGGATAGCTATCTGGTGACCAAGGCGATCCATATGGCTTGATCTGTCACTTCAGCTCAGGGCCCAGTTCGGGATCGAGATCGCGCGGGCGGGTTAGATGCACCAGCCGGGCACAGCGATCCCTGAGATCAGACCACTTGTCGATATCGAGTTCAAGCACGGCGAAGCTGGCGGTGGGAAATTTTTCCTCCACCAGATCACGCAAGGGGCTGGTGCTATCATCGGGGACAAGATCGAAGATCAGATCTTCAAGCCCCGGATTGTGCCCAACCATCAGGATAGCTTTGGGATCGCCATCCTGTTCGCGCAGCAGATCGGCCAGAGTGACCCCGCTTGCAAGGTAGATCCGGCGATCCCAGTTGGCGGCCACCGGCTGCCCCGAAGCCTGGGCGGCAAGTTCGATTGTTTGGGCGCAGCGGATCGCCGGAGAGGCCACCATCCGTTCCCACTTTATCCCGTGATCGCGCACATGGCGGCCCATTATCGCCGCGCCGCGCCGCCCGCGATCGTTAAGCGGTCGATCGAAATCGCGGGCTCGCGGGTCTTGCCAATCGCTTTTGGCGTGGCGGAACAGTCCTAGGGTTTTCAAGTCTGGCTCTCTTGCTGGACAGGCTGGTGTGAGACACTGCTGGCGACGCGATGTAAAGCCTGATCGAGCGTCAACCGTGTGACAGGCGTACCTGGGGGAAATGCGGATAACAGGCGGCTGGGGAAGGCGGCAGACAAGACCACGAATGCCCCGCTATCCTGACGGCTGCGGATCAACCGGCCAAAAGCCTGGGCCAGGCGCGCACGGATGATCCGATCATCGTGGGCACCGCCGCCGCCCGCCAGCCGCCGGGCACGGTGCAGGATTGACGGCTTTGGCCAGGGAACTTGTTCCATCACCACCAGACGCAGCGAATGGCCGGGCACATCCACCCCATCGCGCAAGGCATCGGTACCCAGCAGCGAAGCGCGCGGATCGTCGCGGAAAATATCCACCAATGTGCCGGTATCGATCGGATCAACATGCTGCGCATAAAGCGGCAGGCCGCCCCGGGCAAGCCGATCTGCGATCCGGCCATGAACCGCGCGCAGGCGGCGGATCGCGGTGAACAGGCCCAGTGCCCCGCCACCTGCAGCCTCAATCAGGCGGGCATAAGCCCCGGCCAATGCCGCAACATCACCCTTGGGCACGTCGGTCACGATCAGCACTTCGGCTTGGCCGGCGTAATCAAACGGGCTTTCAAAACTGGACAGCCGCGGCGCAATTTCAAGACTGGGAGCGCCCGAACGAACCACTGCGCTGTCCCAATCAGTTCCGTCCTTCAGCGTGGCCGAAGTCAGCATAACGCCATGCGCGCCTTCAAGCACGACTTGCGCAAACGGCCGCATCGGATCGAGCCAGCGGCGGTGCAGACCGATATCAAATTCGCGCGCTTCGGCCCGTTCAACCGCCAGCCAATCGACAAATTCCGGATCAGCCGGGCCGCCCAGCCGGTCAAGCAAGGCCTCCCACGCGGCGATAGTATCGATCCGCCAGCCCAGGGCCTGGCGCGCCCCTTCCAGCCGGGCCCGGCCTGGACCATCCAGCCAGTCAGGCGGATCGGTGAGAATAGCCTCGATCCGAACACCCAGCCGGATCAGGGGACTGCGCAATTCGGCCAATGCAGCCTGCGCGCTGCCAGCAATTTCGACCAATGGCCCGTCAAGCTGCGCGGCTTCGGTTTCAAGCCCGTAACCGGCTTCCTGCCCGCCGCTTTCATCGCGCGCATATACAGTGGCGCGCACCGCACAGAGCAGCTCTTCCAGCGGACCCGATGGGCTGCCTTCGGATAATCGTTGCAGCCAGCCATCGCCGGGCAGCGCCTCAGCCGCATGGCGCGCAGCGGCAATTGCCTTGCCGCCCGCCTCGTCATAGCTGGCCAGATCCGCCAGCCGCGCAGAAAGCCCGCGGCGGCGGCCCTTTGAGCCGCGCTCTGGTCCTACGACCCAGCGCCTCAGCTCAATCGTCTCACTGCCGGTCAGTGCAACCGCAAAGGTAGAATCCGCAGCTTCGAATACATGGTGTCCTTCATCGAACACGATCCGGGTTGGCCGCTGCACCTGATCGCGGCCGCGCGCCGCGTTGACCATCACCAGGGCATGGTTGGCGATCACCAGATCGGCGCCAGTGCTGGCGCGGACGCTGCGTTCGATGAAGCATTTTCGGTAGTGCGGGCAGCCAGCATAGACGCATTCGCCGCGCTGGTCAGTCAGCGCCTTGATCCCGCGCGCCCGGAACAGCGTGGGCAGCCAGCCGGGCAGATCGCCGCCGATCATATCGCCATCCTGGCTATAGGCTGCCCAGCGCGCGATCAGTTGCGCCAGCACCGCCGCGCGGCCGGTGAAGCCACCTTGCAAGGCGTCTTCAAGATTGAGCAGGCACAGGTAATTTTCACGCCCTTTGCGGACAACTACCGGCTGTGTTCCATCGCCGCGTTTGCCCGTCCAGATCCGGCGACTTTCATGGCGAAGCTGGCGTTGCAGCGCCTTGGTATAGGTTGAAACCCAGACCGTTCCGCCCGATTGCTGCGCCCACAACGAAGCCGGGGCCAGGTAGCCAAGGGTCTTGCCGATCCCGGTCCCGGCCTGCGCCAGCAGCAAGTGCGGTTTGGCCCCAAGGCTATCGCCGCGGCTGCGCGGGGCAAACAGGTGGGCGGCTTCCTGGGCATAGGCCACCTGCGCCGGGCGGCTTTCTGCTCCGGCGCCGGTCAACCGCGCCAGTTGCTCGGCAACTTCGCCATCCCCCAGTGTGATCTGGGCTGGCTGCGGCCGTTCGGCAACGTCTTCCCATTCGGGCAGGCGGGCAAACAGCCAGCGCTCGCCCTTGGCCGGGGCGGCGATCCGCGCGGCCAGTAGCGGAGCCCAGGCCCAGCGCAGCTTGGTTAGCGATTGCAGCGCGGTCCAGGCACCTTCGCGCGCAGGCCAATCGGCGGCCTGACACTGGGCCAGCAGCAGCTCTGCGGCTTGCTGGAGCAGCAGCGGAACAGCATCATCGGCGGCCGGTTCAGCCAGATCGAGCGCATGGGCCAGCCCCTTGGGCGTTGGCACCACAAACCGGGCCGGGTGGACGAACGCGAACAGTTCAAGCAGATCCAGTCCTGACAGATCAGGGTACCCCAGCCGCGTTGCGACCAGCGGCGCATTAAGCATCAACAGCGGCGTATCTGCCGCCGCAACGATCGCATCGCCCTTGCTGGTTCCGCGCGTTCCGCCAGCACCATCACGCAGCCAGCAGCCGCCATGGCTGGCGTGAATAGCGGGAAGGGGCAGGGCATCGCTCACACCGATGGGATAGAACGAAAATGGAACGCGGTGCAAGCGGTTGACCTGAACTTTGCGCAGGTCCAACCCTGGGGCCATGCCGAATCCTTCCCGCGCCGCATTGATTGATCGCCTGCCCAAGGCAGAGCTGCATTTGCATATTGAAGGCTCTCTTGAGCCAGAGCTGTTGTTTGCACTGGCTGCGCGCAATGGCGCGGCGATCCCGTTTGGCAGTGTGGAAGCAGTGCGGGCGGCCTATGATTTCTCCAACCTGCAGGATTTCCTCGATATCTATTATCAGGGGATGGGGGTCCTGCTGACCGAGCAGGATTTTTTTGACCTGACCTGGGCCTACCTCCAGCGCGCGGCCGCGGACAATGTCAGGCATGTCGAGATTTTCTTCGATCCGCAGGGGCACACCGACCGCGGGGTTGCTTTTGAAACTGTGCTGGACGGGATTGAGCGCGGATTGAAGACTGGCCAGAGCGAGCTTGGCATCAGCCATCGCCTGATCATGTGCTTCTTGCGCCACCTGTCCGAAGCGGACGCTTTTGCCACGCTGGAATTGGCTATGCCGCATCTGGACAGGATCGACGGGGTTGGGCTCGATTCTTCCGAGGTCGGGCACCCGCCGGCGAAATTCCAGAAGGTGTTTGCCAAAGCACGCGAACTTGGCCTGCACGTGACCGCGCATGCGGGAGAGGAAGGGCCGCCCGGATATGTTTATGAGGCGCTGGATTTGCTCATGGTCGAACGGATTGACCACGGAAACCGGGCGCTGGAGGATGCAGCGCTGGTCAAGCGAATTGCAGAAGAAGGCATGACGCTGACCGTCTGTCCGCTCTCCAATCTCAAGCTCTGCGTGATCGACCGGATGGAGGACAGTCCGATCAGGCGAATGCTTGATCTGGGCCTTAAGGCAACGATCAATTCCGATGATCCGGCCTATTTTGGTGGCTACATTGGTGCCAATTTTCATGCCGCCGCCGAGGCGCTTGACCTTTCAGATGCTGAAATCGTCCAGCTGGCTGAAAACAGCTTCACCGGTTCGTTCCTGCCGATGGCCGATCAGATCGCGCATCTGGCTGAGATCGAGGAAATTGCTGGTGGTTGAGAAGCGCTATCTCACCGCAGACCGGCTGCTTGAAGACAGCTTTCGGCTGGCCAACATGGTGATCGATGCGGGCTTTCGCCCCACCCATATCGTTGGCATCTGGCGGGGCGGGGCACCGGTCGGGATCGCTGTCCAGGAATTACTCGCCTATAAAGGTGTGGAATGCGATCACATTGCTATCCGCACTGCCAGCTATTCTGGGATCGACAGCCAGGAGAAGGAAGTCCGGGTCTATGCGCTGGGCTATCTGATCGATGTGCTGGGGCCAGAGGATCGGCTGCTGGTGATCGATGATGTGTTTGATACCGGACGCTCAATCGCGGCATTCCTGGCCGAACTATCGGCGCGCTGCCGCCACAACATGCCGCAAACCGTGCGGATCGCCACCGCTTACTACAAACCGAGCCGAAACAAGACCAGGCTCAAGCCTGATTTCTTCGTTCATGAGACCGAGGAATGGCTGGTCTTCCCGCACGAGATCTGTGGGCTGAGCGAGGACGAAATCCGCGCACACAAGCCGGGCGCGGATCTGATCCTGGGCGACTAGTGCTGCGTCCAGATCACCCGGCCTTCCTTAATCGTCTGCATCACCCGGATTGAACGGATCTGGTCAAGCGGCGTGCGCAGCGGATTGCGATCAAGCACTACGAAATCGGCCAGCAGCCCTACTTTGATCCGCCCCTTGCGGTCCTCTTCGAACACCTGCCAGGCCGGACCCGTGGTGAGCATCTGCAAGCCTTCATAAGCGGTCAGCCGCTGGCTGGGGCCGTTGACCACGCCAGACAGTGATGTCCGGGCCATACTGGACCAGAGCTGGATGAACGGATCGAGCGTTGTTACCGGCGCATCGGAATGGTTCGAGGGATGCAATCCGGCTGCAATTGCAGCTTTGAACGGGCTGATGAAGCCAACTACCTCGGTGGAGAAATTGCTGCGGTGGACGTCGGCAAAATAATAGGTGTGGTTGCTGAAATAGGCTGGTCCCACGCCGATCCGGGCATAGTCCTTGAGCTGCTCGGGCCGCTGGAATTGTGAGTGAATCACAACCGGGCGGCGATTGTCGCCGGCTTTGATCCCCAGTGCATCGAAGGCCTTGATCGCCATGTCGATCGCCGCATCGCCATTGGCGTGGGCAAATATCTGCCAGCCGCGCGCGTGGACCTTGCGGGCTGCGGCGTTGAACACCTCTTGCGAAACGATCGGCTCGCCGTGCCAGGGGTGGTGTCCTTCGGGCGAGCCGTTGGCATAGTTTTTGGTGAAAAAGGCGGTGCGGGCCTGCGGCGATCCATCAAGCACGAACTTTATGCCCTGAACCTTGGTACGGCCTTGATATTGCCCCACCGCAAGGTCGCCACGGGCAAGCAGATTGTCCAAACCAGCGAAGCTGGGCAGCAGCGCCAGATCGATCGTCAGGGCAAGCTTGGCGCCATCACTACGCAGGAAATCCAGATCGGCCAGCTGCGTCGCGCCGTCTTGCGCATGGGTATAGCCGTTCGCGGCATATTGGCGTTGCGTGATATTCAGCGCTTCGATCATCTGCGGATAGGTAGGCTTGGGAAAGACGGCAAAGAACGGCGTCAACGCGGCTTCAAACACAACTCCGTTGGGCTTCCCGTTGCCATCGCGCAGGAACAGCCCGCCTTCGGGGTTGGGCGTATCGTCCTTCACCCCGGCCGCCGCCATTGCGGCGCTGCTGGCGACGAGTCCGTGGCCGGTGAAATGCATCAACAGAACTTTGCGCCCGGGGAAGGCCTTATCCAGATCGGCACGGGTCACATGGCGCTTTTCAGCCAGCGCAGCGTCCTTGTAGTTCCAGGCGACGACCCAATCGTCTTGCGCGATCATCCTGGCTTCGATCCCCCTGCCGACCTTGGCAAGCAGATCGGCAATAGAACGCGGTGCGCCTTCGCCTGCGTCAAGATCAATTCCAGTGGCGACGCGCATCAGCATCGAGAAATGCGAATGGGCATCGACGAAACCCGGAAGCATCGTTGCGCCCTTCAGGTCATGGTCTTCGAACCCGCGCCCGGCCACCTTGCGGGCTTGGGCAAGCGGACCGGTGAACACGATCTTGCCTGACCGCACGACCACCGCCGGAACGATTTTGGCACGCGGGCCGTCCATCGTGATAATCGTGCCGTGGTGCCACAAACTGGTGATTGGCCGTGCCATTATTGCCTGGGCCGAATTGCCCAGCATTGCCAGCCCAAGTGCCGCCAAGGCCAGTTTCAAACCACGTACCATTTCGCACCCCACCGCTTGCGTAGCGCGATGATGTGGCACAGCTGCCTGGGCGTTACCAGCGGGTTGCGGCGCTTAGCCGGGCAACCACCCGGTCCTTGCCCATGACCTGCATCATTTCGTGCAGATCGGGCGTGTTGCGCCGCGCCGCCAGCACAACCCGCAGCACTCCGGCCAGATCACCGAAGTGGCCGATGTATTGATCGGGGGCGGCCTTGAAAGTCTTGGCGTTGGGGGCATAGCCAAATTCCAGGCCCAGTTCGCGCAGCCATTCCAGCCACTGATCGCGGTCCTTTGCGGGATCGTATGCTGCTGCAACCTTGGCCAACAAGCCTTGCGGCGCGGCCGGCTGGAGCGCCTTGAACACGTCCTGCGCTTCACCCAGCAGCTCGGCATAGCGATCATCAAAGAAGTAACCGATGTCTGTATGCAGCTGATCCCACCGGACGATGTCCTTGCGCGGGCGTTCGCCGTGGCGCTCGATATCCAGAATTGCCTGGCTGTAGGCCGGATCGGCAGCAAAGCGCACCGCGAAATCCGGGTGGTGACCACTGGCCCAGACCAGCGCCGCATCGTAGATCGCCTTTGCGCTCATCGCGCCGACCACATCGCGCGATACCGAATCCAGCTTGGCCAGATCAAACAAGGCGCCCGAACGGCTCATGTGCTCCAGCTCGATCTTGAAATCCTCGTGGCTCACGCCCGGGTTCGCGGTGCGCCATTCTTCAAACCGGCCGTCGATCAGATTGAGCAGATATTCGGTAACCGCACCAAGCGGATAGCCGGCTTCCATGTACCAGCCAACCGAGGCTTCGGGATCGTGCCGCTTGGAAAGTTTGCGGCGCGATCCGCCGTCCTGCTTTTCGATCGGACTGATGTGGGCAAAGCGGGGCGGGGCCCAGCCCATCAGATCAAACATCTGGGCGTGCATTGGATAGCTGGCCAGCCATTCGTTACCGCGGATCACATCGGTGGTCCGCATGAAATGATCGTCCACCACATGGGCCAGGTGGTAGGTTGGCATACCATCGGCCTTGAGCATGACGACGTCGGTCTGGTTGGCCGGAAATTCAAGATCGCCGCGGATCGTATCAGGCAAAGTCACCCGCTCATCGCGGGTGCCGGTGGCGCGCAGACGCACTGTGAACGGCAGACCAACCGCCAGCGCTGCAGCCACATCAGCTGCGGTCTTGTCACGCCAGATTGCCCAGCTGCCATAGTAGCCCGGCTGGACCTTGCGCTTGGCCTGTTCGTCGCGCAGCTCCTGCAATTCATCGGCGCTGGCAAAGCAGGGATAGGCATGGCCCTGTTCCAGCAACCAGCGAACGCAGCTTTGATAGATCGGCTTGCGTTCGCTTTGGCGGTAGGGGCCGTAATCGCCCAGCTCCTGACCATCGGCAATTTCACCCTCGTCGGGTGACAGGCCATAGGTGGCAAGCGAGGCCAGGATCAAACCAACCGTGCCGTCAACTTCACGCTTCTTATCGGTATCTTCGATCCGCAAAAAGAACCTGCCGCCGCTTTGATGGGCCAGGCGGCGTGAAACCAGCGAAGTATAAAGCCCGCCGATATGCATGAAGCCGGTTGGGCTGGGGCCAAAACGGGTTACGCGCGCGCCTTCGGAAAGGGTGCGAGGCGGGAACTTTGCTTCAAGTTCGGCAAGCGTGAATTGGGCTTCGGGCGTTAGGGTGGCGATATCCATGGCCGTGCCTTACGGACGGCGCTGCGGCTTGGCAACCGCAGCAGGCCTTAACGATTTAGCCGGCTAAGCCGGTGCTGATCACCTCGCCGAAGTATGCGGTCATTTTCTCTGCGGCGGTCTCTGACAGGCTGATTGGAATATCGCTCCACCCGCCATCGGAATCGCCCAGATCGATCAAGCTGTGCCCGGCCAGAATCCGGGCCAGCGCAAGCGTGGTAGCAGGCGGCGTCAGCAAAAGCTGGCTGGCGGCGTCAATGCTCAACCGGCCCAGTTCGTCGGCAAACAGCCCCAGCATCATATCCCAGCGTTGTTCACCAAACGCCTGACGATCAAAATGCTTGTTGCGAAGCCGGCGCCGCGCCAACATTTCGGCAGCCAGCCGGCGGTGTATCTGATTTGCTTCTTCGACCGGTGACGGCACTCTGCATTCTCCCCGAGTTATTCAGACGAGGAGAAGCCATGCGTCCACGTTTGGCTGCTCGGGATTTTTCCCGATCCAACCGTTACCGATGCCCAGCATTCTCGCGACCAACCCGCCTGGTATTGTTCCAAGCTGGGAGCAGGCTATGAGGCGGTGGGGCTGGCGACCAGTCCCGTGATTGATGGACACGGCGGTTCGCCTTATGCAATCAACCCGGGCGGGGAAATTCCCCCGGAATCACATAACCATAGCGAACGGCGGCCATGGCGGCACCAACCCGTTCAGTAACGTTCATTTTTTGAAAGACACGGCGCAAATAGGTATCGACCGTGCCGGCTGAGATTTCCAGAATCTGGGCAATGGCCGAATTGCTCTTACCTTGGGTTAGCCAATACAGAACGTCCTTTTCGCGGATCGATAACTCGTTCTCAAGCGCCGTTTCATGCGATAGTATCCTGCAGAACTCATGATAGGCGGCTTGCAGCTGCACGTGCAGTTCCAGCACGATCATGTCGGTCAATTGCTGCGGGTTTGGGTGATGCCCAAAGCAGATGATCGCAGTGCGCGCGCCGCTGCCAAATGTTGGAAAGGCAATTGCATCGCTGGCACCGCCGCGATCAAGGATAGCCAAATAGCGCTGCTCAGACTTGTTCAGTTTGAGTAGCTTTCCAGCTTCACCCAAACGAAAAGGAAGGCCGTGGGCAAGGGCAATTTCAGGCAGTGGATCAATCCGGTAAAGTCCCTTGCGATAAGCTTTGGCCCAACGCTCATCAAAACCGAAATTGTCGAGGACGCGGCCTTGCCAGGTGTTGCGCGCCACCGGCGAAATTATGAAGCATGCCCCGAACCCGCTGGCCTTGGAGATATCAACAACCGCCAGCTTGAATGCAGCGCTGTCTTTGGCTTGGCGAAGCCGGGCAATCGAAGTCAGCAGCACAAGGTGGGTTTCTCATTTTGGTACGAAGGTGGCGCTTGCTGACATGTCCTGGGCGATTCTACAAAGGCTGCGCGGGCAACTCAGTCCCATTTCTGGACAACTGAGGGCCTGGCTTGGCGGATCTGGAGTGGCGCAGGCGAACCGGCCGTTACGGCTGCCGGACGCTTTTCGCCTTGCACAAAGCCAGCCGCTCCGCGAAAGCCCGCTCACCATGAACGATACTGCATTGCATGACGCCGCACAGGTTTCCAAGGCTTGGCCATTTGAGGAAGCGCGCAAGCTGATCAAGCGGTATCCCAATGGGAAACCCGGCGGCACGGCGGTGCTGTTTGAAACCGGCTATGGCCCCAGCGGCCTGCCGCACATCGGCACCTTTCAGGAAGTGCTGCGCACCACGCTGGTGCGGCGCGCCTATGAAGAGTTAAGCGGCGGCGCGCCAACCCGGCTGGTTGCGTTCAGCGATGATATGGACGGGCTTCGCAAGGTGCCCGACAACATGCCCAACCAAGGTCTGCTGACCGCCTATCTGGGCCATCCGCTTAGCCGGATTCCAGATCCGTTTGGCAAGTATGAGAGTTTCGCGCACCATAACAATGCGATGCTGCGCACATTTCTGGACCGGTTCGGATTTGAATATGAGTTCGTCTCTTCAAGCGACCAATATAATTCGGGCGCGTTTGACGATGCGCTGAAGGGTATCCTGCGCCACTGGCAAGCGATCATGGACATCATGCTGCCTACCCTGCGCGAAGAACGCCGCCAGACCTATTCGCCGGTCCTGCCGGTCAGCCCCAAGACCCATCAGGTGTTGCAGGTGCCGGTCGAAGTCATCGATGCCGCGGCTGGCATGGTCCGCTTTGAAGACCATGGCGAAATGGTCGAAAGCTGCATCTTTGGCGGCAATGCGAAGCTGCAGTGGAAGGTCGATTGGGCGATGCGCTGGGTCGCGCTGGGCGTTGATTATGAGATGTGCGGCAAGGATCTTACTGATTCGGTGCGCGAAAGCGGCCGGATCACGCGGGCGCTGGGCGCTACGCCGCCCGAAGGCCTGATCTATGAGCTGTTCCTTGACGAAGAGGGACAGAAAATTTCCAAATCCAAGGGTAATGGCCTGACCATCGATCAATGGCTGACCTATGGCAGCGAGGAAAGCCTGGGGCTGTTCCTGTTCCGCGAACCCAAAAGCGCCAAGAGCCTGCACACCGGGATCATCCCCAAGAACGTCGATGAATATTGGCAGTTTCGCGAAAAGCTGGCCAGCCAGCCGATCGAACAACAGCTGGGCAATCCCGTATGGCATCTGCTGCGCGCAAATGGCTACCACGGCGGAGATGGTGACAAGCTGCCCGTAACCTTCAGCCTGTTGCTGAACCTGGTTGGGGTATTGGGGGCCGGGGCGACCAGCGATCAGGTCTGGTCTTATCTGGGAAATTATGTGTCTGATGCCGATCCGGCCAAGCATCCTGAGCTTGGCAGTCTGGTTGACAAGGCACTGGCCACCAACCGCGATTTCATCGCGCCAACGCTGCAACGCCGCAGCCCCGATGCGAATGAGGCCAAGGCGCTGGCTGCGCTTGACGCTGCACTTGCCGGCACTGCTGCAGATGCCAGTGCCGAAGATCTTCAGACCATGGTCTATGAGATCGGCAAGAACCCCGATCATGGTTTCGAGAATCTGCGCGACTGGTTCAAGGCGCTGTATGAAACACTGCTGGGATCCAGCCAGGGTCCGCGGATGGGCAGTTTCATCGCCTTGTATGGCGTGGCCAACACGCGGCGCCTGATTGCCGAGGCGCTGGCTTGATCCGCAGGCTGGGCCTGGCGCTGGGATTGCTGGCGCTATCGGTCCCGGCCGGGGCAAAATCGGTCCTGTTCATCGGCAACAGCTTTACCTTTGGTGCCGGATCACCGGTGCAGCGGTTTCATCCAGAGCGAGTCCATGATCTGGGCGGTGATCGGATTGGCGGGGTCCCGGCACTGTTCAAGACTTTCGCCGATCAGTTGAAGCTTGATTGGCAGGTCAGCCTTGAAACTTCGCCGGGCAAGGATCTGGTCTGGCATTTTGAAAACCGCGCTGCGGTGCTGACACGGCCGTGGGATGTGGTGCTGCTGCAAGGGTATTCGACCCTGGACAAGGATCGCCCCGGTGATCCGGCGCGGCATCTGGCCGGCGCACAATCGCTGACGGGGCTGGCCATTGCCGCCAATCCCAATGTGCGGGTGTTGCTGGTTGCCACATGGTCGCGCGCCGATCTTGTCTGGCAGCCGGGCGCGCGCTGGTCTGGCAAACCAATCACCCGCATGGCCGATGACCTACAGGCAGCAAGCTGCGATGCGATCGCCGCGGTGCCAGCCATTGCCGCCACGGTCCCGGTCGGCTTGGCCTGGAACCGCGCCTTTGATCGCCAACTGGCCGATCCCAACCCCTTTGACGGGATCAAACCCGGCCAGATAAATCTGTGGGCAGCGGATAGTTATCACGGTTCAACCGAGGGTTATTATCTGGAAGCGCTGGTTGCATTTGGTGCCGTTACCCGGATCGATCCACGCCGGCTGGGCCGCCATGAAAGCGCGGCGCGGGAACTGGGGATCAAGCCCGCCATAGTCGCCGCGTTACAGCGGATTGCGGCGCAACAGTTGCGCCAGAAAATCTGCCACTAACCAGATCCGCGATCAGCGTTTATGCCGGGCCCTGCAGCGCAGCAATCCAGCGATCAACCTTCGCCTCAAGAACAGACATCCGCAGCGCGCCCGAACCCAATATAACAGTGTGAAACTGGCGCACATCGAACCGCGGGCCCAGGCCAGCCTGCGCTTTGCGCTTCAGCCGCTGGATTGTCAGCGCGCCGATCTTGTAACCCAGCGCCTGTCCTGGCCAGGCGATGTAGCGCTCAACCTCGGCGGTCGCATCGCTTTTGCCCATGCCTGAATTGGCCAGCATATAATCAATCGCCTGATCGCGGCTCCAGCCCTTGGCGTGCAGCCCGGTATCAACCACCAGCCGCATCGCCCGCAGCATTTCATCATCCAGCGTGCCCCAGTGCTGCATCGGATCCTTGAACAGGCCCATTTCGAAGCCGAGTGTTTCGGCATAGAGCGCCCAGCCTTCGACATAGGCATTGTTGCCGTCAAACCGCTGGAAATCGGGCAAGCTGGTATCCTCAAGGGCCAGGCTGACCTGAAAATGGTGCCCCGGCGCGCCTTCATGCAGATAGAGCGTGGTGATGCCGGTCAGAAAGCGGCTGGGCAGATCATAGGCGTTGTAGAAAAACGTCCCCGGCCGCCGGCCATCGGGCGATCCCTGATTGTAACTGCCGCCAGCCTCGTACTTTTCGCGGTAGGCCGGGTAGGGCCTGATTTCGAGCCTGGTCTTGGGCACGCGATCAAAGAATCTGGGCACCTGGGCATCAACCGCCCTGGCCGCTTGGGCAAAGCCATCGGCCAGTTCTGCGCGGGTTTTGGGGTGAAACCGTGGGCTGGTGCGCATATGATCAAAAAAATCGCGCAGCGGGCCGCCGAACCCCAGCGCCCGTTTGACCCCGTCCATCTCGTTCTGGATCCGGGCAACTTCGCCCAGGCCCAATCTGTGGATTGCTTCGGGATCCAGCCGCAAGGTGGTGTGCTTCCTGATCGCCAGTCGGTAGTAACTGGCGCCGCCCTTCATCGCCGAAATGCCAACTGCCTCGCGCGCTTCGGGCAGGTATTCATCCGCCAGGAAATTGCGAAATTTTTGGTACGCGGGATAGATCCGGTTGGCTGCGGACTGGTTGTAAAGCCGGGCCAATTCATCTTGCTGCGCGGGGGGTATCGCCAGTGGAAATTCCCGCACAGGTGATGTGAAGGGTGAGCTTTCTGGCGGCTGGACCAGCAAGGCATCGATCTGCGCGATCATGTTGCGCACGGTTAGCTGGCTTTCCACCACACCGCTGGCAATGCCTTCGCGAAAGCGCGCGATCGCATTATCAATCACCTGCGCAAAGGCATCGATGTAATCAAGATTGCGGCGGTAATCGGCCGCGCTGGCATAGTTCAGCTCGCCCCCTTTGGCGACGATCGAAGCAAAATCGATGTGCAGCCCGCCAAAGTGGTTGAACGGCCTGACCGCGGTAAGTGCGACAATATCCGGGCGCAGCCATTCGGCTTCTTCGCGCAGATCAGCAAGGATCGAATCATACGAAATCTGCCGCTCAGCGCCCAGCCGCATCCGATCGATCCGGGCCAGACGCTGCAAGGCCCATTTGATCAAGGATCGCTCGGCGGTTGTTTCGCTGGAGGTGAAACTCTGCCGGAATACCGCAGCATCAGGGCCGCCCCCCCGATCGATCGGGCCCAGCGGATCAAGCGCGTCTTGCCGGCGCGAAAGTTCGTGCAGCAGCTCCATCAGCCGCACATCTTCGGCGCTGTTTTGCGCCGATGCTGCCGCCGGCAATGCCAGCCCCGCGCCAAATGCAAGGCTTCCCGCCGCAAACCGCCTGCGGCTGAGCATGGGTCCGCGGATCAGCCCCATTTGCGCGATCGATACCACTTGGTGATGATGTATTTGGTGCCTTTGATCACCGGCGTGCCGGCGTGCATGGTATCTTCATTGGGCAAGCCATCGGGCTTGTTGTTGTTCCAGATAAGCAAGGATCCGCGTTCGGGGCGCACTTCAAAGTCCAGGTTTGTAAAGGCCGTGTTCCCGCCTTCCGCAACATCGTTGAGAAAGATCATCGCGGTGAACGATCGCTGCCCGCCGTGCTTTACTTCCTGTTTCCAGTATTCCGCCTTGGTCCAGAACAGATCGAGGTGATGTTTGAATTCCTGGCCCACTTCATAACGCTGGCCCTGC
Organism: Novosphingobium sp.; assembly: GCF_040079535.1. Lineage (GTDB taxonomy): Bacteria > Pseudomonadota > Alphaproteobacteria > Sphingomonadales > Sphingomonadaceae > Novosphingobium. The sequence continues at coordinate 37,654 of NZ_JBEBKB010000011.1, read as the reverse complement.
ATCGTTTCACCCCAGGGGTGGGGAATGCCCAGCAGCGCATCGATCCGGCTTTCTATTTTCCGGACAAAAGGATCGTTCGGCTCAACATTGCCAGAGCTGCTGGTCCGCCACACTTCGCTATGGCCGTGATCCAGCACGGTTGAAGGCTGGGCGGTACGATCGATCATCCGGATCGTTTCGGCGCATTCAACCTCATCCAGAAAGTGCGGGACAAACCAGATTTCGGCCCGATCGGATCCGATCCGCTGGCTGGCCGGGTTCGCATCCAGTTTGCGGCGAACGTGCGAGCCCACCCGCAGCAGCGCAACCTTATCGGGGGCAGGGGCATCGGCAAAACTCATTCACCCTGCCTAACCGATTGATCGGCAAGGGCAAGAGGGCGCTGCGGGTTTTGACTTGCCCGCGCTGGGCATTTGCGCCAGTTTCCCGCCCCATGAACACACCCAGCATCGCAGCAGCGCGCTATTCGCGCGGCGCCATCATCTTGCACTGGCTGATTGCCGTGCTGATCGTCCTCAATTTCGCGGCCGCATGGGCTGCTGAAGGCATGCCCGAAGCGGAAGAGATGAAGCTGATCGGCAACCACAAGGCGATCGGGATCACGATCCTGATGCTGACGGTGCTGCGGATTGTCTGGCGGATGTCAAAGCAGCCGCCGGCGCTGGTCGAAACGCTGAAGGCGTGGGAGGCCGCTTTGTCAAAAGTGACGCATGCCGTGTTCTACTTCCTGATGCTGGCAATTCCGCTTTCGGGCTGGGCGATGTCTTCCAGCTTCACCAAGGGCGCCGGGGTTTCGCTGTTCGGCCTGATAACAGTGCCCGCGCTGCCGGTTGGCCATGACAAGCCGACCGCCGGGATGTTCCACGAAATGCATGAAATCTTGGGCACGCTGATGCTGCTGCTGTTTGCGCTGCATGTCGCAGGTGCGATCAAGCATCACCTGATAGACAAGGATGGCACGATGCGGCGGATGGTTCCCTGGCTCAAATAGCCTTTTGCCCGAAACGAAAAGGGCCCCGACACCTTGGTGCCGGGGCCCTTCGTCTGTCTGGCGGGTAACTACCAGAAGAAGTTGTAGATCACGTCAACCACTTCGCCACTGTAGCTATCAACCAGCACGGCATCGTTGTAATAGCGGACCCAGCGATAGGGGCCGTAAACATCGGGCAAACGGTACTGCCAGGGATCATTGATCTGATAGCGATCGCCGAAGAACAGCGCATCCAGGAAGAAGCCAACGCTGACCCGGTGATAGCGGTAGTTGCGATAGGGCGCGTAATAGGATCCGGCCTGATAATAGTTCGGATGGCTGCGCCGGTATGAGAACCAGTCATAGCGGCGGTTGTCGCGCCAGCGGTGATCCCAGCGGTGGTCTCCGCCGTTACGATAGCTGCGCTGGCTGTGATCACGCGGATTCCAGTGGCCCAGTCGGCCATCGCGGCGTTCATCATGTTGCCTGGCATCGCGCTGATGATCATCGCGCCGATTGTGATCGGCCCAGCCGCCTTGCTGGCGATTGCCGCCCTGCCAACCGGGCTGACCCTGCTGGTGCTGCGGGCTTTGCTGGCTCTGCTGCTGGTGCTGCCCGCGCCGGTCGCCGCCCTGCCAGCTGGGCCGATCCTGCCGGCCAGCGTTCTGGGTCTGCTGCTGCTGTGCTGGCTGACCGCGATTCCAGCCGCCTTGCTGGCGAGCCTGCGGCGGCGGTGCCTGGGTTTGCGGAGCCTGGGCCTGCGGGGATTGGCCCTGCGGAGGAGCCCAGCCGCCTTGGCGTTGCTGCGGGGCCTGTTGCTGCTGCTGCGGGGCTTGCTGCTGCCACGAGCGATCCTGATTGCGGCGGCCGCCGCGATCATCATCGCTGCGTTCCTGGCGAACATTCCCGCCTTCGCCGGAATTGCGCCAGCCCGGGCCATCGCCCGCATTGGCCAAAGCCGCACCGGGCAGCGCCGCCGAAGCAAGTGCTGCGGCAATCACGCCCAAATGCCACGAATTCCTTGTTTTAGTGACGGCCATAGCCGACCTCCATCCAACGCGCCGGACACTCGCCGACGACCATTGCATGCAGTGCTAACCGATTCGCGCTGTCGGCAGGGTGAATGGGTTGTTAAGGTGTTCGTTCATGTTTGGGGCGGGTTTGATGAATGCTGGCGGCATGCATGACTTGACGGGAGCGCTGTCATGTATTACATGACGGACAATGGAGATCGTGAGCATTCGGCACAAAGCGCTGCGGCAGCTGTTTCTGGAAGGTCAGTCAAAAGGGCTGATTGAGCCACAGCGGTTGGTCGATATGCTCACCTTCATTGCCATCACGGCGGAGTTTGAAGGGCTGGCCGTGCCGCCTAATTACGGATTCCATGCGCTGACCGGGAATCGCAAAGGGACCTTTGCAATGACTGTGACTCGGAATTGGCGACTGACATTTATCAAGCAAGACGATCACGCGATCGCCGAACTCGATTTAGAGGATTACCACTGATGGCACTCAAGATGCACCCATTGAACTTCGTTCATCCTGGGCCGTGGCTGCGGCGGACCTATGTCGATCATCTCGGTCTGACCGTGACCGAAGTCTCTGCGAACCTCGGCGTGAGCCGCCAGAACATGAGCCTGTTCCTCAACGGCCATGCCAGCCTTTCGGCTGTCATGGCGATGCGGTTTGAGAAGGCCTTCGGGATTTCGGCGGATACTTTGATGCGGATGCAGGCGGCCTATGACATTGCGCAAGCCCGGTTGCGCGAGGGGGAACTTGGGTTGGAGCGGGTGAAGAAGGTGGCTTAGATCCAGTATTGTGTCCCCGGACTTTGGGGCCCAGTGCCATGCTCCCTGAATGGGCCCCCAGGTCGAGTTGGGCAGAGTACAGCGGCAGGGCGTTAATTCGCTGCACCAAGCGTTTTACCGATCTCTGGAAATTCACGTGCAATCTGCTGGAAGGTGATAATCGCGCCGAATGCCTTGGCGTTGTCTCCATAATCTTCGACGCGGAATTTGCTGCAAAAAAGCACTGTGTCGGCATCGTCATGGCTTAGCACGTTTCTTGGCGAGGACCGTGACCAGCATCTAGCGCGAAGATTGTAGTTTATCCCTTGATTCTTGCCAGACGGGAACTTGTCGAGAGGTTGCTTGATCTCGCAGTGAAGCGCGAACCGTCCGCCAGTCGGCCTCTCGAAGATCGCGAGTAGATCTGTTTCTTGGCCGCTGCATCCGCGGCAACGGCACGTCTCGGTAAAATGCGACCGCCACCAGTTTTCCGCGACTTGAGACCGTGTTTCACGCATCTCTTCGTGAAGCAGTCGGGCATCGCTATCGGCAGAAAACCGTGTCTGACTGACAATCCATTTTTTGAAGCCGTCAGACTGGGCAAGCGCTTCGGCGATGGGAGCGGCATAAGCATATTCGATTGATCCATACCGCATTGCCGGGCGTCACCTAGTCAGCTTCTTATACGCCAACCTGGTCGGCCGATCCGCAGCATCGCCCAGCCTTCTCCGCTTGTCATCTTCATAAGCCGCGAAGTTGCCTTCGAACCATTCGACGTGGCTGTTGCCTTCGAAGGCGAGGATGTGGGTGGCGAGGCGATCGAGGAAGAAGCGGTCGTGGCTGATGACCACCGCGCAGCCGGCGAAGTTTTCGATTGCTTCTTCGAGCGCGGCCAAGGTTTCAACGTCAAGATCGTTGGTCGGTTCATCAAGCAGCAGCACGTTGCCGCCTTGCTTGAGCATCTTGGCCATGTGGACCCGGTTACGTTCACCGCCTGAGAGCTTGCCGACGTTCTTCTGCTGGTCTGCGCCCTTGAAGTTGAATGCGCCGACATAGGCCCGCGTGCTCATTTCCTGTTTGTTGACGGTCATGTAATCGTGCCCGCCGCTGATTTCCTGCCAGACGTTGTTGCCCGCAGTCAGATCGTCGCGGCTTTGATCAACATAGCCAAGCCGCACCGTGCTGCCGATATCAACCACGCCGCTATCGGGCTGTTCCTGGCCGGTCAGGATCCGGAACAGGGTTGATTTACCGGCACCGTTGGGGCCGATGATGCCCACGATTCCGCCCGGCGGGAGCATGAACGAAAGGTCTTCGAACAACAGCTTGTCGCCGTAGGCCTTGGTGATGCCCTGCACGTCGATCACCTTGCCGCCCAGCCGCTCTGGCACCTGGATGACGATCTGGGCCTTGCCAACCGCGCGGTTATCCTGCGCGTTTTGCAGTTCCTCAAACTTGCGGATACGGGCCTTGCTTTTAACCTGGCGCGCGGCCGGGGTCTGGCGGATCCATTCGAGTTCGCGGGCCAGCGCCTTTTGCTTGCCGCTTTCCTCGCGCTCCTCTTGCGACATCCGCTTGGCCTTGGTTTCAAGGTAGGTTGAATAGTTGCCTTCGTAGGGGAAGTATTTCCCGCGATCGAGCTCAAGGATCCAGCCGACGACGTTATCGAGGAAGTAGCGATCGTGGGTGATCATCAGCACCGCACCGGCGTATTCCTTGAGATGGTTTTCCAGCCATTCAACCGATTCCGCGTCGAGGTGGTTGGTCGGTTCATCCAGCAGCAGGATCGAAGGCTTCTGGATCAGCAACCGGGTGAGGGCGATGCGGCGCTTTTCACCGCCAGAGAGGTTCTCAACCGGCCAATCGCCCGGCGGGCAGCGCAGCGCTTCCATTGCGATCTCAAGCTGGTTGTCCAGCGTCCAGCCATCAACCGCATCGATCTTGTCCTGAAGCTCGCTCATTTCCGCACCCAGCGCATCGAAATCGGCGCCGTCTTCGCCCATTTCCATGCCGATGGCGTTGAACCGGTCGACCATGTCGGCGGTGTCCTTGGCGCCCATCTTAACATTCTCGAGCACGGTCTTGGTCGGATCGAGTTCCGGTTCCTGCTCCAGATAGCCGACCGTGATGTATTCGCCCGGCCAAGCCTCGCCAGTATAGTCCTTGTCGATCCCGGCCATGATCTTGATCAGGGTTGATTTACCCGCGCCGTTGGGGCCAACGATGCCGATCTTGGCGCCTTGATAGAATTGCAGGCTGATGTTCGAAAGCACCGGCTTTGGTGCGCCGGGGAAAGTCTTGGTCATGTCCTTCATGACATAGGCATATTGCGCGGCCATCTGGCGGTCCTTCTGGTAAGCTTGCAAAGTGGTTTGGCGCGCCTCTACAGGGGCGTGAAGCAGGGGGCAAGCATGGTTGATCGGGTATGCTGACGGCTTTGCGCCAGGCATTACGGCGCTGGGTGCCGCTGCCGCTGCGGCGCGGCGTGGCCGGGTTGCGCCGGGCTGGGCGTGATCAACTGACCGGCAGCCACTCCCGCTTGGCTCGCCAGATGGCTCCGGTTTCGGATCGCCCAGTGGTTGTTTCGATTGAGCAGCCGATCAAGCAAAGTCCACTGTGGGAAGGAAAGCTTGCCAACCTGCGGCGGGGTGTTGCGGTTCTGGATGGCGTTCTGATTGCGCCGGGCGAGCTGTTTTCGTTCTGGCACTGGATCGGCCAGCCGACCGGCGCGCGCGGGTTTGCTGTGGGACGCACGATCCGCGATGACACCGCGACCGGCGATCTGGGCGGCGGACTATGCCAGCTATCGGGGATCGTCTATGAACTGGGGCTGCGCGGCGGGCTGCATATTGCCGAGCGCCACCCGCATTCGCGCGATTTGTATCAGAGCGAGGGTGAGCGCTTCACCCCTCTGGGGCTCGATGCAACGGTGGTCTGGCCGTGGAAGGACCTGCGACTGGAGAACCGGCTGGGTGTGCCGGTGGTGCTGCGGCTGGCGGTGGAGGGAATGGAACTGCGCGCCTGGCTGAACGCCGAAGGTGAGGTGCCGGAACAATCGATCCGGATCGACCGCACTGACCATGCCGATCACCGGTCGGTCCTGTTGTTCCGTTCGGGCGATCTGGTCAGCTCAGATCGATACGCGATCTAGGTCATGAACTCTTAGCCAGCGCCTTGCCAAGCGGCTGCCGGGCCGATAGCCACGCCGCTATGAACAACACCCTTCGCGCTGCTGCGCTTTCCGCTCTGCTGCTGTCCACCGCCGCCACTTCTGGCCCGGCCGATCAGGTCGCCTGGGATATCACCGCCGATCTCACGACCGAAATCGGATCGCGCCCGGCTGGATCGGCGCAGGAGGCCAAGGCCCGGCAATGGGCAACCGCCCGGCTGGCCGCGCTCGGCTTCAAGAACATCCGGATTGAGCCGTTCACAGTCACCGGCTTTGTGCGCGGGGCGGAAACCGCAATGCTGACCGCGCCTTACCCGCACAAATTGCACATCACCGCGCTGGGCTATTCTGCGCCAACCCCGGCGGGCGGGCTTTCTGCCGAATTGGTCTATTTCCCGACACTGGACGCGCTGAAAGCTGCGCCGCAAGGCTCGCTCACTGGCAAGATCGCCTTTATCGATCACGCCATGACCCGCACCCAGGATGGCTCGGCCTATGGCCCATTTGGCCAGGCGCGGCGGCAAGGTCCGGGTATCGCGGCCAGCAAGGGTGCGGCCGGCGTGGTAATCCGCTCGATCGGGACTGATATGCACCGCAATCCCCACACCGGGGCAACCAGCTGGCCTGAAGGTACCGCCGCCATTCCAGCCGGGGCGGTATCACTGCCCGATGCCGAATTGATTGCGCGGGTCGCGCGCAGCGGCAAGCCGATGGCGATCAATCTGGTGCTGGAAGGCAAGGCTCAGCCAAACATGCCTTCGGGCAATGTGATTGCCGAGCTGCCGGGCAGCGATCCGGCACTGCCGCCGATTCTGATTGCTTGTCATCTTGATAGCTGGGATCTGGCAACCGGGGCGTTTGATGATGCAGCTGGCTGCGGGATCATCACCGCAGCGGCTTTGCGCGCCAACGAAGGCGGGCAGCTGCGCCGGACAATCCGGGTGCTGTGGGCCGGATCAGAGGAAATTGGCGTATTTGGCGGCGCGGCTTATGCCAAGGCCCACGCCGGCGAGCCGCACGGTGCGGCAATGGAAAGCGATTTCGGGGCAGACCGGATCTGGCGGGTGCAGTTCAACCTGGCAGAGGCGAACAAACCGCTGCGTGATCGGATCGCAGCAGCTCTCGCGCCGCTGGGGGTTGCGGCGGGCGGAGACAAGGCTAGCGGCGGCGCTGATGTGGGCGCGATCATTGCCGCGCAGAAGCTGGGAGTGATCGATCTGGAGCAGGATGGCACCCGCTATTTCGATTTTCACCACACGCCTGATGATACGCTGGACAAGATCGATCCGGCGCAGCTGCAACAAAACGTGATGGTTTGGGCGATTGTCCTGCGAATTCTGGGTATGGAAACCGGCGCGATCAGCGGTTCCTGATCGCACCGCCCAGCTGCCACAGCCCTCGCGGAACCAGCGCCAGCCCGGCAAACCACATTGGCAGCAGCAGGAAGCCCCAATAGAAATTGTCGGGCCGGGGGAACAGTGCGATCGCCAGACCATATCCGGCCAGGCATAGCAGCGCGAATTTTCCGCTGCGCCATTCCAGCGCCAGCCAGCCCAGCATCGGCAGCAGCGCCAGCGCCATCGCCGGGGCGCGCGGCAATTGCTGAAGCAGTGTGGTGCCAACCAGAGCTTGCAACAAACCGCGCAGGCCAAGTCCGCTGCTCCACCCCGGAGAGCTTAAGTCACCCGGCTGGACATGCGGCGCGACGGCCATGGCATGGATCAGCAGCCCCCCGGCAAAGAGCACTGTCAGCACAAGCCAGGCCACAACTTCGCGGCGTTTGCCTTCAAAAATCGCCAAAGCTGCTGCCAGAATTACAAAGCCGAAAGCCAGCTCGCGGATCGTCAGCGCCGCAGCTATGCAGGCCAGCGGCAGCCACCAAGATCCTTTGCGCCAAAGCCTGAGCGCCGCAGCGAGCGAAACCAGCAATCCGCACCAGATCTCGCTCATTGGGGTCAGTGCTGGCGAGGCGCAGGCCAAGCCGCCCAGAAAGATTGCAATCCCGGCCCCGATCCGTTCGGCCCGCCTCAGCGGCTGCGGCATTGCCAGCGGCCAAACCAGCGCATTGGCCAGCAATAGGGCAATTTCGATCGATCCCAGATTGCCCCATCCGATCTTGCTGGCCAGCCAATAAAGCGTTGGCAAGCGTACCGTTACGAATGGTTTGGTGGGATATTCATGCAGGCGCTGCTGGCTGGTGGCCGCAGCGTAATACCCTGCGCCGCGATCCATCTGCGCCGTGATATCGCGGTACAGCTGCATATCGGTGTAGTTGCCCGCAGCTGCCTTGACCAAGGCCTGCTCTGGCGCGGCCAGGCACCAACCCAGTGCTGCTGCAAACAGCAGAGCAATCAGCACGGCAAATGGGCGCGGGAGGCGGGCAAGCATAGTGCGCTTGTGGGCGCGCGGCTTGGCCAGCGGCAAGCGTGGCGCGGGGCTTTATCCCCGGATCAGCCCGCTGATCCTTGGATCCTTGCTGCCCGGAAACAGCTGCGGCAAAGCCATCGCTGGATCCAGCCCAAAGTGCTCCGCCACCGCGGTGCCGATTGCCGCATCCAGACCCATAGTCGGCTTCAGATCACGGCCCTCGTAAAGCTGGCTTTGACCAAGGCCTGGCCAGTCTGACACAATGCGTCCGCCAGCCACCGTCCCGCCCAGCAGCATGGCCAAAGAGGCGGTGCCATGATCGGTTCCGCCGGTGCCGTTGACAGCGGCGGTGCGGCCAAATTCGGTTGCGACGACCACCAGCGTATCAGCCCAGACCGGGCCCAGATCCGCCTGCAATGCACCCAGCATCGCATCAAGTCCTTCCAGCTGATTGTTCAGCCGGGCGCGCTGGCCGGCGTGGGTATCCCAACCGGTGGTTTCCACCATCACCACCCGCGCGCCTTCGGCGCCCTTCATCAGCGATCCAATCAGCTTGCCCGCCGCCAAGGCTCCCTTGGCATTGCTGCCGACCAGATCACCCGCCATTGCCCGGGTTTGCATCGCCTCTTCCCACAACGGGTGGAGCTGCGCGTCATCGGCGTACATCGAACCAACCCGTTGCAGCAAATCTGCCGAAGCATCTGGTAGCGCACTGGGAGCAAAGCTGGAAACCTGAACCGGACCGCGCAGCGCGGTAGGGATTGTGGCTGAAATTGCCAGCCCCCGCTCACCCGCAGGCAGCAGACCAAGCAACCGGTTCATCCAGCCATCCGGCCGGTCATACGGCAGCGCACCACCGGTTTCGAGCACGTTCTGGGCATCGAAGTGCGAACGATCGCGATATGGCAGCCCCACCGCATTGACGAACAGCGCTTGCCTGGCCCCGTACATTGCGTTGATCTGTTTGAGCGCGGGATGCAGCGCGAACATGCCCGAAAGTTTGGGCAAGCCCAGCAGGTCTTCGGCCAGATCACCGCGCAAACTGGCATAGCCAGGATCGCCTGTTGGAGCGAGCGTAGCCAGGCCATCGGCGGCCCCGCGCTGGATCACAAAGACCAGGCGGCGTTCGGTTGCGGCCTTGGCAAACGATACTTGCGGCAGCAGCAGTGAGGCAGCCGTGGCAGCAAGAATTTGGCGACGGTGAAGCAGCATTGGATTACCTCCGCATCATTTCAGGGGCAGCCAGCAGCAGTGCCAGCGCCTGTTCACCGCTTTCGGCCCGTTGGATCGCCGCTGCGGTAGAAGGGGATAGCGCGCCCGCAAACAGACGCCCTGCCAATTTGCGCGCATCGATACCGGCGCCGCTGCGCTGCGCCAGCCGCTGCGCCACTTCAACCCGGCGCACCAGTGCATCGGGGCCGGCCCAGCTTTCTGCAAGATCATCATATCCGGCAGGCGAACTTGGCTTCCAGATCGGCTGGCCAAGCTGTTGCAGAGTGCCAGCGGCGGATTTTCCGGGCAGCGATTTGATCCCGGTCGCGCGAAGTGCTGCAAGGGTCCAATCCCACGGACTGCGAAACTTGGCAGTGCCGCCCCACACTTCGGGCGCGTCCATCAGAACCCTATATAGCGATGGCAGATCGCCGCGGGTCGATAGGAACGTTTTTTCAAGCCGCGTTACCAAAGCGATCGGCACAACATCGCCGGCAAAATGGCGGGCCAGCTTGGTAGCGATATGTTTGGCGGTGGACGGATGCGCGGCCAGATCGTCTAGCACGGCTTGCGCCTGTGCTTCGCCGCTTTGGGCATAACGTTTGCCCATGATTGTGCGCGTGCCGGGCTGGTGAATTACGGCGGCAAACCAGAATTTTGGTCCCGGCCCGCGCAAGGCAGGCTGTTTGGCAATTCCGCCCAGCGTCCAGCCGGTCAACGCGCGGGCAAATTCGGTTACGTCTTGCTGGTTGTATCCGGTTCGTACACCCAGTGTATGCAATTCAAGAATTTCGCGGGCCAAATTCTCGTTCAGACCGCGCTGTTTGCCGCGCTGTGCGGCACGCGTCCCCAGCGGGCTTTCGGGCCCGATTGATTCCGCCTGATCGAGATAGAGCAACATTCCGGGATGCCGCTCCACCGCGTTCAGCATATCGCCAAACCGGCCCAGCAAATGCGGGCGGATCGCCTCAAACTCATAGGCACCGGCCAAACCCAGCGCGGAAACCTTGTCGATTGAGATAGCAAAGTGGTTTGACCAGAAGTGGACCAGCCGCTCAAGGAATGGGGCCGGGCTGGTAAGCGCGGCGGTGATGCGGGCCCCGGCGGCTTGAATATAGACCTCGCGCAAAGGACGATACGGACCGGGCAGGTTATCATCCTTGGGCTTGGGGTCGGTTCCCGCTGCTCTGGCTTCATCCTTGCGTTCGCGCCGATCATCGCGGGCTTCGCGCAGCATCTCGATCAGCCTGGCTGAGCCGGTTTGGGAAGCTATGATCGCAGGTGCGGGCTGATAGGCGGCGAACTGGCTTTCCAGCCAGCGGCGCGGCTCAGATGGCGGATCCTGATCGCCTAGACCGCCCAGCCCAAAACGGTTCAGCGCAATTGCGGCCTGGTCCATCCATCTGCTCCGTCATATCAATCGATTGGCCCCATGATCCTGGCTTGGCAGGCCGGGGATGTCACTTCGCAAAGTGTATTCGATTGTCGCGCCGAAAATTTGTTCCACTGACGTGGGAGCGGGCCAGTGTTGCTCTGTTTCAGTTTGGCAGAAACAGACTCTAGACGCGCGCTGATCAGCAGCTTGCCGCCAGCGCGATAACTTGGGCGGCCCATTCGGGGCGGCAGATCAGCAGATCGGGCATGTAGGTATCTGGCTGATTGTAGACCAGCGGCGATCCATCGACCCGACTGACATGCAGGCCATGCGCCGCTGCCACTGCTACCGGCGCGCAGCTATCCCATTCAAATTGGCCGCCGGTATGGAGGTAGATCTCTGCCTCGCCGCGCAGCACCGCCATGGCCTTGGCCCCGGCGCTGCCCATTTCGACCAGATCCGCGCCGATCGCCTTGGCGACCGCCAGCGCTTCTCGCGCAGGGCGGGTCCGGCTGACCAGCATCCGCGGGCGCTGCGGGGCGGGTGGCAACGGCTGGGCCACATCGCTGCAAAGCACCAGGCCAAGTCCGGGCAGCCCAACCGCGCCAACGCTGGCCACACCATCAATCGCAAGTCCTACATGGACCGCCCAATCACTGCGGCCCTCGCCAAATTCGCGCGTTCCATCGACGGGGTCAATAATCCACACCCGCGAATGGGCCAGCCGTTCGAAATTGTCCTTTTCCTCTTCGGACAACAGGCCATCATCGGGGCGCTGTTCGCGGATGGCGTGAACCAGAAACTGATTTGCGGTCTGGTCGCCAGCCTTGCCCAGCGCCTTGCCCGCAAAGACTCCGGCGCCGCGCACTTCGGACAAAATCCTTCCGGCCACTTTGGCCAGATGGGCAGCAAGCTGGGCGTCGGTCATGGTCATTTAAGCGGCATCAGTTTCTGGATGATGTAGTCTGCGGCCTGCGAAGAGGTCATATCCACGGTGTTTACCCGGATCTCGGGTTCATCTGGCGCTTCATAGGGGCTGTCTATCCCGGTGAAATTTTTCAGTTCCCCGGCACGCGCCTTTTTGTAGAGCCCCTTCACATCGCGGGCTTCGGCCACTTCGAGCGGCGTATCGACGAAAACTTCGATGAATTCGCCTTCGGGCAACATCGCCCGGACCATTTCACGCTCGGCCCGAAATGGACTGATAAAGGCGGTCAGAACGATCAATCCGGCATCGGTCATCAGTTTGGCAATCTCGCCAACCCGGCGGATATTCTCGATTCTGTCGGCCTCGGTGAAGCCCAGATCCTTGTTAAGGCCATGCCGCACATTATCGCCATCAAGCAGGAAAGTGTGGCGGTTCATCAAGGCCAGTCGCTTTTCAACCTCGTTGGCAATGGTGCTCTTGCCCGATCCCGAAAGCCCGGTGAACCACAACACTTTGGGCGCCTGGTTCTTAAGCGCAGCATGCGCCTCGCGGCTGACATCGGTGGCTTGCCAATGCACATTCTGCGCGCGGCGCAGGCTGAAGTGCAGCATCCCGGCAGCCACCGTTCGGTTGTTCAGCTTGTCGATCAGAATGAACCCACCCAAGGTGCGGCTTTGGGCGTAAGGTTCGAACACGATCGGCTTGTCGCAAGACAGTTCAGCCACACCGATAGCGTTCAACTCAAGCGTCTTGGCCGCAAGGTGCTCCAACGTGTTGACGTTAATTGTATATTTTGGCTGCTGGACCGTTGCCGAAACTGTCTGCGTGCCCAGCTTCAGCCAGTATGATCGGCCGACATGCAGCGCTTCGTCATCCATCCAGACCAAGGCCGCTTCGAACTGGTCAGACACTTCGGGCGGAGCGTCGGCTGTACAAATCACCGTGCCGCGCGAACAATCGACTGCATCGGCAAAACACAGCGTTACCGATTGTCCGGCGGCGGCTTCGTCAAGATCGCCGTCCAGCGTCACCACCCGGCTGACAGTCGTGGTCTTGCCCGAAGGCAGCACTCGCACTGCGTCACCCGGTTTCACCGTTCCACTGGCGATCAGACCTGAAAAGCCCCGAAAATCGAGGTTCGGACGGTTGACCCACTGCACCGGCAAACGCAATGGGCAATCCTGATCGGCGGTATTTCCGATCTCTACCAATTCAAGGTGTTCGATCAGCGGCTTGCCGGAATACCACGGCATGTTGGTGCTCAGAGCCGTGATATTATCACCCTTGAAGCCCGAGATTGGCATGGCGACAAAGCTGTCCAAACCGATCTCACGGGCGAACGCGGCATAATCGGCAACGATGCCATCAAACACCGCCTGGCTGTAATCGACCAGGTCCATCTTGTTGACCGCCAACACCACATTGCGAACGCCGATCAGCTTGCACAGATACGAATGCCGCCGGGTCTGGACCAGCACACCTTTGCGCGCATCGATCAGGATCACCGCCAGATCGGCAGTGCTGGCCCCGGTCACCATGTTGCGGGTGTATTGCTCATGCCCGGGACAATCGGCGACGATGAATTTGCGCTTTTCGGTTGCGAAGAAGCGATAAGCAACGTCGATCGTGATGCCCTGCTCACGCTCTGCTGCAAGTCCATCGACCAGCAAGGCGAAATCGATTTCCTGGCCTTGCGTACCCAGCCGCTTGCTGTCGCTTTCCAACGCCGCCAGCTGGTCTTCGAAGATCATCTTGGAATCGTACAGCAGCCGCCCGATCAGGGTTGATTTTCCATCGTCGACAGAGCCGCAGGTGATGAAGCGCAGCAGGCTTTTGTGCTGATGCGTTTCAAGATATGCCTCAATATCCGCGGAAATCAGGGCGTCGGTCTGGTAGAGCTGCCCGCTCATCAGAAATAGCCCTCCTGCTTCTTTTTCTCCATCGAGGCATCTCCGCCGTCTTTATCGATTAGCCGGCCCTGGCGCTCGCTGGTGGTGGTCAGCAGCATTTCCTGAATTACCGCAGGTAGCGTCGCCGCTTCGCTTTCCACCGCGCCTGTCAAAGGGTAGCAACCCAAAGTGCGAAAGCGGATCGAGCGGAGGACTGGAACTTCGCCTTCGCGCAGCGCAAAGCGATCATCATCCACCATCAGCAGCATCCCGTCACGTTCTACCGTCGGGCGCTTGGCGCTGAAATAGAGCGGGACGATCGGAATGGAATTGAGGTGAATGTATTGCCAGATATCCAGCTCAGTCCAGTTGGAGATCGGAAACACGCGGATGCTCTCACCCCCGTTTTGGGTCTTTGGCGCTTTGCGCGCGTTGTAAAGGTTCCACAATTCTGGCCGCTGGTCCTTCGGGTCCCAGCCGTGACTTGCACTGCGAAAGCTGAAGATGCGTTCTTTGGCGCGGCTTTTTTCCTCGTCGCGGCGGGCTCCGCCAAAGGCCACATCGAAGCCGTATTTGTCTAGAGCCTGCTTCAGTCCTTCAGTCTTCCACATATCGGTGTGCAACGGGCCGTGATCGAACGGGTTGATCCCGCGCGCCGCCGCTTCGGGGTTTTGATAGACCAGCAGATCCATCCCGGATTCCGCCGCCATCCGATCGCGCAGCGCATACATCTCCTGGAACTTCCAGGTGGTATCGACGTGCAGCAGCGGGAAGGGCGGGGGCGACGGGAAGAAGGCCTTGCGAGCCAGATGCAGCATCACTGCGCTGTCCTTCCCCACTGAATAGAGCATGACTGGCCGATCAGCCTCAGCCACCACTTCGCGCATGATGTGGATGCTTTCGGCTTCAAGCCGTTCGAGATGGGTCAGCGTACGATTCATGATGCGGCGCTCTGTCTGCGCGGAGCAGCGCAAGCAAACAAGACTTTCTTGCTTCCATCGGTGCTTGTCTTTGCCGGGGGATGTGCAAGGACGGTACCAACCGCTGAAGGCCATCTGGAGAATTCCCCTTGCCCAACCGCCTGATCCTTGCCGCGATCTTGCTGCTTGGCAGCGCTGCTCCGGCCCTCTCCGCCGAGACTTGCAGCACGCCGCGGCCGTTCCGGGCGATGACCTACAATATCCGGCTTGATACGCCAGCCGATGGCCAGAACGCCTGGGCGCACCGGCGCGGGATGTTCATTTCGCAGGTCCGGCTGCTGGGTCCGGCGCTGCTTGGTCTGCAAGAAGTGGTGCCAGGCCAGCGCGCCGATATGGCTGCGGCGCTGCCCGAATATTCCGCATTGGGAGAGGGCCGCGATGAGGGCGGCGCTGGTGAAGCTTCACCGCTGTTTGTCGATAGGGCGCAATTTCGGGTTCGATCAAGTGGGATGTTCTGGCTTTCGCCCACGCCAGTTGTGCCATCAAAGGGCTGGGATGCTGCGTATCGCCGGGTAGCCACCTGGGCGCATCTTCGCCGCCGAAGCGATGGCAAGGCTGTGTTGGCGATCAACACCCATTGGGATAACGTCGGCAAGCAAGCCCGGTTGAACAGCGCATTGCAACTGCGCGGCTGGATTGCTGCGCACCGGGGGGCGGGCGAAGCGGTGATTCTGCTTGGCGATTTTAACGCGCCGCTATCTGAAGAATCGCTGGTCGCCCTATTGGCCCCGCCGCGCGGCCTTACCCCGCTCAATGATGCGCGTGCCAATTCAACCGAACCGGCCGAAGGAGCGCAAATCACATTCAACGGCTGGGATCCTATTCCAAAGAGCGGGGATACGATCGACCACATCCTGGTTGGGCCAGGGCTGAAAGTGCTGCGGTATCACGCGCTGGGCGAAACGTTCGACGGTCGCTTGGCATCAGACCATTTTCCCGTCATCGCCGATCTCTTTTTCAGCGCTGCCAAAGATTGCGTAACCGGTCGGCACATCTGAGAGGGAGTGCAGCGAAAGCGCTCCCAGTTCGCGTTGGGTCTGGCGTCTCTTGCCAAGTTGGTCTGGGCTTGCGATGAGAGATGACGGGCAATTGATTGCTCTTGAAAGAAGTGGGGTAAGGGTGGGCAAGCCGACAATCGATGATGTCGCAGCGCTTGCCGGCGTTGCCCGCACCACCGTATCGCGGGTGCTGAACAACCAGCCAAATGTTCGCGGTGAAGTGCGCGAAAAGGTGCTGGTTGCGGTTGAGAAGCTGGGCTACCGGGTCAATGTTCAGGCCCGCAATTTGGCCGGGCGTCGGACCATGCGGATCGCCTTGATCCACGCTTCAGACTTTGACACCGAACCGAACTCCTACTTCTCATCTGCGCTTGAACTGGGCGCGACCCGTGCTGGGGCCGGCCTGGGTGTGCAATTGATTACCCATGTGATCAACCAGAACGACCAGGGCGCTGCGGCGCAAATTGTTGCCGATCTTAGCGACGATCAATGCGACGGCGCGATACTTACCCCGCCGTTTGGTGATGACCCGCAACTGCTGCGCACATTGCGCGGATTGGGGATTGCAACGGTAGCGATTGCTGGCGGTGCCGATGTCGAAAAACTGACCCTTGCCATGGGGATAGACGATTTTCAGGCGGGCTATGATATTGGAGTTCACCTGATCGGCTTGGGGCACAAGCGTTTTGGGTTCGTCAAGGGTCTGCAAGGGCATACTTCGGCTGAGACACGCTTTGACGGCTTTCTGGCGGCGCTGGCCGATGCCGGACTGAGCGAAGCGGCGGTGACCTGGCGGCGCGGCAATTTCACCTTCCGCTCCGGACTGGATTTGACGCAATCCTTGCTGGCCGATGCACCCGATATAGCAGCGCTGGTCTGCGCCAATGACGATATGGCGGCTGGCGCATTGTTGGCAGCACACAAGGCCGGAAAGCGGATCCCCGAGGATCTGGCTATTACCGGG
This sequence comes from Novosphingobium sp., assembly GCF_040079535.1. Lineage (GTDB taxonomy): Bacteria > Pseudomonadota > Alphaproteobacteria > Sphingomonadales > Sphingomonadaceae > Novosphingobium. Next base: position 21,015 of record NZ_JBEBKB010000011.1, on the reverse strand, counting down.
TTCGATGATACGCCGGTGTCTGAAATCGTCTGGCCTCCGCTGACAACTATTCACCAGCCGCTGCGCCGGATGGGTGCGCGAGCGGTTGAACTGCTGGCGGCGAGTGCGGCCAGCGGCAAGGGCTGTGCGCCGGGCCGGGAAGTGCTGGAGCATCAACTGGTTGTGCGCGAGTCTACCGCAGCCACTCCCTGATATCACGTTGCTTGAGGAACCGGGGCTTGACCTTTGGGCTTATGTCGGGCACATATTGGAAGCGCTTCCAACAATGAGAAGCGGCGGCGGGCTCTAATCCGTCGCAGACAAATGCGGGATTCCGCGTGTTTTTGGAGGGATCAATGGTGTCGAGGGAACGTTCGGTTCTGGCAGCGAATCGCAAGCCAGCAGCATATCGATTTGGTGCAACGGCGGTTTCGGCATTGGCCCTTGCGGTCTTGATGCCTGGTGCAGCCCATGCCCAGGACGCGGCAGACGATGCCGCCGGCGAAACCGATATCGTGGTTTCGGGTATCCGCTATTCGCTCGGCAACTCGATCAGCGAAAAGCGCAAGAACACCAGCATCGTTGAAGTGGTTTCGGCCGAAGAAATCGGCAAACTTCCCGATGTGTCGATTGCGGAATCGATCGCGCGCCTGCCCGGCTTGGCCGCCCAGCGGGTTGGTGGCCGTGCTCAGTCGATCTCGATCCGCGGTCTCAGCCCGGATTTCGCGACCACCTTGCTGAATGGCCGCCAGCAGGCGAGCTCTGGCGACAATCGCGGCGTTGAATTTGACCAGTATCCTTCGGAACTGCTGTCCTCGGTTGTCGTTTACAAAACCCCTGACGCGAACGTATCGGGCATGGGCCTTTCGGGCACCGTCGATATGCGCACGGTGCGTCCGTTGGCCTTTGGCAAGCGTGTTTTTGCGATGAATGTTCGCGGCGAAGTGACTTCGGGCGGTAAGCTCAACAGCGATGTCAAGAACTCGGGCGGTCGGGTCAGTCTTAGCTGGGTTGGCCAGAATGAAGCTGGCACGTTTGGCTGGGCGGTTGGTCTTGCCTACCTTGATGCACCGTCACAGAATCAGCACTACAAGACCGGTTTCTATTCCGATCCAGGCCCAGGCAATGTGCGCATTACGCCTGTGGCGGCTGCAGATCCGACGGTTCAATACGGCTCCTACATGGAATTGTGGGGCGCATCGCGCACCCAAAAGCGCAAGGCCGCGATCGCAATTCTTGAATGGCAACCGAATGACAAGGTGCACAGCACGCTTGATCTCTACTATTCGCGGTTTGAACAGCGTGAAACAACGCGCGGTGCGCAGTGGTATTCAATGCCCCGCTGGAGCGGTGACCAGATATTCACCAATGTTGGCCTGACCAGCATCGGCGGAACATCGCTGGCAACCAGCGGCACGGTTGATCATATCCGACCGCAGCTGCGCAATGACTATAACACCCGCGATGACTCGCTGTTTTCGGTCGGTTTGAACAACGAATTCGGAATCACCGATCGGCTGACTTTCACTGCTGATCTGTCTTATTCCAGAAACAAGCGCGATGAGAGCATTACCGAAACCTATGCGGGCTTTGGCGTTGGTGCGGCTGGTTCGGAAACCAACGGTACTGTCACCTGGAATAATCTCCCGATGTTTTCGGGGGAATTCCCCACGTACACGCCTTCGCTCAACTATAGCGATGCCAGCCAGGTAGCCCTGGGTGATCGGGCCGGTTGGGGCCACGACGGCGCAACCAAGGAACCGCACGTAACCGAACGGGTTTATGCGCTGGACTTTGGCATGCGATATGAAATGGACGGCGGGTTTTTCCGGCAGTTCGATGTTGGGGTAAATTATACCCGCCGCGAAAAGGAAAAGCGGGTTGATGAATTTGACCTGTTCCTCAAAAACGGCCGCGCGCAGGTTCTGGTTGGCTCACAGTATCTGGTCAGCCCGGTAAACCTCGGTTTTGTCGGCTTTACCGGCAATGTCTTGAGCGTCGATCTGCCCAAGGCCCTGCCGATCTATTACGACAAGTCCGTGTATATCGATAACGGCACTTTCGATAAAGCCTGGGGAATCGGTGAAGATGTTCTGACAGGCCGGGTCCGCGCCTCGTTCGAGGCCGGTAACATGAGCGGGAACCTGGGCTTGCAGGTGGTCAATGTTCGCCAGGAATCGAGCGGTAGCGCGATCAACAACATCACGCCTCCGCGCGTGGTCACTCCGGTGAATGTCAGTTCATCCTACACCGATTTCCTGCCCAGCCTGAACCTGACCTACAACCTTGGCGATCACCATCAGTTGCGGTTTGGCGTGGCCAGGGTTGTGGCCCGGCCGCGTATGGACCAAATGCGCGCAAGCTTTATCCCGAGCTTCCCGCGGTCGCCTTGCGCAGTGTCGATTACCAACCCGAATCCGTGCCCGGTAGGCGGCGTGACGGGTGCGCTGTGGGGCGGGGATGGCGGCAACGCCAAGCTGCAACCGTGGCGGGCGTGGTCGTTCGATGCGTCGTATACGTTCTTTATCGACCGGACGAGCTACCTCAGCGTCGCCGGTTACTATAAGAGCCTGCAGAGCTATATCTACACGAAGCGCGAAGCCTTCGATTTCACCGGGCTTCCGATCCCCACCGGGTCGTTCGTGTCAGTCGGCAATCCGAACGGCTTGCCGCTCGGGTCTGTCATCGGGACGACGCCAACTCCGGGCGTGATTACAGTCCTTCCGTTTGGGCAGATCAATCAGCCCGCCAACGGGAACGGCGGCTGGATCCGAGGGGTTGAAGTCAGCGGTGCACTGGGCTTTGGCAAAATCGTCCCGGCGCTTGACGGGTTTGGTGTGTTGGGCAGCATTTCGATCACTGGATCGAACCTGCATCCCACCGCCAGCACAAACCCAACGACTGTCCAGGCAACCCGTATTGCTGGCTTGTCTGGCACGGTCTGGTCGCTGACCGGCTATTTTGAACAGGGCGGTTTTCAGGCCCGCGCCAGCTATCGCCATCGTTCGGCCTTCAAGGGTGAAGTCACACAGCTGTTCGCACAGCGCGGCGCTACTGAAATCCTGGCCGAAGGACAGCTCGACGCACAGATCGGCTATACCTTCCAGCCTGGTTCGTCGCTTGAAGGTCTGGGTCTGCTGTTCCAGGTCAACAACGTAACGGACTCGCCATACCGGACCCGCCAGGGAACCGATGGCGATGGTGCCAAATCTGCTGACGGGACTTTCTTGCCGGAAATCATCGACAAGTTTGGCCGTCAGTTCCTGTTTGGCTTCAGCTACAAGTTCTGAAGCCTTCAGGTTCCCTCCCGCCCGGACCGGCAGCATGGGCTGCTCGGGTCGCGCTATGCAGCCAGTTGGGTTGCCGGTCCGGTGCGGAGGGTTAGTTTGCAAACAATTGCATGCGGGAATTGCCAGTGAAATTGCGTTTTACTCTGGCTACGGCCGCTCCGCTTGCGCTCCTGTCTTTCAGCGGGATGGCTGATGCCCGGCTGGATGCTGGCTGGACGGCGCAAGAGCGCCAGGTGATCCGGGCTTGGCCGGCGCGCAAGGCGGCGCGGCTTGATGCCGGTATCGAAGCCCGGATTGCCCGGATTGTGGCCGGGATGACCCTGGAACAGAAAATCGGACAGATGACCCAGGCGGAAATCCGTTCGATCACGCCCGATCAGGTTCGCCAGTACTATATCGGCACAATACTGAACGGCGGCGGTGCCTGGCCGGGGATGAACAAGGCCGCTACGCTGGCCGACTGGACCAAACTGGCCGCCGCCTATTCGGCTGGCGCCATGAGCACTGACATGAATATCCGGATCCCATTGATCTGGGGGATCGATGCGGTTCACGGCAACAACAACGTGCGCGGCGCCACCACTTTTCCGCACAACATCGGGCTGGGAGCGGCAAACGATCTGAACCTGATGCACCGGATCGGCCGGGCGACAGCCAGGCAGGTTCGTGCAACCGGGATCAACTGGGCCTTCGCCCCCACCGTGGCAGTGGTGCAGAACCAGCGCTGGGGCCGGGCCTATGAAAGCTATTCGAGCGATCCGGCGCTGGTCGCGCGCAATGGCGCAGCCTTGATCCGCGGGCTTCAAGGGCAGTTGAACGGCGATGGTGATGTGCTGGCTTCGGTCAAGCATTTTGCCGGTGATGGCGGCACTGCTGGCGGCATCGATCAGGGTGAAAATCGCAGCCCATTGGCGCAATACGTCAAGGTTGATGGTGCTGGCTATTATGCCGCACTCGATGCCGGGGTGCAGACCGTGATGATCAGCTACAATAGCTGGACGATGCTGGTTCCCGCAGGCGATGCTGTGCCGTTCGGAAAGATGCACGGCAACCGGGCGATGATTACGGGCGTGCTCAAGCAGCGCCTCAAATTTGACGGGCTGGTGGTTTCGGATTGGAACGCGATCGAGCAGATTCCGGGCTGCACCAGGGATCACTGTCCGCAGGCGATCAATGCCGGGACCGATGTGTTCATGGTTCCCGATGACTGGAAGGCATTCATTGCCAATACCGTGGCCGATGTTCGCGAAGGCCGGGTGCCGATGGCGCGGATCGACGATGCGGTTACCCGGATCCTGCGGGTTAAATTCCGCGCTGGTATGTTCGATCGCGGCGTCTTGTCAGGGCGGTTTACCGGGCAGCAAACGGCGCTGACTGATCGTCCCCTGGCGCAGGAAGCCGTGCGCAAATCGGCCGTTCTGCTCAAGAACAATCGCGGTGCCCTGCCGCTGAAGACTGGCAAGAAAATTCTGGTGGTTGGCGCTGCGGCGGATAGCTTTCCGATCCAGTCAGGCGGTTGGACTGTAACCTGGCAGGGCGATGATACCACCAATGCCGATTTCACCACCGGCGAAACCCTGCTGGCCGGGCTGCGCCGGGTTTATGGCGATGCCAATGTCACATGGTCGCCCGATGGCGGGGCGATCGACGGGGGAAAATTCGATGCCGTGCTGGCGGTGCTGGGTGAAACCCCGCACGCGGAAACCAAGGGTGATGTTCGTTGGCCTGCGCCGATCGGCCAGTCGGTGCAATATCCAGCCGACAAGGCGTTGCTGGATAGGGTTGCGGGCCGCGGATTGCCCGTAATCACAGTGCTCTATTCGGGCCGCACGACCTATGCGACCGATCTGATCAATCGCAGCGATGCCTTCGTGGCGGCGTTCCTGCCCGGCAGCGAAGCGGGCGCTTTGGCCGAACTTTTCGCTGGCCAACGCGGCTATGCATTTTCCGGACGCCTGTCCTTCGCCTGGCCGAACACGACGTGCCCTGGCAACGGCTATCCGCTCACGCAACAGTTGTTTGCCCGCGGCTATGGCTTGTCTTATGCAAAGGCGCGGCGGATCGGCGCATTGCAAGAGGCACCTGCGATCTTGACCTGTCCATAGGAGAGGGCCTGATGAAAAGCCTGCGCAAGATCGCAATCGTTGGCGGCGGTTCGTCTGGTTGGATGACTGCGGCCTTGCTCGCCCGTCTGTTCCAGGGACTCTATGAGATAACTCTGATCGAAAGCGAGGAAATCGCCACGATTGGTGTGGGCGAAGCTACGATCCCGGCGATCAAGAAGTACAACGACTTGCTTGGTCTGGACGAAAATGAATTCATGCAGCGCACCCAGGCCAGCTTCAAACTAGGCATCCGGTTTGAAGGCTGGCTGCGGGGCGACGATGCTTACGTCCACGGATTTGGGGTAATTGGCCAGGATCTGGAATGGCTGCGGATGCATCACTATTGGCTCAAACTGCAAGCGCAGGGCAGGGCCGATCCGTTCATCGATTTTTCGATCAACACTGCCTCTGTCGCCACCAATAAATTCATGCGGGCCCAGCCCAACATGGGCGATAGCCCGCTGGGGCAGATAGTTCATGCCTTCCACATGGATGCCTCGTTGTTCGCTCAGTTCCTTTCGGGATATGCGCAGGATCGCGGGGTCAAGCGGCGCGAAGGCAAGGTGGTGGACGTTAACTTGCGCAGCGCGGACGGGTTCATCGAGAGTCTGACGATGGCCGACGGCGGGGTAATCGATGCTGATTTGTTCATCGATTGCTCGGGCTTTCGCGCAATCCTGATCGAGGGTGCCCTGAAAACCGGCTTCGAAGACTGGAGCCACTGGCTGCCGTGCGATCGTGCAATCGCTTTGCCATGCCGCCGAAACGAAGACAATTTCACTCCCTACACCCGATCAATCGCCCGCGGTGCTGGTTGGCAGTGGCGCATTCCGCTGCAACACCGCACCGGCAATGGCCACGTCTATTCCAGCCAGTTCATGGATGACGATACCGCCGAGGCAATCCTGCGTGGCAATCTTGATGGAGAGGTTCTGGCAGAGCCCAACAAAGTCCGCTTCAAGGCAGGAAAGCGCAGCAAGCTGTGGAACAAGAACTGCGTGGCAATTGGGCTGGCGGGCGGGTTCCTCGAGCCGCTGGAATCGACCAGTTTGCATCTGGTCCATTCCGGGATCGTCCGGCTGGTCAGATTGCTGCCCGATGCAGGTTTTGATCAATCAAACATTGATCAGTTCAATCGGCAAAGCGATCTGGAATACGAACGGATCCGCGATTTCATTATCCTGCATTATAAAGCTACAGAGCGTTCTGACACGCCTTTCTGGGACTATTGCCGCACGATGGAAGTGCCCGGTTCGCTGCAGCGCAAGATCGATTTGTGGATGGCCAATGCCAGGATTTTCCCGGAGGAAGAAGAGCTGTTCACCGAAGAAAGCTGGATCCAGGTATTTCTGGGCCAAGGCATGATCCCGCGCGGCCATGATCCTTTGGTGGATATCAAGAGCGACGCGCAAATAGCGCAATTTCTTGGCAATATCCGGTCGGTCATCGGCAAATGTGTGGATGTGATGCCCAGCCATGCAGAGTATGTTGCCAAAACTTGCCCAGCGGCAGCCTGATGATTCATCCAGCCTTGCAACGCGGCTTTGCCGTTGTTCTGGCCGCTTGCCTGATGGCCTCATGCAATGCCGGAAAAGGCACCGAACCGATGCCAATTGCGGCCAGGCCGTCTGTTTCGATATGGTCCAGCTCGATTGACCAAAGCCGCAAGCTTACTCCTGCCGCGCCGATCGAGCTGACCTTGGCTGGCGCTGCGCAGGCCGGTGAAGTGGTGATCGATCCCACCGACCAGCGGCAGGATGTCGTCGGCTTTGGCGCAGCCATGACGGATGCCTCGGCCCATCTGTTCCAGAATGTGCTGACCGGCGCCGAACGCGAAAGCCTTTTTTCCGAACTGTTTGGCAAAAACGGGCTTGGGATCAGCTTTGTTCGCGTTCCGATCGGGGCGTCTGATTTTTCGAGTGAACATTATTCGCTCGACGATATGCCGGCTGGGCAGACCGATCCGGCGCTTACGCATTTCTCGATGGCAAGGGCCGAAAAAGCACAGATCCCGGCGCTAAAGGCAGCCAGGGCCGTCAATCCCGACATAACCTTGATGGCCAGCCCGTGGAGCGCGCCTGCCTGGATGAAAACCAGTGGCAGTCTGATCAAGGGCAATCTGAAGCCCGAACACTATGGCGCCTATGCGCGGTACTTTGTGCGGTATCTTGATGCGATGGAGGCGGCCGGGCTGCCGGTGCGCTATGTGTCGCTTCAGAACGAGCCCGATTTCGAACCGGCCGATTACCCGGGCATGCGGGCTGGACCGGCTGAGCGTGCGGCGATGATCGGCGGGCATCTTGGCCCGGCCCTGGCGGCGCGCGGCCGCAAGGTTGGGATCCTTGAATGGGACCATAACTGGGACAAACCCGAGCAACCGCTTGCGGTATTGGCCGACCCGGCTGCGCGTGCACATATCGAAGGCGTGGCCTGGCACTGCTATGGCGGAAACCCTGACGTTATGGAGCAGGTCAAGCAAGCCTACCCCGATAAGGAACTGTTCTTCACCGAATGTTCGGGCGGGGATTGGGCACCAGACTGGGGCGGTACCCTGGAGTGGATGACCGATAGTCTCATAATCAAAACGGTGCGGGCCGGGGGCAAGGGTGCAATCTTGTGGAACCTGGCGCTTGATCAGAACAAGGGGCCACATCTGGGCGGCTGCGCCAATTGCCGCGCGGTGGTTTCAATCGATACTCGTACCCGCGCGGTAACGCGCAATGTTGAGTATTACGTGCTTGGCCATGTCAGCCGTTTTGTGCGCCCGGGGGCCCGCGTCTTAGCCAGCAGCGGCGGTCCTGAAGGGCTTAAATTTGCGGCGTTTCGCAATCCTGATGGACAGATGGTGCTATTGGCCCACAACGCAACCAAGGGCGATTTGCCCGTTTCCGTGAAAGCAGGCACAAGCCGATTTGGCTTATCCATGCCAGCCGGTGAGGTGACGACTTTCGTCTGGAGGTAGAGTTTTGACCCAGCGTCTGCGCGAACTTGGCATTAGCGGCGCTTTCATCGCAGTTGCCGCATTGTTCTTCGGCTGGGGCTTCATTTCATCCAACAACGATCCCCTGATCATTGCGATGCGTGGGGCGTTCAAGCTCAACTATACCGAAGCGCTGATGATCCAGCTTGTAAGTTTCCTGGCAAACGGCCTGGCTTCTTTTCCGGCTGCTGCGATGGGCAACCGGCTTGGGGCCGTCAACACCATCCTGATTGCCTTGGCGACCATGGCCAGCGGCTGCTTGCTGGTGCGCTGGGGTGTGATGCTGGATTCATATCCGGCGGTGCTTGGCGCGCTGTTTGTGCTGGCGGTCGGGATTACCACCTTGCAGGTGGCCGCCAATCCGCTGGCGGCGATGCTGGGTCCGCCGCAAACCAGCCATTTCCGGCTCAACCTGGCGCAAACCTTCAACTCGCTCGGGGTTGTGCTGGGCGTCAACTATGGGTCATTCGTCATGTTGGGGGGCAGCACCATAGGCTCGCATGTGCAGTCCATGCCCGATAATCGTGCTACCGTGCTGCAAGCCGTAGGCGGTGCCTTTGCCTCGTTGGCGCTGCTTCTCGGACTTTTGCTGGTCGCTGTATTCCTGCAGCGGTTTCGGATTGGCCGTGCTGCGGCCGAGTCCACGCCGCAGTCGCGCGCGCCAGTGCTGGCTGCGCTGCGTTCGCGCTGGGCGATTTTTGGCGCTCTTTCGATCGGGCTCTACGTTGGCGCTGAAGTATCGATCGGCTCGATCATGATTGCCTTCCTTCATCAACCAGCCGTGCTGGGTCTGCCGTTTGAACAGGGCGGATTCTATTTGGCCAATCTCTATTGGGGCGGGGCACTGTTGGGGCGGATCGTGGGATCGGTGCTGCTGACCAGGTCAAGGGCAGATCACTTGCTGGTTTTCTGCGCGAGCATGGCGGCCTTGCTATGCGTGATAGCCTTTTGCGGGATTGGCGCCGTATCGGGCTATGCGGCACTGGCTGTCGGGCTGTTCAATTCAATCATGTTTCCGACGATCTTCACTTTGACGCTGGAGCGTTCGGAAGTTTCGAAAAGCGCCACTTCGGGTCTGCTGGTCCTGGCGATTTCCTTCGGCGGGGCAATTCCATTCCTGGTGGCCCGTTTAGCAGATACCGCTGGTCTGGCGTTTGTCTTTGCGGTTCCGGCGCTGGCCTACGCCCTGATCCTTATTTTTGCACTGCGGGTTGGTGCGACTGCTTCCCGGCTTAAGCGCTGAACCCGGCCACGAATTTCTGGCCAATGATGCAATTTGGTATCCAGGAGGACGGCAAGTGATGGCATTTGACGATTATAGGCATGCGTACTATATGTAGAGCATGGACGAAAACCTCTTCAGCAAACTTGGCGATGTGTCGCGGCTTGCGCGGCGATCCTTTGATGCACGGGCCCGGTCAATCGGGGTAACCCGGCAGCAATGGCAAGTTCTGGTTATGCTGCGCCGCCATGAAGGCGTAAACCAGGGCGGTCTGGCCGAACTGCTTGATGTTGAACCGATCAGCGTATGCCGGATGGTTGATCGGCTGCAGGACGCTGGGCTGGTGGAGCGCAAGCCCGATCCCGCTGATCGCCGATCGTGGCGACTGTTTTTGACTGAGAAAGCGGATGATCTGTTGGGGCAATTGCGGCCGCTGGCAGATGGGCTGGAGATGCTGGCTCTGCATGGGATCAGCCCGGCCCAGCGTGATGAATTGTGCCGGGTTCTTGATACCATCCGGCAGAACCTGATTCCGGGCACCAATGCGGACCTGGTATCCCATGGCTGACCACGATGCCCAAATTGATGTGCGCAGCACCGAAGAATTGGCGCCACCGCCAAAACCCAGGCGGCATTGGGGGCGCTTGCTGCTGATGCTGTCGGTGCCGTTGGCTTTGATTGTTGGCAGCGTGGTCTATTGGCGGAGCCTGCAAGGTCAGGTTTCAACCGACAATGCCTATGTTCATCTCGACAAGATATCCGTCAGCGCCGAAGTGGGTGGCAAAATTGTTGGAGTATTCGTAAAGGAAAATCAGCATGTTAAAGCCGGAGACTTGTTGTTCAGGATCGATCCCGAACAGTTTCAGCTGCAACTGACCCAGGCTAACGCCGCCATTGCCTCAGCCCAGGCTAGCCAGACTTCGCTGGCCAGTTCCAGCGCGCTTTCGGGAGCCGATATTTCAGCGGCCCGCGAACAGATCGCCTATGCCCGGGCAAATCTGGTCCGTCAGGAAGCACTGTGGAAGCGCGGGTTTGCCACCAAGGCTGCCTATGAGGCCGCTCAGCACCAGGTTGCCCTGGCCGAAGATGCCTTGCATGCAGCTGAAGCCAAGCGGGACGAGGCAGCCGCCAAGCTGGCAACTGGTTCCCAGGTGCCCGGAGTCTACCCGCAACTTGCCGCAGCCCGCGCCCAGCACAGTGTTGCTCAGCTATCGCTGCGGCGCACCGAGGTGCGCGCGCCGGTCAGCGGTGTGGTGTCGCAAGCGGATCGGCTGCAACTTGGACAGGATGCGATTACTGGCCTTCCTGTGATCACCTTGGTCGCTGATGGATCGACCTATATCGAGGCGAATTTCAAGGAGACTGACCTGGCTGAGATGCAGGTTGGCCAACTGGCTGAGGTGCGTTTTGATGCCTATCCCGGACTTGTTCTGAAGGCCCATGTTGCAGCGATCGGCGCCGGCACCGGCAGTGAGTTTTCGGTGTTGCCAGCCCAGAACGCCACTGGAAACTGGGTCAAGGTGACCCAGCGGGTGCCGGTACGGATTGTACTCGATGAACCAAGTCCGCGGCCGCTAATTGCCGGGATATCGGTGAAAGTGAAGGTTTTTACCGCCGCGCCGCGCCGCTAGGATCATGCGGCAGGGCGCTTGCGTTGCAATCCAGATCGCTTGCAGGTGGCTACCAGATCACCATGCTGATTGAGGGCCTGGTGCAGGAAAGTGACGATTCCGGCATCAGACCGTGATTTTGATTCGCGCAGTTCCAGAACCTCACTGACAATATTAAGCGTATCGCCAACGAAAACCGGTTTGGGAAAACGCACTTCGTCCCAGCCCAGGTTGGCGACCGCTGTGCCCAGCGTTGTGTCATTCACTGATATTCCAACCATGAGGCCCAGCGTGAAGCATGAATTGACGATCCTGGTGCCAAATTCGGTCCCCGCCATATAGGCCTCGTCCAAATGCAACTGCGCTGGATTGTGCGTCATGGTGGTGAACAGCACATTGTCGGTTTCAGTCACAGTGCGGCGAATCGGGTGATCGAAGCGTTGACCAACGGAAAGCTCGTCGAACCACACACCGGCCATCGCTGCTCTCCTTGATCGGGGAAGTTGGTCGGGGAGACAGGATTCGAACCTGCGACCCTCTGCTCCCAAAGCAGATGCGCTACCAGGCTGCGCTACTCCCCGACCGGGGTATCTTCATCTTCGCCGCTGGTGGGCCCGGCAGGACTCGAACCCGCGACCTAGCCGTTATGAGCGGCCAGCTCTAACCAACTGAGCTACAGGCCCATGCGTGCGAAGCAAGCGGCGGGTTAGCCGCGTGTGCGCACTTACGCAAGCTCCACTGATGCGATCAGTTCGCCAACGCAAATCGGCCTTACGCCGCGCTGCGCAAGATAGCCGAAAGCCTGCCGCCACCAATCGTATAGCGCATCAAGATCGTCCTCATTGCGGACATAGGGCGTAAAGCCCGGTGCCAACGACGGGCTATGGAAAGAGAAGACCAGCACCGGCAGCCCGTCATCAAGCGCAATGTCTATCCCGCGCAACGCTTCGGTGATCGTAACGCCTTCAGGTGTAAGTGGAATTCGTTCGAGCAGGCCGATTTTTGAAAGCAGTCCGCGCAGCCTGGGGACCCGCCACATCTGCGGATAGAGCCACGGGCCAAGCTGACGCAGTGGCCCCCAGAAGACCGAGGTAAGCGGCAGTTCCATCAGCCCCCGTGCCTTGTTCAACCAATAGGGACGAAGCGGAAAATCGCGGAAATTTGGCCCGCCGCCAGCGCTGTAATCAAAACGCGAGCGAACCGATGTGTCGATTGCCATGCCGCAATCAGTCAGAATTTCGGTGGTATTGGGCCCCACACCATAACGCCCGGCGCGGTAGATCAGCGGGGCAACTCCGATCGTTTCCTCAATCTTGTCGCGCAGTGCCTGGAATTTGGCCCGTTCAAGCGCGGGCGGAAGGTTGCCGGCAAAGCTGTTGAACTGATTGACTTCTTCATCGTGCGGAGGATTGACCCAGGGGTGCAGTTGAACGCCAACTTCGGCCTTTCTCGAAGCGACTGCATCCTTCAGAATCGCAATTGCAGATGGTGACGAGACGATCGGATAATCAACCAGATAAACCGGGATAACGCCCAGACCTTCACAGAATTCCTGGAATTTGGCCAGCCGCACCACCGAATGGACAGTATGGACTTCGCGATTGAGTGGTTCGTCCCAGTCAAATTCTTCTTCGGTGTCTACTGTCAGCATGAAGCGCTGGCCGAATCCAGCCTTGAACCGCACGAATTCAGGCTGGGCTGGCAGATCCGAGATACGCAACACTGCCAAGAATCGTCCCCTGATCGCAGCCAATCAAGCCGCGTCGATGCCGCTTGCCTGTTCACCTTCGGTATGACCGGGCTGGGCGTGGGTCAAGCCCGGCAGTGTCAGCCGCAACCGGCCCGCTTTGCGGCGCAGGGCGCCCCCGGCGGCTGCTGCTTCGGCGCGGGCCAGCCGCAGGGCGAATCCGGCGCCGAACATCCCCGCTGCGATGATTTGCGGAACCGCGCCAGGGCCTGCCCTGAACAGCGCTTCGTCTTCAAGCTTGGCCAGCGCAGCGGGGAGCGCGAGATCGATCCTGAGTGTGCCCGCCTTCTCGCGCAGCCGCAGTTTCAGGCGTTCCCCGGGTGCGCTGGTTCCTGCCAGAGTCGCCAGCAACCGCCATATAACCCGTTCCGCTTCAATCGGGGCGATTGCGGCGGTGGTCTGACCGGCTTCGAACTTGAGATCGAACCCGCTGCCCCGGCCCTTGGTGTGGGCGTCAAGCTGGCCGGCGGTCGCATTGATGATTCCAGCAAGATCAGCTTCGCCAGGGTCCAGATTAAGCGCGCCGCTATCCAGCTTGGCCAGCCGTTCCAGTTCATCGAATGCCGCCAGGATCTTGGCAGCATCGCCCGCAATTGCGGCAGCCAGCGCGCGGTATTCGTGCGGGGATGGGCCGTAAAGCTGTTGCTGGATGATTTCTGCGCCAATCTGGATGGCATTCACCGGGGTTCGCAATTCGTGCAGCATCTGCCGGATCCGGTCTGCCTCGCTATCGGGCAGGGGAGTGGGGCCAATTTCCGATGCGGCTTCTGCCGGGCGCCGCAAACGCCCACGATAGCCCAGAAAATGGCCGCCCAGCGGATCAAACCACGGCAGCGCATCGATCTGCCAGGATCCGGTGATCGCAGGAGCGCCAGCCAGCACAACCGGCTCTGCGCGCAGCGGTTGGCGCTGGCGAAGCAGGCGGGCGATCGCATCGTTTACGCCCAGCCGCTGGCCGATCAGCATCGGGGCTACCCCGGCATCGCACCACGAAATGCGCCCCGCGCTGTCGGTGGCGAAATCGCAGGCCCGCACTGGCCCCGATACTTCGAGAACATGCTCTTCGCCCAGCGGAAGGCGGGGGGCATCATCGGCCGAATGGTCCATCACCTGCTTGGCCCGGCGATAGGCCTCGATCCGGCGGACAATCGCACCGATTTTATCGCCGCGGCCGGGCGGCTCATCGGCAACAAGCACCTCGGCGGGCTGGGTCTGAGGCGCCTTGGGCGCTGACGGTGAAGGCGCGGCGGACTGCGGAATGGCTTGGCGTTCCCCAACAGGCTTTGCCGCAGGCTCTGGCGCAGGAGCTGGCGGCGCGGCCACTGGTTTGGGATCAGGTGCAGGGGTCTGCGCCTTCACAGCTTCGCCGGCCGGGGGAAGTCCGCGGCCGCGAACTCCCAACCGGGTCAGCAGTCCGCCTACCGCTGACGGCAAATCGCGCCGCTGATGCAGGGACTGCCGGGCCGAAGGAGCCAGCGCGGGGATCAGGTCAAGCCATTCCTCTTCACCCAATTCCGCACGGTGCAGCGCGGCGGCGGCAATGCGCGGATCGCCTTGTGCAACAGCGGCAACCAACCGGGGCGAACGCAGCCGCAGCGCGGGATCGCTTAGCAATATCGTGGTTTCGGCCGTCGGGATTGCGCTCAGCAATTCACCCAGCCGGGCATAAGCCGCCTCAATCCCGGCGCCGCGTGCGGTGCTGGGATAGGTGCCGAGCAGGTCGATCAGCTGGCGCAACTGGATTCGACGCGTGCCAGCGGAATCCGCGCGCATGCGCAGCACGGTTCCCAAGCGATCATCGAACAGCATGCCCGTTATTACCCCTGCGCAAGACTTGCGCGCGAGGCCGTTTACCAGACTTGTCCCCAGCCGGGGCAGGCAGCGAAAGGTGCGTTGCAAAGCGGGACAGTTGCGGTCATAAACAATAATATTATCACGGCAGGCTCTTGCTGAGCGTGTTCATTGCCGAAACTCGCAGGCGACAACGCCCGATACGGCTCAAAAGGGGTGGAAGCATGGCCAATCTCGATTCAATCGACCGCCGCTTGCTGGCCGAATTGCAAGATGAAGGCCGGGTCACCAATGTGGAACTGGCCCAGCGTGTTGGCCTTACTGCGCCGCCGTGCCTGCGCCGGGTGAGGGCGCTGGAAGAACTGGGCGTGATTCGCGGCTATCACGCAGATCTCGATGCCTCCAAACTTGGCTTTGCGATCACCGTTTTCGCGATGGTTTCGCTGAAAAGCCAGGCCGAAGATTCGCTGCGCCAGTTTGAAGAGGCAATGCGCGATCTGCCCGAAGTGCGCGAATGCCACATGCTGAACGGTGAGATCGATTTCATCCTGAAGATCGTCAGCAAGGATTTGCAGAGCTTTCAGGAGTTTTTGACCAGCAAGCTGACGCCAGCGCCGAATGTGGCGAGCGTGAAAACCAGCCTGACGATCCGGACGGCGAAGCAGATGCCCGGGGTGCCATTGGAGTAGAGCGGAAAGTAAAAGCGGCCCCTCCGTCAGCGCTCCGCGCTGCCACCTCCCCCGTTGTGCTTCGCAAAATGGGAGAGGACCTGTTGGCTCAGGCGTTTCTTTTCGCCAGCCATTCTTCCAGCCACTTGATCGTATAATCACCGTGGATGAAATCGGGCTCGCTCATCAGTGCCTGATGCAGCGGGATTGAGGTTTTGACCCCGCCGATCACCATTTCTTCCAGCGCGCGGCGCAGGCGCATGATGCAGCCTTCGCGGGTGCGGCCTTTGACGATCAGTTTGGCGATCATGGAATCGTAGTAGGGCGGAATCTTGTATCCGGCGTAAAGCCCGCTATCGACCCGCACGTTCATGCCCCCGGCGGCGTGATAGCTGGAAACCAGGCCCGGTGATGGGGCGAACGTCCAAGGGTCTTCAGCGTTGATCCGGCATTCGATCGCGTGGCCGGTGAACTCGATGTCTTCCTGTTTGACCGATAGCGGTTTGCCATCGGCAATGCGGATCTGTTCGCGGACCAGATCGACCCCGGTGATCGCTTCGGTAACGGGGTGCTCCACCTGCAGGCGGGTGTTCATTTCGATGAAATAGAACTCACCATTTTCCCACAGAAACTCAATCGTGCCGGCGCCGCGATAGTGCATATCGGCCATTGCCTTGGCCACGATGCCGCCCATCCGGTTGCGTTCATCCGGGCTGAGGATGGGTGATGGGGCTTCCTCCAGCACCTTCTGGTGGCGGCGCTGCAGGCTGCAATCGCGCTCACCCAGATGGATCGCTTCGCCGTTCCCGTCACCAAACACCTGGAATTCGATGTGGCGCGGGTTGCCAAGGTATTTTTCAAGATAGACCGTGGCATCGCCAAAGGCGGCCTTGGCCTCGGTTCCGGCCTGCAGTATCAGCGTTGCCAGCTCGTCCGGGCCATTGCAGACTTTCATCCCGCGCCCGCCGCCGCCGCTGGCCGCCTTGATGATCACCGGATAGCCGATTTCGGCCGCAATCTTGGCGGCTTCTTCGGGGCATTCGATTGCGCCATCGCTGCCGGGCACCAATGGCAGGCCCAGCTTTCCGGCGGTGCGCTTGGCCTCAACCTTGTCACCCATGGTGCGGATGTGTTCGGGCTTGGGCCCGATCCACGCGATATCGTGACTTTCGACGATTTCGGCGAACTGGGCGTTTTCCGAAAGGAAGCCATAGCCCGGGTGGATCGCATCGGCATGGGCGATTTCTGCTGCTGAAATGATCGCCGCAACGTTCAGATAGCTGTCCTTTGCCGCAGGCGGGCCAATGCAAACCGCGTGATCGGCCAGCCGGACATGCATGGCATCGGCATCGGCGGTGGAATGCACCGCGATCGTTTCGATTCCCATTTCGTGGGCTGCACGGTGAATACGCAGTGCGATTTCGCCGCGGTTGGCGATCAGGATACGCGAAATGCCCATTGGATCAGGAAATGACCACCAGCGGCTGGTCATATTCGACCGGCTGCGCGTTTTCGACCAGGATCGCCTTGATCGTACCGGCCTTGTCGGCGGTGATCGGGTTCATCACTTTCATCGCTTCGATAATCACCAGGGTATCCCCGGCCTTGACCTGCTGGCCGACCGTAATGAATGCGGCTGCGCTGGGTTCTGGCGAGAGATAGACCGTGCCGACCATTGGCGATTTGAGCGCACCTGGATCGGCAGCGGCTGATACAGGCTCTGGCGCGGCGGCGGGCAGGGGAACAGCAGAGGCAGCCGCCGGGGCCGCAGCGGCAACGTGCATTGCAGCAGGCGCAGCAACCAATTGGCGCGCGACCTTGATCTTGAGGGTGCCGTCCTCCACTTCGATTTCGCTAAGCCCGGTTTCGGCCAGCAGTTCGGCCAGTTCGCGCACCAGCTTGCTGTCGATATTCATGCCGCTGGTGCGGCTGACGCCCTTTGTCTCGCTCATGCGATCCTCTTATTTGAAACAGGGCCTTTGCCTATGCGGCGGCTGGCCAACAGAGGCAAGCCTAAAGCGCGGCGGCGCGCTCAAGCGCGACGATGTAGCTATCCGGGCCCAGCCCCTTGATACAGTCCACAGCGGCCATGCCGACATAGGAGAGGTGGCGAAACGGTTCGCGCGTTTCGGGATCAGACAGGTGCACTTCGATCACCGGCAGTTGGATCGCCCGGATCGCATCAAGCAGCGCGATCGAGGTGTGGGTATAGGCGCCAGCATTCAACAGCACCGCGTGAACCTGCTGGGTGCGCGCTTCGTGGAGCCAATCGACCAGCACGCCTTCATGGTTGGTCTGGCGGCAATCTACCGCAAACCCCAGTTCCGCGCCGCGCGCCGCCAGCCGCTGGGCGATGTCATCCAGCGTGGCATAGCCGTAAATCTCCGGCTCACGCGTGCCGAGCAGGTTGAGGTTGGGGCCATTGAGGACGAGGATTTTGCGGGAAGACACGTTCGGCGGCTCGCTTTGGGCTGGGAAAACCGAAAGCCAGCCTTAATCCGGCCCGCACGATGCACAAGCGCTATTGCTGCGGGGATTGCTCCTCAGCCTCGACCTGGGCTGATTGCACCATCGGATCGGGCGGGGTTTGCTGCATTTCGGGGGCAAGCTGCGGGCCGCCATCCATGGTCGCCGGGGCTTCCTTGGGATTTGCCGCATCCGCCAGCGCCTTTTCGGCTTTGATCGCGGCATCTTCGGCGCGCTTGGCCGCGGCTTCGGCGGCGGCAACCTTTTCGTTGAGCGCGGCATTGGGATCAGCGCAGGCGCCAAGCGCCGTGACGGCAAGCACCATCACAATTGCCGCCAGCCGGCCAGACCTGGTCTGCTTCAAAGGACTTGCCTGCACGATCGATCTCCCAATCTCCGGCATGCCAGTGGCGCCGGTATCGGGCAATCTTAGCGCAGAAAAATTACCTGAAGCTAACCAAGTCTGACCTTTGACGGGGATTACTTGTCGCTGCCGGCGATCTTGCCCCATTGGCGTGCCGCAGTGTAGCCCAGATAGCCGGTGCCAAACAGCGCATAGAGCGGCTCTGGCAGACCCGAAAGATAGGCGTTCATGCCCGCCGCAATCGCCTGGGCGCGATCGGGGCTGAACATTGCCAGCACACCCATCGGCAATGCCCACAGCAGCAGGATGTACATCACATAGAGAAAGCTGGGACGGGCCCGGCTGGTCCATGGATCGTGTGAATTGGCCTCGGCGACTATGGCCGAAAGTCGCGATTGAATTTCGGCGAGATCCTGGCTGCCCTGCAATTGCAGCAGTTCCAGCTTGGCCTTGTCGCGCTGGGCAGGGTTGGGGATGACTTTGTCGATGATCGAAACGACGGGCCCGATCAGGGCGTCGAGTAGTGCCATGGGATAGTGCTCCTTGGGTTCAGGGAGCAATCCACATAACCAAATTGGTTCGTGTAGGAAAATTCCGGTCAGTTGCCGCGCAGATAGGGCCGCGATTGGACGATATAGATAGTCTCACCGATCATCAGCCATTCGATATCCTGCACCCGCCCGCCAAAGATGATGGCAATCCGCCGGGCAACTTTGGCAAGCCGCTTTGCGCGTTCGTCGGTCAGCACCAACCGGCCGGGCTCTACCGCAATTTCGCGCACCCCGCCGCCGGCATCGAAACTTAGCATCGCATCGTCGGTTGATCGGGTCAGGACCTGGATAGATTCTGGATCGGGCCGATAGAGCAATTGTTCGGCCATCCGCCGGCCTTCAACCACCCGGATGCCCAGGCCGCGCTTGGCGTTGATGAACACGGTGCCCCATTCGTCCGGATCAAACGGGTTCTCAGTAATCATCACGCCCGAGCTTTCCGAATTCATGCCGCGCTGAACCAGGACCCCGGCCATCACGCTGCGGTGATCGATCCCGGCGGCCTCGCGCGCGGCAAAGGCGCCATCGTTCCAGACCGATCCCCACACCACCTTGACGGCCGCTTCAAGGCTGGCCTGATCGGTGACGTTGGGCACGCTGCTATAGAGCCCTGCGCCGTTGAAGCCCGGCAAGTCTTCGCTGTTGGTTGAACTGCGCACGAACACGCCACCATCGCCGATTTCCGTACCGGTGCGCTCTGCCAATTTCGTATCCAGCCCCATTGGGAGCTTGCCAGCTTTGAAGTCTTCGCGCAGCGCGGCCAACCGTTGGCGGCGATAAGCGCCGTCGCTGCGCATTTTCGGATCAGCAAGCAGCACGGCGATCTTGCGGTCCAGCCCATTGATCTGCAGAAATTCCTGATACCAGGCAAAGGGGATGGCATAGCCGCCGGGAACTTCGAAATCGTCCGTGGCGGGGTTATGGTGGGCCACGATCTCGCCCAGATTGGCCGCCTTTGAGCCGACCCGCACAGAATCGCGGGCACGGATCTGGCCCAGCGCAGGCAAGAGCCTGTAGGTCAGGTCTGAACGGGCTATCTGCACCTTGCGCCTGCCTTGCGATCGCTGGGCAGCGGCTATTTCCTTGGCCGTAGCCCGGCGGATGGTGATCGTTTCGCCGGCCTCCATCCGAACCCATTGCCCATCAAACGCAGCGAATTTGGTCAAGGCGTCGCGGACATAGCCGTTGGGGATCTTCCAGCTTTTGGCGAGCAGATTGACATGGGCCAGCGGAGTAGAAAACGCGGCTGTGATAATCCCTGCCACCGGGCTTAATCGCAGCGGTGCCTCGCCCAGCACCACGATATCGCCAGGTGCAAGCAGCAGATCATCATCCAGCCGGGGCACAATCCTGAGCCGCCCGGTGGCACGGCCCGCGTTCAGCACCATTTCGCTGCGGCTGGCATAGACTGCGTTCTGATCGATCACAGCCAGCCCCTGCGTTTCCGCGGCCAGTTGCGATTGCTGCTGCGAATTGGGTTTGAAGGCCAATGGGGCAGGGAAATTGCGCTGCAGCATGTCCATCGTCAAGGCCAGCACTTCAGGTGTCAGGACATCGCCTTCCCAGAATTCCACGCCGTAGCGGCCAAGCGCCTGATAGTGCAGGATTGATCCGAATACGAAGCGGCGGTTGGGCTGGGAATAGTTGGCATCCAGCAGCGCCTCGGCCGTTTGGGTGGAAAGATAGCTGCGCTGCACAAAATCGATATGAAACTCGTATTGCCGGGAATTGACGAAGTGCAGCTGTGGCCCGCCTTTGGCCGCACGATCGATCACGAACATCACCTGGGGAAAACTGGCATAGCGTCCGCCCGGGCTGGTCCGCGCCAATTCGGCGAATTGCGCTTCGCTGGCAATGTTGGCCATTTGTGCGGGCGCCGCCAGCAACGGTGCAGTCAGCAAAAGCAGGAATGCGATCAACAGTTTGCGCATGGTCTGCACCCCTTTGGCCAAGGTCTTGGAGTAAACCTTGCCCCAACGCAAAGCAACGCTGGTTGAACAAATCGGATCCATCGTCGCGACGAAAATGTTTGGGGTAAAAATCCGGCCAGAACCGAGATCGCGGTTTCGAAAGAGTGCCCCGTCGCTTGCGCTTGGGAGTTTTCGGGAAGTTGTCCCCCCGGACATCTTCTGATTCCGAAAACTGGTCGGGACGAGAGGATTCGAACCTCCGACCCCCACACCCCCAGCTTGAAAAACTGGCACTTTCTTGGCCTAAGCTTAGTTGCTGAAAACCCTGTGAA